>CANQUE010000032.1 GCA_947626905.1 uncultured Oscillospiraceae bacterium
CGCAGGCGTCCAGCACCAGATGGCCGATGCCCGTGGACAGGTTCCGGCTGTCCACCACGTACACGTTCCCCAGCTCCGCCGCAGCGATGCAGGCGTTCTGGTAACAGGCGGACATATCGGAGCTGATGGTGAAGTGGACGATGGCGTCGTATTCCTTCAAAAGCGCCCCAAACAGGTCCAGATAGTCCTGCACGTTCACCGCCGAGGTCTGGGCCAGCTGACCGGAGGCGGCGATCTTCTCGTAGAGCACGTCCGGGGTGATCTCCGTGCCGTCCTTATAGCTCTCCCCGGCGCAGCTCACCGTCAGAGGCACGACGGTGATGTTCCTCTCCGCCACCAGCTCCTCCGTCAGGTCACAGGTGCTGTCCGCGGTGATCTTAACGTTCAAGAATGATCCATCTCCTTGAAAAATGATATTGGCATAACTATACATCCGTTTCGCGGGATTTGCAACAGGATTCCGGCAGGCTCTCCGCTTTTTCCAGCAGCGCCTGCCGGCTGTTCTCCGCCTCGCCGTCCAGCACCAGCTCCAGCAGCCGGGCCAGGACCCGGCCCACCGCCGGCCCCTCCGGCACCCCCAGGGCCATGATGTCCCGGCCGTTCACCGCCAGGCTCTTCACGGAAAAGCACGGCGCCGGTCCCGCCAGCGCCTCCGCCAGCAGCTTTTCCCACTCGTCGATCAGGGCCAGGTTCCGCTCCCGCACCGCCGCCGGCCTGTCGGCGTTGTCCGCCCGCCAGCAGGCGACGAGCTGCCGTGCCGCGTCCTCGCCCAGCCGTGCCAGCAGCCGCCGCGCGGCCCTGGGCGTTTTGGGCGGCTTGATGTCGTGGTTTCGTATCAGCAGACACACCCGCTCCCGGGCGGCGGTATCGCACCGCAGCCGCCGCAATATGCCGTCCGCCATCTCCGCGCCGGCCTCCCCGTGGCCGTAAAAGTGCCCCACGCCCGCCTCATCCGTGAAAAAGGTCGTCGGCTTTCCCACATCGTGCAGCAGCATGGTCAGCCGCAGGACCGGATCGGCCGCCACGGCGTCCACCGCCATGGTGGTGTGGGTCCATACGTCGTGGATGTGGTTGGGATTTTTCTGATCGAATCCCGCCTGGGGGGCCAGCTCCGGGATCACCTGGAAGACCGCCTCTCCGTATTCCCGCAGCACCCGGCCGGCCCCCGGGCCGGTGAGCAGCCTGGTCAGCTCCGAAAACACCCGCTCCCGGGAGACCCGGTCCAGCATGGCCCGGCCCCGGAGCAGGCTCCGGGCCGTGGCCGGTTCGATGTCGAAATCCAGCTGAGAAGCGAACCGCAGCGCCCGCAGGATGCGCAGCGCGTCCTCTCCGAACCGGACGGCCGGATCGCCTACGCAGCGGATCAGCCCCGCCTCCAGATCCTCCCGGCCGCCGTACAGGTCGATGACCTGTCCCGCCGGGTCCAGGGCCATGGCGTTCACCGTGAAGTCCCGCCGGGCCAGATCCTCCTCCAGCCGCGGCACGAAGGCCACCCGGTCCGGGTGACGCCCGTCCCGGTACGCGCCGTCGGTGCGGAAGGTGGTGATCTCCACCGGGCCGCCGGAGGTGAGGGCGGTGACGGTGCCGTGCTTCAGCCCCGTTTCCACCAGCCGGTATCCCGACAGCGCCGCCTTCACCTGCTCCGGCCGCGCGGCGGTGCCCAGGTCCCAGTCCGAGGGCTCGCGGCCCATCAGCCCGTCCCGCACGCAGCCCCCCACCGGGAAGGCGGCAAAGCCCGCCTCCCGGAGGGCGGTCAGCAATTTGTCCACATAGGCCGGTATATGTATCATTTCGTCACCTGTGGGTTGTTTTTTTCAAAGTGTTATGCTAGAATAGCGTTTACACAATTATCAAGGAGGCGATCGTGTGAATATCCACGAGTCTGCGGAGGATTACCTGGAAGCCATATATATGCAGACCCAGGAAAAGGGCTCCGTCCGGTCAATCGACATCGCCAACGCCCTGGGCTACTCCAAGCCCTCGGTGAGCGTTGCCATGAAGCAGCTGGAAGAAAACGGCTACATCCGCCGGGATGGAGACCGGCTGCTCTATCTGGAGGAAAAGGGCCTGGCCATCGCCAAGCGTATATACGAACGCCACGAAACCATCGCCGCCATCCTCATGAGCCTCGGCGTGGGGCGGGACACCGCCTATAAAGACGCCTGCAAGATGGAACACGACATCTCTGACGAGAGTTTCTCCTGCATCCAGGCATATATCGCCGTCCACGGCCAGCCTGTCCCCGCCGATCCCGACGCCCACCGCCGGGCTCTCGCCGCCGGCGCCGAACAATAGTATATCGTCCGTACGCCGAAAAAGCAACCGGACCGCCTCGGGCGGTCCGGTTGTTTTTTTAACGGGAGTATTTGTCGATGTCCCTGTTTTGCTTGTCGTAGTCCTGCATCAGTCCCTTGCCGGTGACCCGCCACTGCTTGTACTGGTTCTTGCTTCGCTCGTACCGTCCGCCGTTGGCAAGCGAGATGGCCACCGCGATCCCTATGGCCACCGCGCCCATGATGACCGCCAGTTTCATTTCCAGGCTCATACACGCACCTCCCATGGCCGTTTGCGCAGACAGATCTATTTTACACCACCGATATGTTCAGTATATCATGGGTCCTCCGGCGTGTCAAGCGAGGGCCGGCGGCGCCGGAACGCCGGGTCACAGCTTCTTCAGATACCGGGACGCGGCCTTCAGCATCAGCCGTTTCAGCCCCGCGGCGTCGAATTGGATCTCCACCAGATGATCCCCTCCCATAGGGGTCATCTTCACGATGGTGCCCTTGTGGAAGGCGCTGTGCTCCACCCGGTCCCCCACGGCGAACCGGGCCGCCGGCTGGGCCGGGGCCCTCCCCGGCGGGGCTAGGACCGTCCTGGGCCGGGAGGCGCTCCGCCGCTCCCAGGGGCGGGGCGCCGCCGGCCCGTCGGGCACGTCCTCGAAGTCGAACCAGCCGGCCTGGGGCTTCAGGTCCGAATAGGGCCGGTCGATATGCTCCGGAGGGATCTCGTCCACGAACCGGCTGACCCGGTGCGGGGCCGTCTGGCCGTAGACCATCCGCTGGCGGGCGCTGGTGATGTAAAGCCGCCGCTTGGCCCGGGTGATGGCCACATAGGCCAGACGCCGCTCCTCCTCCATCTGTTCGCTCTCGCCGATGGCCTGCAGAGAGGGGAACACCCCCTCCTCCATGCCCACGATGAACACGGTGGGGAATTCCAGGCCCTTGGCGGAGTGGATGGTCATCAGGGTGACGGTGTTCTCGTCCATGTCCATGCCCTGTAGGTCCGTATACAGGCTCACCTCGTCCAAAAAGCCGGCCAGGGTATCGTCCCCGGTCTGGGACACATGGGTGGCGATGAAGCTCTTCAGCTCCTTCACGTTCTCCAGCCGGTTCATGCTCTCGTCGGTATGGACCGCCTCCAGCATCCGGGCGTAGCCGGTGGCCTCCAGCACCCCGTCGTAAAGCTCCTCCAGCGAGCCGGTCTGGGTCAGGGCCGACAGGCCGTTCATCATCCCCACGAAGGCCTTGAGCTTCTCCGCCGCCCGGCTGAGCTCCGGGAAGGCGTCCGCCATGGACAGTACCGTGAACAGGGGCAGGCCGTTGTCCGCGGCCAGCTGCTGGGCCCGCTCCACGGTGGTGGCGCCGATGCCCCGGGGCGGGACGTTGATGATCCGGGTCAGGCGCAGGTCGTCCGCCGGATTGAGCAGCACGAAGAAATAGGCCATCATGTCCTTGATCTCCGCCCGCTCGAAGAAGGGATTGCCCTTCACGATCCGGGGCCGGATGCCGTGGCGCAAAAACGCCTGCTCCAGCGCCCGGGACTGGGCGTTCAGCCGGTAGAGCACCGCGTGGTCCCTAAGGTTGTCCCCCTCGTCCACCGCCCGCAGGACCTGGCGGACCACATACTGGGCCTCGTCCTCCTCGTTTTTTGCCACGTAAAGGGTGATCCGCTCCCCGTCCCCGGCGTTGGTCCACAGGTTCTTCCCCTTGCGGCCCTTGTTGTTGGCCACCACCCCGTTGGCGGCGGCCAGGATATGCCCGGTGGAGCGGTAGTTCTGTTCCAGGCGGATGGACCGGGCGTGATCGTACTGGTCCTCGAAGGTGAGGATGTTCTCGATGGTGGCGCCCCGGAAGGCGTAGATGGACTGATCGTCGTCCCCCACCACGCAGATGTTCCTGTGGGCCCCCGCCAGGAGGGTGGCCATCATATACTGGAGGTTGTTGGTGTCCTGGTACTCGTCGATGAGCACGTACCGGAACTGCCGCTGATAGCGCTGGCGCACATCCTCGAACTGCCGGAGCACCTGCACGGTGTTATACAGCAGGTCGTCAAAGTCCATGGCCCCGGCCTCCATGAGCCGCTTGGCATAGGCTTTGTACAGCTCCGCCGCCCCCTGGAGCCGGAAGTCCCCGCTCTTCTCCGCCGCCTGGGCGAACTGGTCCGGGTCCTGGAGCTTGTTCCTGGCCCGGTCGATCACGTCCAGCACCCACTTGGGGGGATAGAGCTTTTCGTCCTTGTTCTGGTCCTTCAAAAGCCGCTTCATCACCGCCGTGCGGTCGGCGGTGTCATAGATGGTGAAGTTCTCCGGATACCCCAGCAGGGGGGCCTCCCGCCGGAGGATGCGCACGCAGGCGGAGTGGAACGTCCGGGCCCAGATATCCTCCGCCGCCGGCCCCAGCATATTGTGCAGCCGCTCCTTCAGCTCCCCGGCGGCTTTGTTGGTGAAGGTGATGGCCAGGATGCGCCAGGGCTCCACCGGCTCAAAGGCCGCGGCCTCCTCCGCCTGGCGTTTCAGCGCCCTCTCCCCGGCGATGTACCGGCGCATCACCTCCAGCTTGGCCTCGTCCGCGTCCGCGGGCAGCGTATCGCAGTCGGAGGCCCGGCCGTATTTCATCAGGTTGGCGATGCGGTTGATGAGCACCGTGGTCTTGCCGCTGCCGGCGCCCGCCAGGATCAGCAGCGGGCCCTCCGTGGCCATGACCGCCCGGCGCTGGGCATCGTTCAGATTGGGGAAGTCCAGGGCGATGACCTGCCGCCGGGCTTCTATGTAGTTTTTCGTAAATGTATCCATGCCCTCAGTATATCATAAAACACGGCGGGAGGAAAGCCCTCCCGCCGGGTCTTGGTCTGCATCTCATTTCACCGCTTCCAAAAGCAGCTGATCGATCTGCAGCATCGCCTGCGCGAAGTAGTAGGTCTCCGCGTCCGTCAGGTCCTCATTTTCCATATCATCGAGCTTCTGCATGGTCTCGGTATACTGCTGCATGAAGGAAAGATAGCCGCTCAACGCGCTCAGGTCCGTGGAATCGTAGTTTTTCATAAACTCCGCGTATTCTCTAAAGAATTCCACATAGCTGTCGATGGCCTCCTGGATCTCCGGCCGGATCTCGTCGTCGGCCGGGGCTTCCTCCTCCGGCGCCTGGGTCGGCTCCGGCTCCTCCGGGGCGTCCGTAGGCTCCTCCGCCGCCGGCTCCTCCGGCTGTTCCTCCGGGGCCTCCGCGGGCTCTTCCTCCGGCGGCTCCGTGGGCTCCGCCTCCGTCACCGCGTCCAATTTGTCCTCCAGTTCGTTCAGCCTGTCCTCCAGGTCCTTCTCCCTGCCGCCGCAGCCCGTCAGAGTCAGCAGCGCGGAAAAAGAGAGCGCCAGGGCCACCGCCAGGATGATCGCTCTGCCTTTTTTCATGTTCTCTTCTCCTTTCGTTTTCTCCGGCAGTACCGGCCCGGGGACGGGACACCCGCCCCGGGCTTTCCCGCCGAGATAAACAAAAGCGGTGCAGGGAACCATTTCCCTACACCACATGAGCCACACAGCCTCGCATCCGCCGCTCTTGTGTTTTGGCGCAAAAACGGCTATAATACGAAACGGTGCAGTTATTCTGCTGTGTGGGAGCCGACACTCCTGCATAGGGACGTGAGGTGCTCGCAACGCCTCACGTCCTGCCTCTATTTATCTCGCGCTTTTATTATACCGCTTACCCTCCTTTTCCGCAAGCTGTTTTTTCCGGGGTCCGACACCCCCGGTCTTTTTTCGCCTCCTTTCATTTGTTCATTTCGACCCTTGTTTTTGACGCGAGGCGCTCCTATAATGGCTTTTGTGCCATTAAAAACGGAGAGGAGGCGTCCGGGCTGTTCACGAAAAAAGATCTGACGGCCCTGCTGTGGCCGCTGGTGCTGGAGCAGGTGCTCACCGGCGTCATGGGCGTGGCGGACACGTTCATGGTCTCCGCGGTGGGAGAGGAGGCCATCTCCGGCGTGGCGCTGGTGGACTCGCTGAACGTGCTGGTGCTGTACTTTTTCTCCGCCCTGGCCGCCGGCGGCACCATCGTCTGCTCCCAGTACATCGGCCAGGGGGACCGGGACCGGGCCCGGCTGGCCGCCAACCAGGTGATGGCCGCGGCGCTGGCGCTGAGCGCGGTCTGCTGCGCGGGCCTGGCCATATTCCGCCGGCCGGTGCTGCGGCTCATCTTCGGCTCCGTGGAGCCCGCCGTCATGGACGCGGCCCAGGTGTACCTGCTCGTCACGGCCCTGAGCTACCCCTTCCTGGCGCTGTATACCGCCAGCGCCGCCCTCCACCGGGCGGCGGGCAACTCCCGCCGGCCCATGATCGTGGCCGCGGCGGCGGACATTCTGAACATCGCGGGCAACGCGGTGCTGATTTTCGTCTTCCGCATGGGTGTGCTGGGGGCAGCGCTGGCCACCCTGGCCAGCCGGGCGGTGAGCGCGGCGTGGCTGCTGGGCTGTCAGGCCCGGCCGGGGCAGGTCTTCTCCCTGGGGCCCCTGGCGCAGTTCCGGCCGGACCGGACCATGCTCCGGCGGATCATGCGGGTGGGCCTGCCCTCCGCGGTGGAGAACGGCATGTTCCAGTTCGGCAAGCTGGCGGTGCAGTCCACCGTGTCCACCCTGGGCACCACCGCCATCGCCGCCCAGGCGGTGATCACCACCATGGACTCCTGCGTCAGCATGCCCGGCGTGGCCATCGGCATCGGCCTCATCACCGTGGCGGGCCAGTGCATGGGCCGGGGCGATGCCGACCAGGCCCAGCGGTACATGGGCCTGTTCACCCGCATCTCGGCGGCGGTGACGGTGGTCATGTGCGTCATCTTCTCCGCCGGCGCGCCGCTGATCACCCGCCTCACGGCGCTGAGCCCGGAGGGCGTCCGGCTGGTGTGCCGGATCACATGGTTCGTGTGCGCGCTGCGGACGGTGCTCTGGCCCTGCGCCTTCACGCTGCCCAACGGCCTGCGGGCGGCGGGGGACGTGTCCTTCACCATGTGGGTCACCGCCGTCAGCATGTGGACGCTGCGGGTGGGTCTGTGTTGGGTCCTATGCCGCTATACCGGGGCGGGGCTCTGGGGCGTATGGATCGGCTGGTGCGCCGACTGGGTGCTCCGGGCGGCGTGCTTTCTGGCCCGGGCCAAAAGCGGCCGCTGGCGGCGGTTCAACGTGCTGGCGTAAACCTCCCGGCTTGCTATTTTGCCGAAACGTGCTATACTGTACTTGCCACACAGTTTCATACCATCCCCAGACGGGCATGCTCTTTGTGAAAGACGCATGCTCCGGCTTCATTCCCGCTCTGGGGTGAACTGTGTGGCAACAGACAGTCGGGCCGCGTTTTTCGTGCGCGGCTTCGGCCGCGCATTTTTATTTATGCTGAAAAAGAGAGGCGACGAGTTATGCTGGATGTATCCCATGTGACGAAAAAATACGGAAAGGTACTGGCCTGCGACGATGTGAGCTTTCACCTGGACCCGGGCAGCGTCACCGTGCTCCTGGGCCCCAACGGCGCGGGCAAGAGCACCATCATGAAGGCCATCGTGGGCTTTCTGCGCTACCAGGGGACCATCACCGTAGGCGGTTTTCCCAACAAGACCACCGACGCCCGGAGGCTGCTGGGCTACATCCCGGAACTGCCGTCGCTGTACCCGAACCTGACGGTCAGCGAGCACATGGAATTTCTGGCCCGAGCCTACCGGCTGTCCGATTATAAGCCCCGGGCGGAGGAGCTGTTCCGCCGGTTCGAGCTGGAGGACAAAAAGAAGAAATTCGGCGACGAGCTGTCCAAGGGCATGCAGCAGAAGCTGAACATCTGCATGGGCCTGCTGGCGGAGCCGAAAATGCTGCTGCTGGACGAGCCCATGATCGGCCTGGACCCCCACGCCATCAAACAGCTGAAGGAGCTGATCGAGTCCATGCGCGCCCAGGGCCGGACCATGCTCGTCAGCACCCATATCATCGACAGCGTGGATATGCTGTGGGACCGGACCATCATCATGCAGGCCGGCCACATCCGGGCCAACGTGACGAAGGAAGAGCTGGACCGGACCGGCCGGACGCTGGAGGAGCTGTTCTTTGAGGTGACCGAGGGCGTGAGCCAGGCCGATATGACCCACCCCGGAGGGGAGGACGCATGAGGCTGTTTGGCTATTACGCCCTGCACACCTTCAAAAACCAGATCAAAAAGCTGTGCAAGACCTGGGTGGTCGTCTTTATATTGGTGTGCGCCCTCATGGGCGGTCTCATCGGCGCCTTCGCCGCCTCCCTGTCCGACGACGAGCCCGGAGAGGAAATAGAACAGGTCCTTCCCGAGGAGGACCTGCCCCAGACCCCGACGATCGCGGGGGCGGACCCGGCCCAGATCGTCGAGCTGGCCGCCGGAGGACTGGTCCTGGCGCTGTTTCTGTTCATGGCCATGGGCGCGGACAAAAACGGCAGCCGCATTTTCCAGCCCGCGGACGTGAACATCCTGTTCCCCTCCCCCATGCGGCCCCAGTCGGTGCTGCTGTTCCGGTTGGCCACCCAGCTGGGCGCATCGCTGCTGGTGGGGTTTTACCTGCTGTTCCAGCTGCCCAGCCTGGTGGGGGAGCTGGGGCTGAGCGTCTGGTGCGCGCTGCTGATCGTGGCGGATTTCTGTCTGGCCGTGCTGACGGGCACCCTGCTGCGGGTGCTGCTGTACATCCTGGCAGCCACCTATCCCGCCGTGAAGCGGTACCTCCGGCCGGGGCTCTACGCCGCCGTGCTGCTGATCGCCGGGGGCTATCTGCTCTCCGCCCGGGGGGGACAGGGCTATCTTCCGGCCGCCCTCCGCTTTTTCAACGGTCCCGCCAGCCGCTATATCCCCTTCTGGGGCTGGCTGAAAGCCGCCTGCGGCTGCGCCGCGGCGGGCCAGGCGGGCCGCAGCGCCCTGTACATGGCCCTGACGGTGCTGGGCGGTGCGGCGCTGGTATTCGTGATCTGGCACATCAAGGCAGACTTTTATGAGGACGCCATGGCCCAGTCGGAGCAGACCGCCGAGCTCATGGCCAGGGCCCAGTCGGAAAAGTCCTCCGGCATCCTGATCCGGCGGAAAAAGGACCGGAGCGACCGGCTCCGCCGGGACGGCCTGCGCCGCGGGGCCGGGGCCAACGTGTTCTTCTTCAAGGCGATGTACAACCGCTTCCGCTTCGCCCACCTGGGCCTGTTCACCAAGACCCTGGAATTTTACCTGGCGGCGGCGGTGGGCACGGGCCTCTTGCTGCGCTACACCGGCGGCGACGAGAACATCCTGGCGCTGGTGCTGGGGGTGCTGGTATTCTTCCGCGCCCTGGGCAACCCCCTGGAGCAGGACGCCGGCATGGACTGCTTCCTGCTCATCCCGGAGGGCACCTGGGCCAAGCTGTTCTGGTCCATGATGGGCACGCTGGCGAACTGCGCGCTGGACCTGCTCCCGGCCATGCTGGCCGGGGCCCTGGCGGCGGGGACGAGTCTGCTGGGCATCCTGGGATGGCTGCCGCTGATCCTGTCCGTGGACCTATACGCCACCAGCGTGGGGGCGTTCATCGGCTTCTCCGTGCCCGTCAACGCGGGCAAGACCGTCAAGCAGCTGATCCAGGTCCTGTTCGTGTACTTCGGCCTGCTGCCGGACATCGTGATCGTCGTCCTGGGGATCGTGGGCGGCCACGCCGTCCCGGCCGCCGTCGGCGCCGCGGCGGTGAACGTGGTGCTGGGAATGTTCTTTTTCTCCCTGTCCCCCCTGTTTTTGGACCCCAAGCCCCTTCCGGCGGCCACAGGCCCCCGGCCCTATATCTCCCCCATCGCCGCCCCGGCGGCCTCGGAGGAAGGACCCCAGGCGGACCTTCCCGCCGCCCGGCGGCTGTTCAGCCGGCTGGGGATGGGCCTGGCCGTGCTGCTGGGCCTGGCCACGGTGCTGCAGCTGGCCGCGGCGGCCCTGGCCACCGCCCTCTGGCCGGACAGGAGCTGGCCGGGCTGGGTCATGTGGGCGGCCACGTTCCTGCCCATGTACGCCGTGGCGGTGCCTGTGGGCCTGCTCCTGTGGCGGAAGATCCCCGCCCATGCCCCCGAAAAGGGCCGCCTCTCCCCCGGCCAGATGGTCCGGTGCGTGCTCATCAGCCTGTTCATGATGTACGCGGGAAACCTGGTGGGGAATCTGGTCACCGCCGCCCTCCAGGCCCTGGCGGGCTCGGAAAACCTGAATCCCGTGCTGGATTACGCCATGGACGGCAACCTGGCTTTGAAGGCCCTGGTGATGGTCGTCATAGGCCCGCTGGTGGAGGAATACGTGTTCCGCCGGCAGCTCATCGACCGGTGCCGGATCTACGGGGAAAAGCTGGCGGTGATCCTCTCCGCGGCGGCCTTCGCGCTGCTTCACGGCAACTTTGCCCAGCTGTTTTACGCCTTCGCCCTGGGCCTGGTCTTTGGGTATGTGTACGTGAAGACCGGCCGGCTGCGGTACAGCGCGGCGCTGCACATGTTCATCAATTTCCTGGGCGGTATCGTCGGCCCGGCCGTTCTCCAGGCCGCCGGCCCGGACAGCACGGGCCTGGCCCTGGCGGCATACAGTTTGAGCCTGATGGCCCTGGCTCTGGCGGGGCTGGTGGTGCTGTGCGTGCGCAGCCGCTCTATCCGCTTCGCCCCGGCGGAGATGGCTCTGCCCCGGGGCAGCCGGGTCCGGACCGTTCTCCTCAACCCGGGGATGATCCTTTACGCCCTGCTGTGCCTGGCCTCCATCGCGCTGACGGTAGCGGCGTAGGGCCGGGCCGGCGGCAGGACGGATGGGTCGCCCAAGATCCGTCCGAGAAAAATACCAATTTCATACCAGTTATATTTGCAAAACCGGTCATAATGTGGTTTAATTAGATTACACAAATCTTCCTTACAGAGGAGAACACGTTATGCCGACACATGACTACGACTGTCTGAAGCTGGAGAACCAGCTCTGCTTTCCCCTTTACGCCTGCGCGAAAGAGGTGGTGAAACGGTACACCCCGTTTTTATCCGCCCTGGACCTCACCTATACCCAGTACATCGCCATGATGGTGCTGTGGGAGCACAAGTCCCTGACCATCAAGCAGGCCGGGAATCTGCTATATCTGGATTCCGGGACCCTGACCCCCCTGTTCAAGAAGCTGGAGGAAAAGGGCCTCGTCACCCGCACCCGCTCCCAGACCGACGAGCGCAACCTGATCGTCGCCCTGACGGAGAAGGGGGAGGCGCTGAAGAAGGAAGCGCTGAACGTGCCCGCCCAGATGAGCGCCTGCATCCAGCTCCCGGCCGAAGACGCCCAGCAGCTTTACACCGTCCTGCACAAAATGCTGGCCCAATTCTCCCAATAACGACAAAGATCGCCGCAGCCCTCCATTTCCGGAGGGCTGCGGCCTTTTTATTTGCCTTTTTATTTTTTTACCGGATCTTCCGGCACTCCAGATACCAGCGCTTGTCCAGGGAGTGGCCGACGGAAAAGCTCTTTTTGGGGTAATTCCCCTGCCGGAGGATATGATCGAACAGCTCCGATTTGTCCAGCGGCGGCAGCAGCCATGCGCAGCCCCCCGGCTGGGCAGCCAGGGCCCGGGCCTCCTCCGCGCCGTGGATATAGTCGACCCGGCCGCCGTGCTCCGCGGCGTACGCCTTTGCCAGGGCGTCCGCCCGGGCCACCAGCTCCGCCGTGCCGGCTCCGGACAGCGTCTGGACAAAGCCGCCGGCGTCCGAGCCCAGCACCACCCGGTGGATGGGATAGAACTCCACCGCCTCGTCCCGCAGGTCCTCCACCTCCGCCAGGGCGTACCGGGCGGGGTGGTCCGCCGGGGCCCCGGCGGCCTTCAGCTCCTCCCACCGGCTCTTTGCCGCCGCCAGAGAGTGGTTGCCGTCCCCCATGGCAAAGGCCACCGGTCCCGGCAGCCGGTCGAACAGTTCCCGCACCGCCGCCGCGTCCCCGCCGCTCACCCGGCTGCCCCGGATACGGCCCGCGCCGCCGTACAGCTGGAAGTCATACAGCCCCTCCGCGCCCCGGCCCGCCCGGGCCATCACCTCCGGGCCGCCGTCCATGAACAGCACGATATGGGGCGTTTCCAGCGCCGCCTGCCGCCGCAGCTGGACCCGGGCGGGCAGCCGCTCGGGAACGGTGGCCTCCGTGGCGCGCACGGGGGAGGCAGAGCCCGGCGTCCAATCATAGGCCTCTAGGTCCAGTTTCCCCACGATCCCCTTTCTTATCTTCCCATTGGGGAGCGTCCGCTCCACAAATATATAAGAATCCGGTATTTCTTGGAAAATGTCCCCCACCAGATATTCTTCCATGGTCCGGAGCATGGCCCCCTTGCGCGCCTCCACGTCCGGCTCGTCCAGATAGGCCTCCGGCAGCATCAGCCGCAGGGTCGAGGGGGCGCTGCCCACGAACCGGTCCATATCCTGCCAGTATCCTTTCCGGGCGGAGAACTGGTCGCAGGCCAGCGCCGCCCACCTGGTCATATCGGCGCCCTTCCGGGGCAGGAGGATATCTGCGGGGGTGAAGATGTCTTTCATAACGACGCTCCTTTTCGTGATATGACAATTCTACCCCATCCGGCATAGCATGGCAAGAGGTGATGTGGAAATGGATTTCACGCTGCTGGGGACCGATCCCCGGTATCCGTACTTAAAGCGCCGGCTGGAGCTGGATGGGCACCGGCTCACCGCGGACAGCCCCGACCAGATCGCGCCTCCCTCCTGGCGGCGGGGCGTGCCCTATTATCGGGACGAGATCTATGCCATCGAAAACGCCGCCCTCACCGCCGAGGGCGCTCTGGAGCTGATCATGCGACGGTCCAACCGGGCGCTGGGAGGCATGGAGGTGCTGATCTGCGGCTTTGGCCGGATCGCCGGGTTCCTGGCGGGGATGCTGTCCGCGCTGGGGGCCCGCGTGACCGTGGCGGCCCGGAGCCAGACCGCCCGGGCGGAGGCCCGGGCCCGGGGGTATGAGGCGGTGGATATGGCCCATATCCCGCCCCGGTTCGACGCGGTGGTGAACACCGTGCCCGCGCCGGTGCTGCGCGGAGATTACGGCGGGGCGCTGTGTCTGGATCTGGCCAGCGAGCCGGGAGGCTGGGCCACCGACGCGCCGGTGCTGAAAGCGCCGGGCCTGCCGGGGCTTTACGCCCCCAAAGCCGCCGCCGACGTGATGGCGGAGGCGATCTATCGGGTGATGGAGGAGGAGAACTGCCATGGATAAACTGCGTTTGGGGCTGGCGCTGACCGGCTCTTACTGTTCCTTCGGAAAGCTGCAGGCGGTGCTGCCGCAGCTGTGCGACGCGTTCGACGTGCTGCCCATCTTCAGCGAGAACGCCATGAAAGACAGCCGCTTCGGCGCCGGGGCCGACTGGCTGGCCCTACTGTCGGAGAGCGCCGGCCGGCTGCCGGTCACCTCCGTGGCCCAGGCGGAGCCGCTGGGGCCCAAGGGGATGCTGGACGTGCTGGCCATCGTGCCGTGCACCGGCAATACCCTGGCGAAGCTGAGCCTGGGGGTGACGGACAGCGCCGTCACCATGGCCGCCAAGGGCCACCTCAGAAACGGCAAGCCCCTGGTCATCGGGGTCTCCACCAACGACGGCCTGGCCGCCTCGGCGGAGAACATCGGCCGGCTCCTGGTCCGGAAGAACGTCTACTTCGTCCCCTTCGGCCAGGACGATCCCGCCGCCAAGCCCACCAGCCTCAGCTGCCGGTACGAGCGCATCGCGGACGCCGTCCGGGCCGCCTATGAGGGCCGCCAGCTCCAGCCGGTCCTGGCCTGAGGCCGTCCGCGCCCGCCCTTTTTCGGGCGGGCCTTTTGTATTATGTAACATTCTACACTTCCAATGGTACGATCCCGGGCGGAACCGCCCCAGATATGGCGTCCGTCCCCCACCCGCTTGCATTTTCTCCCTGTTTGTGGTATATTTTTATGGGAACCGTCCCCCCGGGAGGCATTTTCCATGGCTCAAGTCACCGGAAAGAAAAGAAAGCCGCGGCGCCATCTGACGCCGGGGCAGAAATTGTTGCTCACGGCGGTGCTGCTGGCGGTGCTGGCCCTGTGCAGCACGGTGTTTTTGAACTTCCGCGCCGGCCAGCAGGAGCAGAGCGCCGAAGAGCCCCAGGAGGGCCCTCCCAACTGGCCCCAGGCCGTGATCGCCTATGTGAAGGGCACGGAGGAGGAATATACCGCCCCCTTCTACAACGAGGGCCTGGCGGTGATCGGCCGGTACGGCCGGGGCACCCAGGTCACGCTGGAAAACATGGAGCCCTTCATCACCGAGTCTGAGGACGCCTATTATCACGCCTATCTGGACGGACAGCTGGGCTATATCCCCTGTCAGAACGTGACCGACGACCAGGCGGAGCTGCTGCAGGAGACCCAGGTCTATGTCCGCTCCACCGCCCATCTGCTGCAGGAATTCGACGGTCTGGCCCTGGGCTCTCTCGCCCAGCAGGGCACCATGCTGCGGGTGGTGGGCTACGACTATTTCAAAAAAGACGGCACCGTCAACATGTACCACATCAAGATGGGCGATGAGTTCGGCTGGATCAAGTCCGAATATGTGGTCACCGACTATGGCGACGCCATGACCCACTGGAAGGAAGAAGAGGTCTATCAGGGCAGCCACGTGTTCCGGGGCGACGCCTACGGCGGCGGCGACGCGGGCGGGCTGGACTATTGGCCCCACGAAAAGGGCGACTTTGCCGACCAGGGCAACGTGATGCCCGAAGACGTGTACGCCCTGTACATGCCCGCCAGCCAGTGCACCATGTATATGGCCGATCAGTTCCTGGAGCTGGCCAAGGGCAGCAGCATCAACGCCATCGTCATCACCCTCTGCGACGGCGTGGAGATGGCCTATGACTCCCCCTGGATCGCCCAGTACGGCCTGTCCGAGGAGTACAAGCCCACCGGCACGCCGGAGGAATTCGCCCAGGTGGTGAAGAAATTCCAGGACGCGGGCATGTATGTCATCGGCCGCGTCACCACCTTCCGGGACGACCCCCTGGCCACCGCCAGGCCGGAGTGGAGCATCACCGACCTCAGCGGGCAGCCCCAGAGGATGAGCGACAGCTACTGGCCCTCTCCCTACTGCCGGGACGTGTGGGTGCTGAAGGTTGGCTTCGCCGCGGAGGCGGTGGACATCAGCGGCCTGAACGAGATCCAGTTCGACTACGTCCGTTTCCCCGACTACATAAAGAACTACATCGACGAGGGCTCCGTGGACATGAAAAACGGCCTCAACGAGTCCATGGCCCAGGCCCTGCAGCGGTTTTTGACCTATGCCACCGACTATCTGCACGCCAAGGGCGTGTATGTGGGCGCGGACGTGTTCGGCGAGACCAGCAACTTCTATGTGGCCCCCTACGGCCAGTATTTCCCCGCCATCAGCGACGTGGTGGACGTGATCTGCGGCATGCCCTATCCGGACCACTATGACCGGTTCCTCCGCAACGGCCAGCTCATCATCCCCTACAAGCGGCCCTATTACATGCTCTACGATTGGGGCATGGCGGTGTATGACCGGCAGCAGGAGTGCGCCAGCCCCGCCATCACCCGCACCTGGATCCAATCCTGGAGCGACTACGGCTATACCTATGACTCCCCCGCCATCCAGCGGCAGATCGTGGCCCTGTACGACGCGGGCCTCACCGGCGGCTACATGCTCTGGCACGGCAACGGCTCCCTGAGCGTGGCGGACATGCTCACCGACGCCATCAAGCCCGATTACCGGAAGCTGTACGACGAGGCCGCCGCCCAGAACCAGCTCCTGTCCGATTACATGGGCGTATCCACCGACGACACCCAGGAGGAATGACTCCCGCCTCTCCCCGGCGCCATTCAAACGGCGCCGGGGTCTTTTTCTGCCCGGATTTGACTTTCCCAGGCCGCTGTATTATAATTATGTCAACGGTCCGGGCCCGGTTACATGACGGCCGCCCCGGCCGGGCAAGCTAGACAGAGAAAAGACCGCCTCCGGGCGGGGAAACACAAGGGATACAAGAGATGGGCAAGCTGAAATTTTATGCGGCGCTGTGGGCGGCGAAGCTGTCCCGCCCGGCGCTGAAGCTCACCGGCCACAACGGCACCAACTTCCCCGGGGAGCTGGCGCTGAAGATCTGCCCCGACTTTCTGCGGTATGTGGGCAAGCCGGAGCATGTCATCGCCGTCACCGGCACGAACGGGAAGACCACCGTGTCCAACCTGCTGTGCGACATTCTGGAGATGGACGGCAAGCGGGTGCTCAACAACCGCTTCGGCTCCAATATCTCCTCCGGCATCGCCACCAGCCTGGTGGCGGGCGTGGGCCTGTTCAACCGGCCCCGGTACCACGCGGCCGTGCTGGAGATCGACGAGCGCTCCTCCAAGCGGATCTATCCTTATATCAAACCGGATTATCTGGTGCTGACCAACCTGTTCCGGGACTCCATCATGCGCAACGCCCACCCCCACTATATCGCGGATTTCCTCACCGCCAGCATCCCCCCGGAAACAAAGCTGGTCGTCAACGCGGACGATCTGATCGCCTGCTCCGTGGCCCCCGACAACCCCCGGGTCTGCTTTGGCATCCGCAAAATGGACACGGACGTGACCGAGTGCATAAACCTCATCAACGACAACCGCATCTGCCCCCGGTGCAACGGGGATCTGAAATATGAATACCTGCGCTATCACCACATCGGCCGGGCCTACTGCCCCCAGTGCGGCTTCCGCGCCCCGGAGTACGACGTGGAGGGCCGGGATGTGGATCTGGAGAACATGACCATGACCATCGCCGACCGGGAGGGCTCCGGCCAGTACCGCCTGCTCTCCGACGGGGTGTTCAACATATACAACATGGTCACCGCTGCGGCGCTGCTGCGCCAGCTGGGCATGAGCCACGAGAAGATCGCCGGATACATGGACCGGACCCACATCGTGGAGACCCGCTACAACGTGGAGCCGGTGGGTCAGGTGGAGCTGGTGATGCAGATGGCCAAGGAGAAAAACGCCCTGGCCTGCTCCCGGGCCTTCGATTACGTGTCCCACCAGCCCGGGCGGAAAGAGCTGTTTTTGATGATGAACTGCCTGGGGGACGAAAAACACTGGTCGGAAAACGTGTGCTGGCTGTATGACTGCGACTTTGAATTTCTGAACAGCGACGAGATCTTCCACATCGTGGCCACCGGGCCCCGGGCCCGGGATTACCGGCTGCGGCTGCTGCTGGCAGGCGTCCCGGCGGAGCGGATCGACTGCCAGGAGGACGAGTTCGCCGCCACGGAGCTGCTGCGCTTCGAGCCCGGCAGCCGGGTGTATATGTTCTACGGCACCGACTCCCTGGCCCTGGCCTATAAGGTCCGGGAGAAGGTCAAAGCCCTTGGGGAGGAGGCGGCGAAATGAAGATCGAGGTCCTGTATCCGGAGCTGTGCAACCTGTACGGCGACCTGGCCAACGCGGAATATCTGGCCCGTTCCTCCGGCGCGGAGCTGGTGCGCACCGGTCTGCGGGACACGCCCCGGTTCCTGACGGAGGACGTGGCCCTGGTATATATGGGCGGCACCACCGAGAGGGGCCAGAACATCGTCCGGGACGTCTTCGCCCCCCATCTGGACGGGCTGGTGAAGCGCACCGACAACGGCGGCGTCACCCTGGTCACCGGCAACGCCCTGGAGATCTTCGGGGAATACATCGAAAACGAGGACGGCTCCCGGGAAGCCATGCTGAACCTGTTCCCCATCCACGCCCAGCGGCACATGACGGCCCGATACAACTCCCTGTACCTGGGCCGGCTGGAGGACATGGACATCGTGGGCTTCAAAAGCCAGTTCGGCCACAGCTACGGCATGAACGGGGACGGCCTGTTCACCACCGTCCGGGGCGCGGGCCTGAACCCGGACGTAAAGGCGGAGGGCCTGCGGCGGAACAACCTGATGCTCACCTATCTGCTGGGGCCCCTGGCGGTGCTCAACCCGCCCTTCGCCAAGTATCTGCTGGGCCTGATGGGCGTGGCCGAGCCGGCCCTGGCCTTCGAGGACGCCGCCATGGACGTGTACACCCACCGGCTGGAGCAGTTCTCCCAGCCGGAGCGGGGCTTCATCTATCACTGAGCGGCCCCATCTCTGCCATAAAAAAGAGGACAGCAGCTGCTGTCCTCTCTTTTTATGCCTTGCTCTTACGCCTCTTCAAAGGCGTCCTTGCCCAGACCGCAGACGGGGCACTCCCAATCGGCGGGCACGTCCTCCCAGGCGGTGCCGGGGGCCACGCCGTGCTCGGGGTCGCCCACGGCCGGGTCGTACTCATACCCGCAGGGGCACACATACTTCTTCATGCCGCGGTCTCCTTACTTGAAGTAGCGCTCCAGCAGGCCCTTGAAAGCCTTGCCGTGGCGCGCCTCATCCCGGGCCATCTCATGGACGGTGTCGTGGATGGCGTCCAGATTCAGGGCCTTGGCCTTCTTGGCCAGCTCGAACTTGCCGGCGGTGGCGCCGTTCTCGGCCTCCACCCGCATCTCCAGGTTCTTCTTGGTGGAGTCGGTGACCACCTCGCCCAGCAGCTCGGCAAACTTCGCCGCGTGCTCGGCCTCCTCATAGGCGGCCTTTTCCCAGTACAGGCCGATCTCGGGATAGCCCTCCCGGTGCGCCACGCGGGCCATGGCCAGATACATGCCCACCTCGGTGCACTCGCCGGTGAAGTTGGCCCGCAGACCCTCCAGGATCTCGGGGTCGACGCCCTTGGCCACGCCGACGACATGCTCGGCGGCCCAGGTCATCTCCGCCTCTTCCATCTTGACGAACTTCTCGCCGGGGACCTTGCACTGAGGGCAGGCCGCGGGGGGCGTGTCCCCCTCATGAATGTAACCGCAAACGGGGCACTTCCACTTTGCCATATGTATATACCTCCTGAAAGTGATTAGGAATAATTCCTAAATATGCTATGATTATATCATATCCCCGCCGTTTGTCAAGAGCGGGGAAGCGGTCAAAAAAGCCGCCCCGAGGGGCGGCTTTCGGTTCATTGCTTGAGCTGCTTTTCCGCCTTGCACTTGGCGGTATATTCCTTCAGCATCTCCAGCACCTGGGGGCTCAGAGCCAGGATGGCGATCATGTTGGGGATGAAGATGAAGCCCACCACCATGTCGGCCATATCCCAGATGAAGCTGACCTCCAGCCAGGCGGAGACCAGAGGGATGGCGAAGAAGATCCACTTCAGGTATTTGACCACCTTGTCGTGGAACACATACTCCAGGCTGGTGCGGAACTCCACGAAGAAGCCCAGATAGGAGGAATAGGTGAAAAGGAACACGCACACGCCCATGACGCACACGCCCACGTTGCCAAAGGTGCGCCGGAAGGCCTCGAAGGTCAGGGCCACGCCCTGGAGCAGCTCGCCGTCCTCGCCCACGAAGGTCCACAGGTCGGGGCCGCAGCTGAGCAGGGCGATGCCGGTCAGGGTGCAGATGACGATGGTGTCGATGAACACCTCCACCACGCCGTAGAAGCCCTGATGGATGGGGTGATCGGTCTTGGCGGTGGCGTGGACGGTGGCGGCGGTGCCCTCGCCGGCCTCGTTGGAGAAGATGCCCCGGGCTCCGCCCTTGGTCATGGTCAGCATCACGGCCGAGCCGGTGAAGCCGCCCACCGCTCCCATGGGGGTGAAGGCGTATTTGAACACCATGGCGAAGGCGCTGCCCACGTTGGATATGTTGGCGATGATGACCACCACGCAGGCCACGATGTACAAAAGGCACATGGGGGGCACCACCGCGCCGCAGAACTTGCCGATGCCCTTGGTGCCGCTGATGGCGACGGCCACGCTCACCACGGCGATGACGACGCCGGTGACATAGTTGGGGATGTGGAAGGAAGAGTTGAGCGCCTCAGCGGCGGTGTTGATCTGCACGAAGGAGGCGTCCGTCAGCACCAGCAGGATCATGGCCACAGAGAAGATGGCCGCCAGCTCTTGCCCAGGCCGTTGCGGATATAGTACATAGGGCCGCCGTAATACTCCCCGTCCTCCCCCTTCTTCCGGTAACGGATGGACAGGGACACCTCCGCCAGCTTTGTCATCATGCCGAAGATGGCGGTGACCCACATCCAGAACAGGGCGCCGGGGCCGCCCACGGCGATGGCGCTGGCCACACCGGCGATATTGCCGGCGCCCACCGTCCCCGCCAGGACAGTGGACAGGGCCTGGAAGGGCGTCAGGGTGCCCTCCAGCGTGTCCGCGTTCTTGTCCTTCTTGAACATCTCCCCGAAGGTTTTCCGGAAGATCAGGGGCAGGCAGCGGATCTGGAAGAAGCCGGTGCGGAAGCCGTAATAAAGGCCGCCGCCCACCAGCAGGATCAGCATGGGATAGCCCCACAGAGTATCAAGAAAGTCATAGATCTTTCCCCACATAAAAATCTCCTCCTCTCAATGTGGTTCAGCGCTTGAACTCGGGTACATATTTCTGGAAAACCGGCAGCATCCCGATCTTGTCCGGGGTCTGGGGGACGTGCTGGTAGAACAGATAATCGGAGAAATCGTTGCCCTCCACGATGGCGGGGCCGTCGGGGGTGATGCCCACGTCCCAGCCCACGTACCGCATGGCGGGCGTGACCATGGCCGCCTCCAGGACCATGTCGCAGGCCTCCTTGAAATACGGCACCTCATAGCCCACGAAGGGGACGTGGCTGACGGGATGCTCCGTATACACCTGGCGCATGAAGCCCTCGCCCAGCACTCCGGGCCAGCGGACCACGCCGGTGTCCACGTCCACCCGGCAGCCGATGCCGCCGGGGCCGTAGTTGTCCACCGGCACCTCCTTGACGCCGAACTTCTGCACCGCGTAGATCACGTGGGGCACGCCGTCGGAGTCGATGAGGGTCACCATGCGCATGCAGTTGAGGCTGTAGGGGTTGACGGCCGCCTGCTTGGGGTGCTGGGGCAGGATCTGCTCGCACACGCCCACGCCCTTGTCCGCCATATCCTGGAGAAACCGCTCCCGGGTCAGCCCCTCGGGGGCTTCATAGATGAAGCAGCCCTTGCCGCTGTCCCCGGCGGTGGGCTTGCAGAACATCCGCTCGTTTTGGGCGAGGAAGCCGTCTATCTCCGCCTCGTCCGTCCGGTTCAGGTCCAGCACCTGCCGCTTCATAAATTTGCCGTAGGTCTTGTAAAACAGCCCCTTGTCGTCCAGCACGGCGGCCTGGCTCTCGTCGTTGAGGATGGCCAGCAGCTCCCGGTTCACCACCCGGGTGACCATGGTCGCCTTCTGTTCCTCGGTCAGGTCATACATGCCGAACTGGATATAGTCGTGATAGCCGGCACCGTACTTGGCCGCGCAGCGGACCATATCCGCCGCCACCCAGGCTTTGCTCTTGCCGCTGAGCTGGCTGGCGTGATCCAGGATGGGCAAAAACCGCTTCAGGCGCATCCCGCTGAGCACCCGCAGATAATAGGCAAATTTATTCATATCTTCCGTTTCCTTTCATTGCATGTGTTCTTCCGGCGCAGGGCCGCCGGGCCCGCCGGAGATGGGGGCCGCGCCGTGCTTCCGATCCCGGTTCCAGCCGCGCCACGCGCCGGCCGCCACCAGGACCAGGCCCGCCGCCGTGGCCGCCGCCAGGATGACCGTGGTGGTAGTCCGGCTCCAGGCGATCACGTTCTTCTCCGCGCCGGTCAGGCGCATGAACGCCCACTCCAGCCAGCAGATCCCGTTGCCCGCCAGCGTCACGCAAAGGCCCGTTCGGGCCAGCTTGGCGATGGGCAGATACCGGACCAGCACATACGCCGCGCCGGCCACGGCCAGCGCCAGCCCCGCCATGCCCAGAGCCAGGGCCGCGGGATGGGACGCCGGGGCCATCAGGCCTGCGCAGATGGCCATCAGCAGCGCGAAGCACACGTCCCACGCCAGCGCGGCCAGCCACCGCCGCCCGGCGAACGCGCCCTTCAACGGCAGCTCCCGCACCGCCCAGGGCACGATCACCACCACCGACAGCACGTACAGGATCACCGCCAGCAGTCCGAACATCTTCGTGATCCCGCCGATCTCCGGGGCCCCCTCCGCCGTATAGGCGCAGCAGGCCATCAGCAGCAGCAGCAGGCTGGCCGTATACCCCAGCAGGGTCCAGCGCCCGGTATAGCGCCGGGAGCGCAGGGGCAGCATGGTGGCGGACATGACCACCAGCAAAGACGGCGCCAGCAAATACAGCCAGCTCAGAGGGAAATCCGCCCCCGGGCCCCGGCCCATGGCCGCCGCCAGGCAGGCCGGCACGCATAGGAACGCCGCCAGCGTACAGCTGGCAGCAAAGGCCCGGTTGCGCCACTTCCGGGGGGCCAGCACCGCCGCCGTTTCCTGGCGCAGGCTGTCCTCGCAGGCGCTGTCCCGCAGCTTCTCCAGCATCCCGGCACATTCGGGACAGGCAGCGATATGCTCCTCCACCGTCCGGCGGCTGCCCTCGCTGCACGCGCCGTCCACATACAGCGGCAGCAGGTCCCGGACCACATCGCACAAGTTATCCATCCTGCTGTATCCTTTCCTGAATCTTCAGCCGGGCCCTGTGGTAGGTCACCCGGGCCCAGGTCTCTGTCTTGCCGAAAATGCTCCCGATCTGGCGGAAGCCCAATTCCCCGAACACCCGAAGCTGAAAGACCTCTTTGTAGGGCTCCGGCATGTCGTGGAGGATCATGTGGATGCGAAAGGCCATATCCCTGTCCAGCGCATCGTCTTCCATGGACCCGCCGGCAGGCGCCTCGTCGGGCGCGCCGGCCTGCTTCGCCCGGCGCCGCTGCTCGTCGGCATAGAGGTTCTTTCCAATGGCGCAAAGCCAGGTGGCCGCCTCGGACTGGCCGCGGAATTCGCTTTTGGCGGTCATGGCCTTGTAAAAAGTCTGGGCCGTCAGCTCTTCGGCCAGGCCCCGGTCCCGGCACAGGGTCAGAAGGTAGGAGTACACCTGCATATAACAGGCGTCATAGAGCCCTTCATAGTCCAGTGCCTCCACCTCCATTCTCTAATTGGACGCAAATATCCCTCATTCGTTACAAAAAAACGAAAAAAATTTTTTCCTTCGCCCGGGGCCGCCCGGGATCGGGGGCTTACGGCTGGTTGAGCGCCTGCGCTCCCACGTCCGGCAGGTCGGTCATGATGGCGTCCGCGCCGATCCCCTGCAGGCGGGCCATCTCCCCGGCGTCGTTGATGGTCCAGTACTGTACGGCGATGTTCCGCTCATGGGCGTAATTCACCACGCGGCTGGTGCCCAGATTCACAAAATAGTCGGTGGTGGGGATCTGCAAAGCGTCGTAATGCAGCTCCGCCGGGTCCAGCTTCAGGCCCAGCAGGGCGGAGAAATAGAAGCGGACCACCTCGTTCACCCCGGCGCTGCGGTGCATATCCGGGTACGTTTCATCGATATAGGCGGTGACCTCGTTGTGGAAGGTTCCGATCACGGCCCGGTCCAGACAGCCGTACTCCACCAGCGTGGCATAGAGCTTGTCCGCCGCCTCAAAGCCCCGATCTTCGCTGTTCTTGATCTCGATGATGTAGCGGAAATTCCCCTGGTCCTCCAGATAGGTCAGCGCCTGGTCCAGACTGATGATCCGCAGGTCCTCCGGCACGTCGTCCCCCCGAAGGTCCGCGTAGGGCATGGAGCCGTCTGCGGCCTCGAACTTCGCGCCCATATTCAGCTGCCGCAGCTGGTCAAAGGTCTTCGTGCCCACGTCCACGTCCGTTTCTCCAAAGACCTCCGCCGCGTCGCTGGTCCGGTCCAGCGTGGCGTCGTGCAGCAGCACCAGCTGCCCGTCCGCGGTCAAGTGCAGGTCGAACTCGAAGATGTCCAGGGTGTAGTCCGGGCTTTCGACGCAGTTTTTCAGGGCCATGATGGTGTTCTCCGGGGCGATGCCGCCCCCCGCCCGGTGGCCGGAGAGCATGGTCACCCCCAGGGGCGTGATGAGCGGATTGGTGGCGTCCGGGAAGTCCCGCGGCGGCATGGAGGAGTCATGGCGCACCGCCCAGCAGGCAGCCCCCGCCAGCACCGCCAGCGCCACCAATACGATGAGCGCCGCTTTCAGCGCCTTTTTCCCTTTCTTTCCCACAGGGCACCCCTTTCCAAACCATTTGAATGTCAGCGGCCACACCAGGATCGCCGCCAGCACCATCAGCATATACCGCACCGCGTTGGCCGCCTGCCGGCCGCCAAACAGGGCGTTCAGCGGCGCCTTCAGCGCCACCCGCAGGCCCATCACCAGGGCCAGTCCCAGGGCGCACTTCAATATCTGCGCCCACCAGGGGGCCTTGGTCTCAAAGCGGATGTACTTGCGCTCGATGGGCGCGGCGATCAGCACCGCCGCCGCCACGCCCAGCATGGTGAAGCTGTTTTTCTGAAACTCCGCCAGGTTCTCCGGGTCCGCCCCCTCCGACATACGCCCGGCAAACAGGCACGTGGCCGCCGCCAACGCAAAGATGACCGCGAACACCCCGTCCGCGAGGCGGGGATCGTCCTTCCGGAACAGGGGCCACAGCCCGAACACCAGCGCCAGGCCGATGGCCGCACCCACGGCCACATCCGCCGGGGTATGGACGCCCAGATACATCCGGGAGAAGCACACCAGCACCGCCAGCACCCACAGCGCCGCCTTGGCCGCCTTATGGCCCACGATCCGGGCCGCGCCGCCCAGGGCCACCACGCTGTTCTGGCTGTGGCCGCTGGGGAAGGAATAGCCCGTGGCCCCTCCCCGGGCGCTCTCCACGATGGTGAAGGACGGGTCCCGGACCCAGGGCCGGGGCACCCGGCAGAGGATCTTCAGGTCCTGGCTGATCACCGTGCCGCCCACGCCCGCGGCGATGAGGTAATAGCCGTCCCGCTTGTTGACGCACCAGTACACCACGATGGCCAGGGCGATGAACACCCCCTCGCCGCCCAGGTAGGTGACGGCGGAGAGCAGCCCGTCCAGCAGCGGGGTCCGCAGTCCCTCCAGAACATATAAGAAGCCCATAGCATGCACCCCTTTATATTTATTTATAAAATTAGATAGGAATTTTGATTATCTCTTTAGAAGTTCTTAAATGTCGGTATAGCCCGTATTTTCGGGCTTTCC
>CANQUE010000033.1 GCA_947626905.1 uncultured Oscillospiraceae bacterium
TTGAAATGCGCGGCTCCAATACTTTTATTCCTTCAATAGGCGAAGCGTGAAAATACATTCGGTCTACCTCCACAAATCCCGATTTGTCAGTCTGTGTTAATAAAAATTATACCATATCCATTACAGAAAAGCAATCTGCATTTCGCCTGTTCCGCCTATCCAGTCCGTCAAGGCCCGGGGCGCATTTTGGATTTTTGTCCTCACCATTTTTGCCCCACCGCCTCACGGCGTGGGGCGCAAAATGGGCGCCTTTTCTTTTGGAATTTATGGCCTGTCAGAAAAACGCAAGTAAAGAGTTTCAAACCGCTTCGCGGTTCAAACTCTTACTTGCCGGGGACACCACTCCGCTACGCTTCGTGGTTTCCCCTGAACCCTTTCCGGGCTGCGCCCACATACGGCCCACGCCCCAAATGGGCGGCGGCTTTGTGCCATAACGGCCCGAATCGCGGGCGGTATATTAGCCTCAAACAAGCATCTTTCCTACCGCAAACGGGCGTGGAGTGGGTATCTGTTGCCGAGCCCTGAACGCCCATAACCGCCGCCCGCAGCACGGGGGCAGACCGCTGACGCGGCCCGCCCCCGCACCGGGAAAGGGGGGCCGTTGGGCGACGGGGATGGAAAAGAAAAAGCCCTTATGCCCGCCCCCGATACCTTTTGTGGAATACACAGGGTTGGGCCGCGCTTGAAAAATCGCGGTGAATCCTGTAAAATAGAAATGAAAATCTCACCGGCGGGGAAAGGAGGGAAACGCTATGGGGGCGGCCAAAAGGTTCACGCAGAATCCCGGCAGCAATGCCATCTGCTACTACCGGTACAGTTCCGGCGCACAGCGCGATGTCAGCATCGACCAGCAACGCGAGGCGGCGCAGGAGTACGCCAAGGCCCACGGATACCACATCATCAAGGAGTATGAAGACCACGCTATTTCCGGCACCAGCGATGAACGCCCGGAGTTTCAGCGGATGTTGTATGAGGTGGATAAGCTGCGCCCGGCCTATCTGATACTGTGGAAAACAGACCGCCTTTCCCGCGACAGGATAGACGCCGTCCTTGCCAAAAAGCGGCTCCGGGAGTGCGGCGTCAAAATCTCCTACGTTGCCGAATCCATCCCGGATGATGACGAAGCCACACAAATCCTGATGGAGAGCATCTATGAGGCTATGGCGGCGTCGTTTATCGTGTCGCATCGGAAGAACGTCATGCGCGGTCTGGCCTACAACGCCGAGAACGCCCTGTATAACGGCAACAAAATGCTGGGCTACACCGGCCAGCCTGACCAGAAATACGAAATCGACGACGATACGGCCCCCATCGTACGCCGCATTTTCCAAGAGTACACCGAAGGCGTGCCGATGCAAAAGATATGTGACGGTCTGAACGGCACAGGCCAGCGTACAGTCCGAGGAAACAGATTCACCGTCAATTCACTGCGTAACATTCTGATGAACCGGGCATACATCGGAGAATACAGATACGGGGAAATCGTGATACCGGGCGGGATGCCCCGTCTGGTTGACGACAAGGTGTTTCTGGCGGCGCAGGCAAGGCCGGAAGCCAACAAGCGCGGCGGTAAGGGTGCGGTCAAGAAAATCCACCCAGAAGCCCCGATAGAGGACTACTAGCTGACCGGGAAAATCTTCTGCGGCCTGTGTGGCGGCACTCTGCACGGCATCAGCGGCACCAACAAAAAGGGCAAATTGTACTACTATTACGCCTGTATCAACCACACAAAGCACACCTGCTCCCTGAAAAACCAACGCAAGGAACTGATAGAAGCGATTGTCCTGTATGTTTTGTATGACCTGCTCCGTGACTCGGCGTACCGTATCATCATTTCTAATGCCTGCTACGAGTACCACATGCGGCAGAACAACGATAACGGGGCCTATGAGGCATCGTTAAAGGCCCGACTGAAAGAGGTCGAGGGAAAGCTCGCCAACATCATCAAAGCGATCGAAAAGGGTATTTTTGGCGATACGATGGCACAGCAGATGCAAGAATTGGAAAGCCAGAAAAGCATATTGAACGATGCCCTTTTAGCGGAGCGGAACCAAAAGAAATTCGCTTTGAAGCGGAGCGATATTCTTAAATTTCTGGACAGCTTTGCCGGCGACCTTCATAATCCCGAAACGCGCCAGCGCCTGTTGGACAGCCTGATTGACAAAATCTATGTCTATCCTGACAAGCTGGTGATTACATTCCGCTATTCTGATGACCGGCGCGAATTGCCCTTTGAGGAAATGGAACAGCTGCTTGCGAACAGCCGGACGATAGAATCCATGCTCGGAGAGTATCGGGAAGCGCGACAGAGGCCACCGCAAAAATGCGCGATAGTTTGCTCGGTGAAGCGCCCAAAGGCGAAAAGGGGGAATCCCCCGATTTTTTCCCGTGAGGTGTTCGTTTACTGATGGGTCATGTCCACCATAAGGAAAACCCCGTAACCATCGTGGTTACGGGGTTTTTTTGTTGTCCAAAAACGGCGTTGGTCCCTATAAAACAGCGGCCTGTCCAAGCAGGCCGCTGTTGCAGTAATTTACGTGATGGCGATCGTCATGCTCCGGGTCACACCGTTCACGTCCACGGTGACCGTGGCGCTCTGGCCGCTCTCGCCCACCGCGGTGATGGTGACTTTTGTCCCCTCCGCCGGCTCGACGGTCACAACGCTGTCGTCCGAGCTGGTCCACTTAGGGATGGCGGACACGTTGGTGGGATACCAGCTGACCTGGAAGTTCGAGTACACAACGCCCTTGGCCGTGGGGAAGCCGTTGCCGGAATAGTCATGTCCCGGATAGCCCTCCCAGAGGATCTGCACATTGGTGATGGCCGGAGGGGGCGACGGAGAGGGCGTAGGCGCCTCCGTGGGGATAGGCGGGGCACTGACGAGCGTGTCGTCGATCTGGCCGTCGCCAGTCGGCGTTTTTTCCATATCGGTGGTCCCCACGTCCTTTTTCACGTTCACCGACACCAAGACCAGCGTCGCCACGATCACCGCCAACAACAGAACGGCTCCGATGAGCGTTTGCCAGTTGATGGCTTCCACGGCGCTGCGGGCAGCCTGCGTGCCGGGCACGGCGCTGTCGGTCTCCGGGGTCGCGCTGCGGGCCTCCGGGACCTTTCTCGTGCCGCAATAGGGGCAACGGCTGCGGAATGCCGGGTACTGCCGGTGGCAGCGGCGGCAGGTCGTATTGGGAATCAAGCTCATTTAGGATCACACCTTTCTGTAAGCAGTTCAATTATAACAAAAGTTACAGAATGATACAACCCCTTTTTTAACGGTTCCGGCTACTTTTTTGAAATTTAACGATTATTTATCGTTTCCGTTTATTTTCTCAGATCGTCAGCGTCCCGGTATCGTCCTCCAGCAGGATCAGGATCTTCTCTTCCGCCCCGGTCACAGCGTTGACATACAGAAGATATCTGTCCCCCTCCTCGCTCTGGCACAGGAACTCATGACAGAGCCGCTCCTCTCCTCCCTGAGAAGGGATGATGGCCATGGCGTGTTCCTCGACGGTCAGAGATCGGGAGAGCTTGTTCTGGGCCTCCTCGGTGGAGACCTCCACCGGCGGGATCGCGCGCTCTGTGTGGGCGTTGATATACCCCTGGGCGTCATAGCTCATCAAATTGCCGTTGTCCAGCGCCACCCCCACCTTGATCATATCGGGATAGCACCGCACGCCGTTCTCGCTGTGCTGAAAGTTCACCAGCAGCACCCCGCCGGACAGGGTATGATAGCTCTCCTCCAGATCCTTGATCCCCCAGGAACGCACATAATCCTCCGCCATAGCCAGCCCCTGCCGGACAGAATAGCTCTGCTCCCCCACCGGCCGGTCGCATATGACGCTCCAGATCTCTCCGCCCTGCTTCGTCACGGTCACGGTATACTCGCCCCCGTGGACCCGCCCGGAGCAGATCCAGCAGGGCACATCGCCCTCCCGCTCCCCGGCAGAGCGCATCCGGGAAGGTTCTGTCCCCAGGAATCGGGCGGCGGCCTCCAGCGCCTGGTCCTCATTGACCGGCTCCCTGCCCTGCAGATACAGGGCCTTTTGCTCGGTCAGGGTCTCGGAGAAGGGTCCGTCGTATATAAGGGTGGGCAGTTCGGGGAATTCCTCTTCGATGGTCTGGAAAGCGTCGCCCGCCATGGGCGGCTGGCCTTCCCCTTCCGCGCCCTCTCCCGCCATACTGTATACTTCCTCCAGCGACAGCTCGCCCGACGCGACCCGGCTTTGCATATCCTGAAGATTCAGTTTCATAATGGACGCGGTCCTGGCCAGGTCCTTCAGATTCTCCAGTTCCTCTTCCGAGTATCCGCCGGCGCCGCCCACCGCCCGGGCCAGGGTATTGGCGTAATCCCCCACCTTGGCCACAAAGGTGGCCGTCTGTTCCAGTTCCTGGGCGGCATAGGGCAGCGTGCCCACGGCCATCTGGGCGATCATGGCGCGGCCAAAGATCTGGGTGCACAGGGCGCTCTCCAACGCCGGATCGGACAGGTATTGGCTCTTCTCCAGATCGTTGGAAAGCTCCGATACGCTGGTCACCAGCTCGTCAAAGGCGTGCTGGGTGTTGGCCCGGGCGTACAGCTCCAGCGCCGCAGCCTTTCTCGTGTTCTTCACGGCAAAGATCCCCACCACCAGCAGCGCCGCGGACAGGAACGTGATGATCCTTACAGCAGGTCGTTTCTTCATAAAAATACACCTCTTCGCTAGTTTTGCCGCGAAGAGGCGTATTCTTTCTTTCAAAAACTTCCAGTCAGCTCAGGCGCTTCAAGCCGTCCGCCATCCGGCGCAGCGTTTCGTCCCGACCCAGGATGCGGCATATCTCCACCGCGCCGCCGGGGGTGACGGCGGTGCCGGTAACGGCGATGCGCACCGGCCACATAAGCTTGGCGTTTTTCACTTCCAGCTTCTCGGCCAAAGATGTCATAGCGTCATGGATATGCTCGTCGTCCCATACCGGCAGCGCTTCCAGCGCCGGCAGGGCCGCCTGGAGCATCTGTCTGGCGCTGTCCCGGTCGCTCTTGGACTTTTTATGCACATACAGCTCCGTATCATAGTCGGGCAACACGTCAAAAAAGCCCAGCTTTCCGGGGATATCGGTGAGGATCTCCGTGCGCTGCTGCAGGATGGACGCCACCGCCGCCGGATCGATGGCGGGGTTTTTCACCGCCTGCCGGATGTAGGGCTCCGCCACCGCGGCAAAGTCCGCCGGGTCCATGGCCCGAATGTAGCAGGCATTGAAATAGGTGAGCTTTTCTATGTCAAAGATGGCCTGGCTCTTGGAGATCCCGGCCAGATCGAAGGCCTCCGCCAGCTCCCGGATCGAGTATATCTCCCGCTCTCCGCCGGGGGCCCATCCCAGCAGGGCCACATAGTTGACGATGGCGGCCCGCAGATAGCCCCTTTCCACCAGATCCTCATAGGAGGGATCGCCGTGGCGCTTGGACATTTTGTTGTGGGCGTCCCGCATGACGGGAGAGCAATGGACATATTTGGGCACCGGCCAGCCGAAGCCCTCATACAGAAGGTTGTATTTCGGCGCGCTGGCCAGATACTCCGAGCCCCGGACCACATGGGTGATGCCCATGAGGTGGTCGTCGATGACATTGGCGAAGTTATACGTGGGCAGGCCGTCCCGCTTGATGAGCACCTGGTCGTCCAGATCCTTGTTGGGAGCGCTCACATCCCCGAAGATCTCGTCATGGAAAGTGGTCGTCCCCTGGTGGGGGATCTTCTGACGGATCACGTAGGGCATGCCGGCGTCCAGGCGGCGGCGCACCTCCTCCTCCGGCAGGTCCCGGCAGGGGTCGTCCGTCTTGGCAAAAGAGCCGCCGTCCTCCGCCTCCGCCTTGTCGCAGAAGCAGTAATAGGCATGTCCCCGCTCCACCAGACGCTGGGCAAAGGGCAGATACAACCCCCGCCGCTGGGTCTGCACATACGGCCCCACGGGACCGCCCTTGTCCGGGCCCTCATCCCAGTCCAGACCGCAGTCCGTCAGCGTCCGATAGATCACGTCCACCGCGCCCTCCACCAGCCGGTTCTGGTCGGTATCCTCGATGCGGAGGATGAATTTTCCCCCGTTGTGCCGGGCGATGCACCAGGTATACAGCGCCGTGCGCAGATTGCCCACATGCATATATCCCGTGGGACTGGGAGCGAAACGGGTCCGCACTTCCCCGGTGGGGATGCGGCTCTCCAGCTCCTGGAAAAAACTCTCGTCCATATCCTGAAATTTCCTTTCGTTTGCACTCCACCTAGCATATTTTATTCTGTCCCGCTTGTCAAGAGATAAAAGAATGTGCTATTATACCATTTGGTAATTATGTGTTACCAAACGGTAAAACGGTCTGTGTGCCGTGGAAAGCGTGGATATATGGACGAGAAGAAAAAAGTGATGCTCTCCGGTATCAAGCCCTCCGGGGACCTGACCCTGGGCTCCTATCTGGGGGCCATCAAAAACTGGGCGGAGCGGGCCGAGACCTTCGACTGTTATTACTTCATGGCCGACCTGCACGCGCTGACCACGAGGCAGAATCCGGCGGACCTGCGCCGGCGGACCCTGGAGCAGCTGGCCCAGTACGTGGCCTGCGGCCTGGACCCGGAGAAGAACACCCTGTTCATCCAGTCCCACGTGCCCGAGCACGCCCAGCTGGGCTGGGTCCTGCAATGCTACACCATGTTCGGCGAGCTGAGCCGCATGACCCAGTTCAAGGACAAATCCGCCAAGAACGCGGACAACATCAACGGCGGCCTCTTCGCCTATCCCTCCCTGATGGCGGCGGATATCCTTCTGTATCAGCCGGACTATGTGCCCGTCGGGGACGACCAAAAACAGCATGTGGAGCTGACCCGGGACATCGCCCACCGTTTCAACAACGTCTATGGCGACGTGTTCAAGATCCCAGAGCCCTATATCCCCAAGGTCGGCGCCCGGGTGATGGACCTGCTGGACCCGACCAGCAAGATGTCCAAATCCGACGACGTAGGCAACGGCCGGGTGTGCCTCATGGACCAGCCTCAGGACATCGCCCGCAAGTTCAAGCGGGCCGTCACCGACAGCGAGACCGGCGAGCACTGCGTGCGCTACGACCGGGAAAACAAGCCCGGCGTGGCCAATCTGATGCAGATCTACGCCAGCTGCACCGGCAAGAGCTTCCAGGACATCGAGGCGGAATTCACCGGCCACGGCTATGGGGATTTCAAGACCGCCGTAGGCGACGCGGTGATCGAGACCCTGCGGCCCATACGGGAGCAGGCCCAGCGGCTGATGAAGGACAAGGGCTATCTGGAGGACCTCTGCCGCACCGGCGCGGAGAAAGCCTCCTATATCGCCATGAAGACCCTGCGCAAGGTGTATAAAAAGGTGGGCCTGGTCCCCCGGGCATAAAAAGACACGCGAGCGCCCCGTCCGATGGACGGGGCGCTTTGCGCCGCGGCGGTCAGCGGTTTTCCCGCTTGCGCGTTCGTTTCTAAAAATTATGTCAGCAGCATGGCCCCCAGCATGATCAGCAGGTCTTTGTCCCCGCTCTCCCGGTACATCAGATACAGGATGAGCGCCAGGATCAGATCGTCCGTTTCCATCTCCACGCTCTCCAGCTTCCGCACCAGCGTCCCCAACGCGCCGCCCAGCGGGTCCTGCCGCACGGGATGCCTTTCCGGCCGCGGGGCGGGCGCGGGACGGGTGGGCGCGCCAGGTCCGGACTGCCGCCGGAACGCCCCGCTATAGGCCATGGTCTTCCCCTCCGTACTGCCGGACCACCGCCTCGGCGACGTGGACCATCCGGGCGATCTTCATGGCCCGGTCCAGCTTCTCCTGCTTCTCCGGCTTCATGTAAGGCCGCATCGCCATCAGCAGATCCGCCGAGCGGCTCCTCTCCCCGCCGGAAAAGGCCTTGCCCAAGGCCGCCAGCAGCTTGCCGTCCGGCATATCTTTCCCGGCGGCGGACGCCGGGGCTTCTCCGCCGCCTCCGCCGCCCTGGCCCATCAGTTCCTTCGCCATGGACGCCAGCTTTTCCATTTGACCCGGGTCGGACAACACCGCCTCCAGCCGGGCGGTCAGATCACTGTCCACGGTCCTTCACCGTCCTCTCCACCTGGGCGGCGAAGCTTCTGCCCTCCGGCGTGGACAGAATATCCCGGAGCATAGCGGACAGTGTCTTAATATCCCCGCTCTTGGCCGCCTGTTCCAGGCGTTCCCCGTCTACATGGGCCAGCAGCGCCTTTCCGGTCCCGGACCGTGCCAGCTTCTCCAATCCTCCGTCCTTGTCCCCGGCGCGGACCTGCCGGGCGTATTTTTCCAGATCCAACAAAACACCCCCTCCGCTTCAGCCCATTGTATGCAGGCGCCGCGGAGGGGGTGCCGTATCCGATTGTTTCTCCTGTCAGCCGTTCAAATACTTGTCCAGCCGCATGAAGATGGCTGCCACCTCCGCACGGGTAGCGGCGGCGGTGGGATTCACGTTCCCGTTGTTGTCGCCGGTGATCACGCCGATGGCGGCCATAGACCGTACCGCGGCGGCGGCGTAGCTGGACACCTGGGAGCTATCCTTGAAGCTGTTGCTGCCGGCAGGCAGGCTCTTGCCCAGGTAATCTTTCAGGTAATTGTACAGCACCACGCAGATATCCTGCCGGGAGATGGCGGCCGAGGGCGAAAAGCTGGTGCTGCTCGTGCCGTTGACGATGCCGTTCAGATTGGCCCACTGGGCATAGCCGTTGCAGTAGCTGACGCTGCTGCCGCCCAGATCGGTGAAGGGGCAGACGTACATCAGCGTCTTGTTGTTGCTGGGCATGACGCTGCGCACATAGCCGTTTTTGCCGTTATACTCCACCTGGTACCAGACCGCGCCGTCCTTGCTCTGGGAGGCGGGCACCGTGCCCTTGACCTTGATATACTGGCCGAAGGCGGCGATAATGGTCACCTGTCCGGAGCTGGTGGTGGTGCTGGAGCGGACGTAGATATCCGTGCCGTTGGTCAGGCCCATCTGTCCGGACCAGTTGGCGATGGTACTGCTCACCTTGGCGTAACGCCCCAGGACCGTGATGAACATGGCCCGGTTCATGGCCGTTTCCGGTTCAAATCTGGTGGAACTCGTGCCGTTGAAGATGCCCTTGTTGGCGGCGAATGCCACCGCGTCCACATACCACGCGCTGCTGGACACATCGGTAAAGGGCAGTTTGACCTCCGCCTTGATGGTATGGTTGGCGTCCACCTTGGAGAAGGTGTACTCCTTCACCGCGCCCAGGCTCTTGCCATCCACCTTCACGTTCCCCAGGGTATAGCCGTTGGTGGAGCCGATCTTGAAGGTGACGGTACCCCCCTCCAGAACGCTGGCGCTGCCGGTGGGCGAGATGAACCCATAGGGGTCGTCCACGGTGATGGTATAGAGCTTGCCGCTCTTGACGCCGAAGCTGGCCACCGAGCTGGGCACGCCGGAGGCAGCCACGGCAAAGGCCTTGATGGTCATGCCGTCCTTCACGGCGATGGCGGTGGAGGAAGTGACCTTAGAGCTCTTGATACTGGGCGTGGAGCCGTCGGTGGTGTAATATACCGTGCTTCCGTTCAGCCCCTCCAGGGTCAGCTTGCCGCTGGGATCGGCGTAGTACACGCCGTTGCTCAAAAACAGACCGGAGCCGTTCTGGGAGCCCACCGCCTTCAGGGAAGGCTGTGTCGCCATATCCAATGTTTCGTTCAGCGGGAAGCCATTTTCATACCCCGGCACCTTGGCCACCGCCCGGATGGTGGTGGATCTGGTGACGGTAAAAGCCCCGGTATACTTGGTGCTGGAAAAGCTGGGGGCAGAGCCGTCGGTGGTGTAATAGATGACCGCGTTCTTGTCCGCGTGGCTCAGCGTCACCTTGGCGGACGCGGGGCCCTGAGCCTCCACCTTCATCGTGGGCGCCGCGGCATAGCTCAATCCGGCGTCATCCCCCGGCTCCCGCACATTGGGCCGGGAGGAGCAGTTCCTCCGGTAGATCTTATAGCCCTTGTTCAGATAGTAACTGGACAGATAGCTGAGCTGGCCGGTATAATCATAGGATTTGCCCGAAATATAGTCGCCGTCTTTCGCGTAGCAGGTGACCCGCATTTTGGGAGGGGTCTGCTCGGTGATCTCTACCGCCACGACCTCGCCCTTGGAGTTATAGCCGATATCGGTGATGAGCACCACGTGCTCGGTGGTCAGGTTCAGGCAGTCGCCTACCTGCAGCTTGTACAGTCCCTGGCTGTCCGGGCTGCCGATGGGCTCGGAGAAGGTCAGCAGGCTGCTGCAGGCGCACCGGTAAGGCAGGTCCCACGCATAGGACACGAACCCGGAGCAGTCGCTGCCATAATAGGGCGCCCAGCGGGAGATCTTGGAATAGTCGGTATAAAAGACGCTCTTGGAGTTTTGGGTGGCCTCCAGGAATTTCTTCAGGGAGATCTCCCAGCCCACATACCCGGTGGAAACCGCCTGGGAATAGGGCACGCCCTTATAGGTCTTTCCCTCCTGGAAATATCCGTAGGTGACGGAGCCGTCGGTGGCGGTCACCTTAGAGCCCCAGCTGGCGTTGGCGGAAACATAGCTGTCGTTATTGCCGCCCCAGGAGTAGATGGTCTTCAGGCACTTCCACTTGACCTCGCTCATCTGCTGGGCACGCAGGACGATGTTCTGCTGGTTCGGGGTAAGGGTCTTGTTCAGGACCGTGGACGTGCTGATGGTGGCGATGCCGTTGTCGTTGTATTCCTGGAGCACCGCCTGCATGGCCAGGTACTCCTCCGACTCCAGATAGGCGGCCTCATTGGCGGCGGCCTGTTCGTCGGAAACGCCGCTGCTCTCCCCCGCGTGCAGAGAATATGCCGCCAGGGAAATGCTGCCGGCAAACAGAGGCTCCATCGCCGTCTGCCATGTGCCGCTGCTGTTGACCACGATCAGCCACCCGTCCTCCGGATAGGCGCTGTCCACGCCGGTGAGCAGCTGGGTGTTCTCCGCCCACAGGGTATAGTTGAAAAGCTCGCCCGTCAGATACAGATTGCCATAGGGCGTAGGGATCAGACGCATCACATGCCCCGGCACGGTCAGCGTTTCCAGCGCGCCGGAGGTCATGTCATAGGAATACACGCCGCCGTCCACGACCATCCGCAGCTCGTCGCCCATGACGTACATCTGCCAGATATAGGTCACGGCGGTATAGACCGCTTCCGCCGCGCCGCCCGAAGCGGGCATGCGGTAAACGGTATCGTCCACTGTGTAATACAGCCACTGGCCCACCAGGTTCAGGTTCTCCGCGTATACGTCGGCCAGCAGGGTGCGCACGCCGCTCTGCTCCAGCCACAGACCGTCTTCGGTAAAGTAAAACCGATCACCGGTCAGAAGGCTCCGGCCGCCGTTCATCAGCTCCACCACCGTGTTGCCCGGCTCGGTCCAGGGCCACTGCTTGTGCTCCGGCTGGACGGCCGCGGTTTCCGGATCATCCTGCGCCGGCTGTTCCGGCTCCGGGCTCGGCTCCGGCTCTGTGCTCTGTTCCGGGTCCGGGGTCTGCTCCGGCTCCTGGTCCGGCTCCGGCTGGACCTCCTGCTCCGGCTGCGCGCTCGGTCCCGGCTGGACCGTTTCCTCCGCCTCCGGGGGCGCGAGAAGTCCGTCGTCACCGTCCACAGGTTCCGCCTCCGGCGGCGCCTGCTTCTCCTCCTCCGGCAGCGGGATCTCGGCAAGGCCGGGGCTGGCCAGCGCCAGTCCTTCCCCCATAGATATAAATATCGTCAGGATCAACACAAAGGCGATCGCTTTTTTGAAAACAGCCATTGCTTCCTCCATCCGCTTGCGAACATATGGTGGATTCCTACAGATGGTCACACTATACCATGAAACGGTATCATTTGCAAGGCTTTCCTGAAATTTTTGTATCCGAATTGTTAATATCAGGCCAAGTTTTGTAATTATGTTAACGCAAACGGAAACAAAAAAGGACTGGAGAACTCTCCAGTCCTTTGGGACGCATTTTTTACAGCACCCGCACCCGGCGCACATGGGGCACGGCGGCGATCCGCTCCGCCAGCACCTGGCCGATGGGGCTTCCCACATCGATGACGGTGTACGCCACGCTTCCCCTGGCCTTGTTCTGCATATGCTCCACGTTGATGTTCTCCTCGCCGATGATGTCCAAAAAGCTGTTGATCATACGGGGGATGTTGTCATGGATGGCGCAGATACGGGCCGCTCCCTCTCTTTCCAGGGTCAGCTCCGGCATATTGACAGAGTTGTGGATGTTGCCGTTTTTCAAATAATCCGCCAATTCCTGGGCCGCCATGATGGCGCATTTCTCCTCGCTCTCCGGCGTGGATGCGCCCAGATGGGGGAAGGCCACCACGCCCTTGGCCCCCGCCAACTTGTTGCTGGGGAAGTCGGTGACGTAGCGGGCCACTTTCCCGGAGGCCAGCGCGTCGAGTATGGCGTCCTCGTCCACCAGCCCGCCCCGGCCAAGGTTGATGATGCGCGCCCCGTCCTTCATCTGGGCGATGGCGGCCGCGTCGATCATGTGGTGGGTCTTCTCATTGTGGTGGACCTGGACAAGGATATAGTCGCTCCCGCGCAAAAGGGAGCCGAAATTCTCCGCGTGTTTGACGTCGCTGTGCAGGTGCCATGCCGCCTCCACGGACAGATAGGGGTCGTAGCCCACCACCTCCATGCCCAGGTTCAGCGCGCTTTTGGCCACCTTCGCTCCGATGGCGCCCAGGCCGATGACGCCCAGGGTCTTGCCCCGGATCTCCGGACCCACAAACGCCTTCTTTCCCGCCTCCACGGCGGACTCCACATCGTCCCGGCCCGCCAGAGAGTGGACCCAGAGCGCCCCGCCCATCAGGTCCCGGGAGGCCAGCACCAGCGAACACACCGCCAGCTCTACCACCGCCTGGGCGTTGGCGCCGGCGGTATTGAACACCACCACGCCCTTCTCCGTGCACCGGTCCACCGGCACATTGTCCGTTCCCACGCCGGCCCGGGCGATGGCCAGCAGGTTCCCGCCGAAGTCCATGTCGTGGAGCTTGGCGGAGCGGACCAAAAGCCCGTCGGGATCGACTGCGTCGTTATCGATCCGCAGGCCCCGGGCAGTCAGCACGTCCAGGCCGCTCTGGGCGATGTTGTTCATGGTCTTGACTTTATACATGGTGTTCCACCTCAAACTTCTTCATAAACTCCGCCAGCGCTTTCACGCCCTCCATAGGCTGGGCGTTATAGAGCGACGCCCGCAGTCCGCCCACGCTCCGATGGCCCTTCAGATTCATCAGGCCCTGGGCCTGCGCCTGCTTGGCAAAGGCCGCGTCCAGATCCGCGTCCCCGGTGCGGAACGTGACGTTCATGTCGCTGCGGTCCTCCGGCCGGGCGCAGCCTTTATACAGCCGGCTGTTGTCGATGATGTCGTAGATCATGGCGGCCTTCTCATGCTTGATGGCCTCCATGCCTGCCACGCCCCCCTGCTCTCGGAGCCAATCCAGCACCAGACCCAGCATATAGATGCACCAGCAGGGCGGCGTGTTATACATGCTGTCCTTCTCGATCATGGTCTTGTAGCTCATCATCAGCGGCGTATAGGGCGCCTCGCGGCCGGCCAGGGCTTTGTCCAGGATGACCACCGTCACCCCGGCGGGGGCCATGTTCTTCTGGGCCCCGGCAAAGATCAGGCCATATCGGGCCACATCCATAGGCTTGGAGAGGATCTCCGAACTCATGTCGCACACCAGCGGCGCGTCCGTTTGGGGAACATAGCCCCAGGCGGTGCCGTAAATGGTGTTGTTGGCACAGTAGTAAAAATACTTCGCCCCGGCGCTCAGATCCAGCTCAGACTGGGAAGGAATACAGGCCAGCGGCGCGCTCAGCGTATCGGCCGCCACATGGACGGCGCCGTATTTCCGGGCCTCCTTCATGGCGATGTTGGCAAAGTTCCCCGTGACGGCGTAATCCGCCCCGCCGTCCTCCATCAGGTTGAGGGGGATCATGGAAAACTGGGCCGACGCTCCTCCCTGCAAAAACAGGATCTCGTGGGTATCCGGCACCGCCAGCGCCGCCTTCAGCTTCGCCTTCGTGCTGTCGAATATCTCCTGGAAGAATTTGCTGCGGTGACTCATTTCCATGACGGACATGCCGCTGCCGTTGTAGTTGAGGATCTCCGCCGCGGCGCGCTCCAGCGCCGGCCGGGGCAAAACCGACGGGCCCGCCGAGAAATTGAACACTTCTTCCCTCTTCATGATTTTACCTCAATAATAAATCAAAGAATACTGTGATATTATACCATTTCCGCCCGGATTGCAAATCATTCCGTCCGATTTGTCACATCGCCCAAAAGCGTGGCGCCATCCACCCCGTCAATGAGCACATTTTCCACCCGGCCCCGGACCGCTTTGCCCCGGATGCGGACAGGGCAGTAATTCTCCCCGTGGCCGCTGCTGCCGGTCTCAAAGAGCACCGCCAGCGTCCTCCCCACGCAGCTTTCCAGATAAGCCCGCTGGAGCCTGGCGACGACCTCTCCCGCCTGGCGGACGCGGGCCTGTTTCTCCTCCAGGGTCAGCTGGCCCGGCATAGCCGCCGCTTTGGTCCCCGGCCGGACGGAATAGGGGAAGGCGTGCACATAGAAAAAGCCGCAGGCTTGCAAAAAAGCCAGGCTTTGGGAGAAATCCTCCCCGCTCTCCCCCGGAAAGCCGCATATCAGATCCGCCGTCAGCGCGCACCCCGGAAACGCGGCCCGCAGCCGCTGGCACACCGCCAGAAAGGCGGCGGTGTCATACTTGCGGCCCATCCTTTTCAGCGTGCTGTCACAGCCGGATTGCAGGGACAGATGGAAATGGGGGCACACATTCCCCAGCGCCGCCAAGCGCTCGCAAAAGGCCTCCGTCACCGCCGTGGGTTCCAGCGAGCCCAGACGGATGCGGGCCTTCGGCGCGGCATGGGCGATGGCCTCGACGGCGTCCGCCAGACCCGGCCTGCCGGGCAGGTCCTTGCCGTAAGAGGCGATCTCGATGCCTGTGACCACGATCTCCCGGAACCCCGCCTCCGACAGGTCCGCCGCCTGGGCGGCGCACTGTTCCGGCGGCAGGCTACGCACCCGCCCACGGGTATAGGGGATCACGCAGTAAGTACAGAAATTGTCACACCCGTCCTGGATCTTCAGCATGGCCCGGGTCCGGCCGGACACAGCGCCGGCCGGCAGCGGCTCGAACGCCCGTCTTTGGAAGGGATCGTCCACCTGCCGGGCGGGCAGCGCCCGCACGATGGCGTCCGCCAGAGCGTGCTTGTCCCCGCTGCCGAACACGATGTCCGCTCCCAGTGCCGCGGTCTGCTCCGGCTCCAGCTGGGAATAGCAGCCGCATACCACCGTCAGGGCCCCGGGATTGCGGCTTTTCAGCCGCCGGACGGCCTGGCGGGACTTGCGTCCGCTCTCCGCGGTCACGGCGCAGGTGTTCACGATCACCACGTCCGCCCCGCTCTCCGTCGGCGTAAAGCCCCTCTCCCGCAGCATGGTCTCCAGCGCCTGGGTCTCGTACTGATTCACTTTGCATCCAAGGGTGTAAACTGCGTATTTCATATCCCTTGCCTTTTTCCTCTCCGCAGGTTATAATCGGGAACGGTGATTTACATGATCTATCTTGACAACGCCGCCACCACCCAAGTCTGCCCCGAGGCGGCCCAGGCGGCCATGGAGGCCATGACGGAAAACTACGGAAACCCCAGCTCTACCCACGGTCCCGGCCGCGACGCCCGCCAGGCGCTCAAAAAGGCGCGGGAAACGGTAGCCGCCAGCATGGGAGCGAAGCCCGAGGAAGTATACTTCACCTCCGGCGGCTCCGAGGGGGACAACTGGGCCCTGCAGGGCGCCTGCCATCTGATGCGCCACAGGGGGCGGCACATCATCAGCTCCCTCACCGAGCACGATGCGGTCCGCAAGACACTGGACGCTCTTTCCTCCCAGGGCTGGGAGGTGACCCGCCTGGCCCCCGGCCCGGACGGCGCCGTGAGCCCGCAGGCCGTGACGGCGGCGCTGCGGCCGGATACGGCCCTGGTGAGCCTGATGCTGGTGAACAATGAGACCGGCGCCGTGACGGATATCCCCGCCGTGGCAAAGGCCATCCGGGCGGCAGGCAGCCCGGCCCTTCTGCACACCGACGCCATACAAGGATACATGAAGGTCCCCTTCACTGTCAAGGGCCTTGGCGCAGATATCGTGACCGTTTCCGGCCATAAGATCCATGCCCCCAAGGGCGTGGGAGCGCAGTATGTGCGCGCCGGACTGCGGCCCTCGCCGCTGATCCTCGGCGGCGGCCAGGAGAGCGCCTTCCGCTCCGGTACAGAGAACCTGCCCGGTATCCTGGCGCTGGCCGCGGCCGTGGAGGCTTATCGGGCGGACAGGGACGCCCCGGCGCGCATGGCGGCGCTGCGGCGGCAGATCCTGGACACCCTCTCGGCCGCCATACCGGAGCTGGTCCCCATCGGCGGCGGCGCGCCCCATATCCTTTGCCTCTCCCTGCCCGGCTACAGGAGCGAAGTGCTGCTCAACTACCTGGACGGCCAGGGCATATGCGTTTCAAAGGGGTCGGCGTGCAAGCGGGGCGCCCGCAGCCATGTGCTGGAGGCCATGGCCCTGCCCGCCGCCGTCATCGACGGGGCTATCCGGGTGTCTCTCGGCCGGTTCACCACAAAGGAGGACGCGGACGGATTCTGTCAGGCCCTTCTCATGGCCCGCCAGACGCTCCGCCGATCTCTGTGACCTGCTCTGGCAGCAAAACTCCCTCCGGATACGGAGGGAGTTTTCCGTCAGCGCACAAAAAGGCGGGGAGATGCCCCGCCTTTTATGTTTGGGAATTTACTCGTAAATGTACTTCGTGACCTCGGGTCCAAAGGAGGACGGATCGGCGGACACGGTGACGGTAAAGGTGATGCTCTCCGCCTGGCCAAACCGCTCCATCCAGGACAGGAACTGGCTCAGCTCCTCCTCGGAGGCCGGCCGGATGATCTTGAACAGGTTGTCGATAAACACATGGGTGATGTCGAAGTTCCCGGCGGCGAGGCCGCTGATGAAGCCGCGCATCAGGTCGATGGAATTGATCCCGTACTGAGAGGCGTGGATCAGCCGCGCCTGATAGGGGATGTCGTAAGTGAGCACCTTGTCTTTTTCGATGCAGATCACGTCGCCGTGCTCCTCATCCACCGCTTTTCGGACCAGCTCTACCAGCCGTTTCGTTTTGCCGGTCCCTTTGAGACCCATGATCAATCGGATCAAAAGATCATCACGCTCCCTTCTTGTGATGGACATATTCTATCATCTTTCCCGCCATCTGGCAACGGAAAATTGATAAAACTCCGTCAATTTTTCCCCGGGCCCCTTTTCAGGCCCCCGGCTTGCCCAGCATCCGGAACATATTCTTCTTATACGCCTCCACGCCGGGCTGGTCGAAGGGGTTGACGCCCAGCATATACCCGCTGATGGCGCAGGCCACCTCGAAGAAGCACACCAGCTCCGCGAAGCCCTCCTCGTCGCGCAGGGGCACGCTCACGCCGATGTTGGGCACGCCGCCGGCCACATGGGCGGCCTTCACCGCCTCCATGGCCACCCGGGAGATCTCCCCCAGGCCCCGGCCGGCCAGATAATTGAGCCCGTCGGGGTCGCCCATGGCGAAGGGGACCTCATAATCCCGCCGGGGCCGGTCAAAGCTGACCACGGTCTCCATGAGCGTGCGGGGACCGTCCTGGATGTACTGGCCCATGGAATGCAGGTCCGCGTTGTACTCCACGCTGGCAGGATAGATGCCAACGCCGTTTTTGCCCTCGCTCTCGCCATAGAGCTGCTTCCACCACTCGGCCATATAGCGGAAGGAGGGCTCGTAGCTGGCCAGGATCTCGATCCTCTTCCCCTTGGCGTAAAGAGCGTTGCGGGTGGCGGCGTACTGCCAGGCCGGATTGTCCGGGTTGCGCAGGTCCAGCTCGTACAGCGCTTCCGCCGCCGCGCCCACCATGGTATGCACGTCGCATCCGGCCGCTGCCAGCGGCAGCAGACCCACCGCGGACAGCACGCTGTACCGCCCGCCCACGTCGTCAGGCACCACGAAGGTCTCATAGCCCTCTTTGTCGGCGATGGTCTTCAGCACGCCCCGGGCCCGGTCGGTGGTGGCATAGATCCGCTTGCGGGCATTGGCGCCGTATTTCTTCTCCAGCAGGCCCCGGAAGATCCGAAAGGCGGCCGCCGGCTCCAGAGTGGTGCCGGACTTGGAGATCACGTTCACGGAAAAATCCCGCTCGCCCAGCTGGTCCAGCTTATCGTTCAACGCGTCGGGAGAAAGCCCGGTCCCGGCAAAGATGATCTCCGGGCCGTTTTTGGGCTTGATCAGTTCGATGCCCGCCCGGGCGCCCAGATAGCTGCCGCCGATGCCCACCACCACCAGCACTTCGCTGTTGTCGCGGATGCGCTCCGCCGCGGCGGTGATCTTCTTCAGTTCCTCCCCCTGTACCCGGCGGGGCAGTTGGAGCCAGCCTGTAAAATCGGACCCGGCGCCTTTTCCCTCCGCCAGGGCCCGATGGGCCTGCCCGGCGGCGCCGTAATCCGGACCTGTGCTGTCCAGAAAGCCCATTGCTCCGGATAGATCGACTTTGACCATGTTCAGCACTCCTTCATCATTCGTTAGTATCGCCGCGCCCTATGCGGCTATTATAAATGGATTATACCGTATTTCCCGCCGTTTTTCAAGCCGTACGGGCTCCAATGTGGGGAAACCGGGACGAAAAACGGCCTTTTTTCGTCCCGGAATGGCGGATCTATCCCTTCATGCCTATCAGCGAGCCCAGCAGCTGACCGTATACATCCCAAAAGCTCAGCCGTTCCACGGCGCCAGCGGCCACGATCTCCACCTGGGCCAGTTCCTGCTCTCCTGCCCGGACGGTCATCGTTCCCAAATGCTGCCCCGCGGAAACCGGCGCGGATATCCGCTCCGGCAGATCCACGTCATACTCCAGCTCCGAGGGCGCGCTCTTTTCCCGCAGCTGCCACTCCCCGCCGGTGAATACCGGCTGTACGCTGTCCGCCGCGCCCATGACCACCGGGATGGGCGGCAGCGCCTGGGGCGGACGCAGGGACGCCAGGGCGTAGTTGGCAAAGGCATAGTTGAGAAGCGTCCGGGCGTCGTTGAACCGCTCGTCTGAGGTCTGTCCGTGGAGCACCACGGCGATGTACTCCACCCCATCCCTCTCCGCCGTGGCGGCAAGGCAGTACATGGCCTCGCTGGTGAACCCGGTCTTCAGCCCCGTGGCCCCCTCATAGCCGTAAATGAGCCGGTTTGTGTTGGAGAGGCCGAATTCCCCATCCCGGATCGAGTCCATCCATATGGTGGTATACTCCTTGATCATGTCGTGGCCGATCAGTTCCCGGCTCATCAGCGCGATGTCATAGGCGGAGGTGTAGTGTTCGTCGTCGTCATACAGACCCGTGCAGTTGGTAAAGTGGGTATCCTTCATCCCCAGCTCTCCCGCCCGCTGGTTCATCCGCTGCACGAACGCCTCCTCCGACCCGGCGATGAGCTCTGCCAGCGCCACAGCGCAGTCGTTGGCGCTGACCACGGCCACGCATTTGAGCATCTCCCCCACCGTCATCTGTTCTCCCGGTTCCAGCCAGATCTGGCTGCCCCCCATGGAACAGGCCGTTTCCGACGCGGTCACCACCGTGTCCTGGCGGATAGAGCCCCCTTCCAGGGCCTCCGTCACCAGCAGCATGGTCATCACCTTCGTCACACTGGCCGGGGGACAGCGCTGGTGGGCGTCTTTTTCGTATATCACCTGGCCGGTGGTCTTTTCCATCAGCACGGCGTAAGGAGCGCGGATGGTGATCGCATCCGCCGGCAGGGGCTCCACCGCCAGCGCCGGGGTGGACAGGAAAATGGCCGACAGGATAAATGCCACAAATCTTCTCACAAAAAACACCTCCATATCCCATGGATATGGAGGCATGGCCATAAATATGATCCCCCGGGGCAAAAGGCCTAAAACCGCCGGTTTCAGACACCGCCAACAGCTTTATAAACAAGATCCGCCTCCGCCGGCGGCGGTTCCTGTCGGACCGTGTCGAATGTCATCATATCTCCCGGTACATAGCGGGGGCGTCCGCCTTGGCCACCGTTTCCTGGACGGAAACCACCTCCACCCGGGTAGTGCGCTCTCCGAAGCGGAGCTCGATCACATCCCCCGGCCTGACCTCCCGGGACGCTTTGGCGGGAGCGCCGTTGACGCTCACGCGTCCCCCGTCGCAGGCCTCGTTGGCCACGGTGCGCCGCTTGATGAGCCGGGACACCTTCAGGAATTTGTCCAGTCGCATAAATCGTCCTCATAAAAATGCCCGCGGCGCGGGGAACACCCGCGCCGCGTCCGGCAAAAGAGATATCAGTTCGCCACGGCGTCCTTCAGGGCCTTGCCAGCCTTGAACTGAGGGATCTTGGAAGCGGGGATCTTGATCTCCTTCTTGGTCTGGGGGTTGCGGCCGATGCGGGCAGCGCGCTCCTTCACCTCGAAAGCGCCAAAGCCGACGATCTGGACCTTTTCGCCCTTCTTCAGAGCCTCGGTAATGGCCTCGACAGCGGCGTTGACCGCCTTATCTGCATCCTTCTTGCTCAGATCGGTCTTCTCCGCAACAGCCGCGATAAGTTCTGCCTTGTTCATGGTTATACCTCCTGATTTTTTGGCGTAGTTTCCGCCTCTTTTGTGTTTCTATCAAAATCCGCTTTTCGCGGGTTTTTACGCATTCATTCCTCGCTCTTGGCTTTTTGCCACAGAGCCTCCTGGCTGTCCAGGTCCATCTGGGACAGGGCCTGTCCCTCTTCCCGGGCCAGGGCCTCCATGCGCACATAGCGGTGGATGAACCGGTCGGTGGAGCCGTTCAGCGCCCGCTCCGGGTCGATCTTCAGCAGCCGGGCCAGATTCACCGCCGCGGCCAGCACGTCGCCCAGCTCTTCCTCGATCCGCTCGCCGCTGGCCAGCGCCTGGTCCAACTCGCCCAGCTCTTCGGAGAGCTTGTCCCGCGCGCCCCGCCAGTCGGGCCAGTCAAAGCCGTCCTTCTTGGCCTTCTTCTGGACCTTCTCCGCCCGCCACAGCGCCGGCAGGCCTTCCGCCACGCTCTGCATCTCCTGGGCGGTGGATCGCTGGTCCTTCTCCTGGCGCTTCACCTCGTCCCAGGTCTGCAACACCTGCTCCGGGGTTTCCAGCTCCAGTTTCCCGAACACATGGGGGTGGCGCCGGATCAGCTTCTTGCAGGCGCCGTCGCAGATATCCTCAAAGGTGAAACCGCCCCGCTCCTCCTCGATCTGGGCGTGAAACAAGACCTGCATCTGCAGGTCGCCCAATTCCTCCTGGAGGTTTTCCATATCCCCGGAGTCGATGGCGGTGGCCGTTTCATAGGCCTCCTCCAAAAGATCCCGCCGGATAGACTGATGGGTCTGTACCCGGTCCCAAGGGCAGCCATCCTCTCCCCGGAGGATAGCCATGATCGTCCGAAAGTCGTCCAGGCCGTATTTTTCCTTATACTGAAAATTTACCATATATTCTTTCCCTCTGCAAGTATTAAATTCAAAAAAACCGCCAATTGCAAGGGTTTTTGTTCATTTTTCAGCGGATATGCAGCTTTTTCGCGATCCGCTCCCCCTTGGGGAACAGCTTCATATCCTCCATCGTGATGGCCCGCAGGGCGATGGCCATGACCGCGTACACCACCACGCCGGTCATCACCGCCGCGGCGAAAGGCCCCAGGATGTTCACCGCCCGCCCGGCCACGGTGGCGGTCACGCCGCCCATCAGCCCGTGCAGCAGGTTCCACACGGACCAGGCGGCCACGGCCATGACGGCGCAGCTGATGCCGGAGCGGCCCGCGATGCGCCACAGGTTCATGGGCCGGGCCATGTGCCGGGCCATGAAGAAGAGGTTGGTACCCAGCATCACGATATAGCAACACAGCGTGCCCAGCGGCGCGCCATAGATGTTCACATTGGGGTTGCCCACCAGCACGCCGGTCACGACCACCTTCACCGTCCCGCCCAGAAGGATGGAGATCAGTGGCAGGCGCTCGTTGCCGTTGGCCGGCAGGATGGAGTTGGTCATCAGACTCATGGTCATGAAGTAGCAGGTGATGCCCAGTTCGAACAGCAGCAACGGGCCTTGGCCTGTGCTCTCGGGATACAGCACCTTCATGCAGGGCTCGGCCAGCACGGCCATGCCGATGGACATGGGCAGGCACAACAGCGTGCACATCCGCAGGGAGCTCTCCGCGATGTCGGCCGCTCCCTTGAGCTCCTTTCTCGTCCGGGCCGCGGCGACGGCCGGAACGATGCTGGACAAAAACGGCACCACGAAGGCGGACGGGACGTTATACACCGTCATGGCCTTGTCGTACACGCCAAACAGCACCTTGGCGGCCGTGGATTCATATCCGGCGGCGTTCTGGAGCTGGTTGAGGGTGATCATGCCGTCCAGCAGCTGGATCACGCTCATAATGGAGGTGGAGATGGTGATGGGGATGCCGATGCGCAGCAGGTCCCACAGGATCTTCCGGCTGGAATCGGGAACATCCTTCGCCTCGGCGGAGGGCTTCACCCGGTACTTGCGGCGGACCTTGATCTGCATATACAGCATAGCCGCCAGGGAGCTGACCGTGGTGCCCAGGATGGCGCCGGCGGCGCACACGTCCAGGCCGCAGCCCCGGCTGGCCAGCCATGCCGCGGCGCCGAGCCCTACGACCACCTTCACGGCAGTCTCCACCACCTGACTGACTGTGGTGGGGATCATGTCCGCGTGGCCCTGGGCATAGCCCCGGTAGGCCGCCGTCACGCACACCAGCAACACGCTGGGGGCCATGATGAAGATGGACCGGGACGCCTGCACGTCGCCCACCATTGCCGCCATCTCCGCCGGGAACAGCATCATGATGGCGGTGCCCAGCGCGCCCAGCGCCAGAAATGTGGTAGTGCTCACCCGGAACACCCGGTAGACCTGGTTCTCCCGGTCCAGGGTGTCCGATTCCGAGATGAGCCGGCTCATGGCCACCGGGAAGCCGGCGGTGGATATGGTGAGGAAGAAGTTATAGATGCGGTATGTCATCCCGAAGTGGGTATAGCCCTCGTTCCCCAGGATGTTCCCCAGAGGGATCTTGTAGACCGCGCCCAAGACCTTTACCAGAACGATGCCTACCGTGTAGATGGCAGCGCCGTGTAAAAAGTTTTGACCCTTTTTCTCAGACATAAGCGCTCCTTACCTGTGCTGGATAAACGAATATATGCCGGGACATCTTATAAGATGAGCCGCTCCCCGGTAAAGTACAAGGGCGGCTTTCGCCGCCCTTGCGTCAAAAGAGATGATTACTGGGGGTGCCGGACGGAGTCGATATACTTGGTCAGGTCCAGCATCTTGTTGGAATAACCCCACTCGTTGTCGTACCAGGCGATCAGCTTGACGAAGTTGCCGTTCAGCGCGATGCCGGCCTT
>CANQUE010000034.1 GCA_947626905.1 uncultured Oscillospiraceae bacterium
ACGGCCACCTGGGGCACGTCGCCCATGACGGCCTTGCAGGCCTCGATGCCGGTGATGTTGGCGGGGTTGTGCAGGGGGGCCAGGGGGATGCACTCGGCGATGGCGGCCATCACGTCGTCGTTGATGACGACGGAGGAGGCGAACTTCTCTCCGCCGTGGACCACCCGGTGGCCCACCGCGCCGATCTCATCCATGCTGGAGACCACGCCGTATTCCTGGCCGGTCAGCTTATCCAGCACGGCGGCGATGGCCTCGGTGTGGGTGGGCAGAGAAACGTCCTGGTCGAAAACGGGCTTGCCGTTCTGGGGCTGGTGCTTCAGGTGGCCGTCGATGCCGATGCGCTCGCACAGGCCCTTGGCCAGCAGGGACTCGTTATCCATGTCCAGGAGCTGATATTTCAGGGAAGAACTGCCGCAGTTGATCACAAGAATTTTCATGGTGGACCCCTTTCGTCTTGTAAAAATAAGAAAAGTGTGTAAAATGATACAAAAGATCTTACTTGCTATTTTAACGCAATTTTCCGAAAACGCAAGAGGGAGAACGCATGAACGTGATCGGCGTGGTGGGGGAATTCAATCCCTTCCACCTGGGCCATGAGGAGCATTTCAAAAAGAGCCGCGCCCAGGTGGGGGAGGACGCGCCTGTCCTGTGCGTGATGAGCGGAGATTTCGTGCAGCGGGGGGAGCCGGCCTGCTTTGACAAGCATGTCCGGGCCCGGATGGCTCTGGCCGCCGGGGCGGACCTGGTGATGGAGCTGCCGCTGCCCTGGTGCGTGTCCTCGGCGGAGCGGTTCGCTTTGGGGGCGGTGGGCCTGCTGGACGGGCTGGGCTTCGTCACCCATCTGTCCTTTGGCAGCGAGGCGGGACAGCTGCGGCCGCTGAAGGCCTTGGCCGCCGCCGCGGCGGACCCGGACAATCTGGCGCGGATCAGGGGAGAGATGGCCGGCGGCATGCCCTTTGCCGCCGCCCGGGAGAAGGTGCTGGCCCAGGTCCTGGGCCCGGCGGCCCGGCTGCTGGAGAGCCCCAACAACATCCTGGCGGTAGAGTACTTAAAGGCGCTGGAAACACTGGGTTCGGTCATGGAGCCGGTGACCACCGCCCGCACCGAATCGCGGCACGACTGCCCCTCCGACGAGGCGGTGCGCAGCGCCGGCCAGCTCCGGGCCATGCTGGCGGCGGGGGAGAATATTGCCGCCTATGTGCCCGGCCCGGTGGCCGGCATGATCGCCGGAGAGATGGCGGCGGGCCGGGGGCCGGTGACCATGGAGCGGCTGGACACGGCCATGATGGCCCGGCTGCGGCTGCTCACGCGGGAGGACTTCTGCGCCCTGCCCGACGCCACCGAGGGGCTGGGCAACCGGTTTTACCGGGCCGTGCACGACGAGGGCACGGTGATGGAAGCGCTGGCGGCGGTGAAGACCAAACGCTATCCTCTCAGCCGCCTGCGGAGGATGGCCCTGTGCGCGGCGCTGGGCATCCGGGCCGATACGGGGGCCGGAACGCCGCCCTATGCCAGACTGTTGGCGTCTACCCAGCGGGGGCGGACCCTGCTGCGGGGGGCGAAAATGCCGGTGGTGACAAAGCCCGCGGCGGTGAAGGAGATGGGCCCGGCGGTCCGGGACATATTCACCCTCACGGCCGCCGCCCGGGACTTTTACGTGCTGGGCTGCGGTGCGCCGGGGGAGAGGACCGGCGGCTCCGACTGGCGGACCGGCCCGGCCACGGTGTGACAGCGAGGGAAAGCGGGAGTTTGCGGGGGTAGTTCGATGTTCGATTTTAAGAAAGAATACAAAGAGTTTTACATGCCGAAGAACAAGCCGGAGATCGTCAATGTTCCCAAGGCGAATTATATCGCGGTCAGGGGCCAGGGCGACCCAAATGAGGCAGGGGGAGCCTATCAACAGGCGATCGGCATCCTCTATTCTGTGGCATACACCCTGAAAATGAGTTATAAGACGGATCACAAGATCGAAGGCTTTTATGAGTATGTCGTGCCGCCGCTGGAGGGCTTCTGGTGGCAGGATGATATCGACGGCGCGGATCATCCCGATAAGTCCGCTTTTCGCTGGATCTCGGTGATCAGACTGCCGGAGTTTGTCACAAAAGAAGATCTTGATTGGGCCGTTGACACGGCAAGCAGAAAGAAGATGGATTGCTCGCCGGCGGAGTTTTTGACCGTTGAAGAAGGCCTCTGCGTTCAGATCATGCATTTGGGCGCCTTTGACGATGAACCCGCAACAGTGGCCCTCATGGACGCCTTTTTAGAGCAGAACGGGTATGCGAATGATTTTTCCGAGAACAGACTTCACCATGAGATATATATGTCCGATGCGCGGAAAGTCGCCCCTGAAAAGTGGAAAACGGTCATCCGGCACCCAATAAAAAAGCGGTAAACGACCACAGCGCCGCGGAACGGGAGAGGTGAAATAGATCATGAGCACCAGAAAAGAGATAGTGAGCGGCTTCTATGGCCAATATGATGAAGATGGAAGGCTTGGCAGGACCCGGCACGGCCAGCTTGAGTACCACACCACCATGACCTATATCCACCGGTACGCGGCCAAAGGGTCCAAGGTCCTGGAAGTCGGCGCCGGGACCGGCAGATATTCTATCGCGCTGGCAAAAGAGGGGATGGATGTTACTTCTGTTGAACTGGCCGAGAGCAATCTGGCGGTCCTTGAAGAAAACAGCAAGGGGATGGGGAACATCACATCCTGCCAGGGGGACGCCACAGACCTCAGCCGGTTTGCCGACGACTGCTTTGATGTCACGCTGTCCCTGGGCCCCATGTATCACCTGTATGAAGCGGATGACGTGGACCGGGCGATCGACGAGGCGATCCGGGTCACAAAGCCGGGCGGAGTGATATCTGGCTTTTTCCGAAAAGCGGGAGCTGCTGGGAAACACGAACCACCTTTTGTATATTTGTCGGAAGAGGTCATAAGGCGTAAAGACGGTCTGCCGTATGTTGGAGGGCCGTGCCCCGTTCTCTGCTTTGATATTGCCTATGGACGAAAAACTTTACCAAATCGAAGATCGCTATGATAAACTGGCGGCCCGTATGGAGGACCCGGACACCTATGGCGACCCGGCGGCCTATGGGGCGCTGGCCAAGGAGCAGAGGGAGCTGGAGCCGGTGGTGGCCGCCTGGCGGGCGGTGAAGCGCCTGCGGGCCCGGGCGGAGGAGGCGGAGGCCCTGCTGGCGGGGGAAACGGACCCGGAGATGCGGGCGCTGGCCAAAGAAGAGCTGGACGGCGCCCAGGCGGCGCTGCCGGAGGCGGAGCTGGCGCTGAAAAAGCTGCTGCTGCCGAAGGACCCCAACGACAGCCGGAACGTGATCGTGGAGATCCGGGGCGGCGTGGGCGGAGAGGAGTCGGCCCTGTTCGCCGCCAGCCTGTACCGGATGTATTCCATGTACGCCGAGCGGCGGGGCTGGGCGGTGTCCATCGCCAACCTCAACGAAACGGATCTGGGCGGGATCAAGGAGATCAGCTTCATCGTGGAGGGCGAGGGCGCATACTCCCGGTTCAAATTTGAAAGCGGCGTCCACCGGGTCCAGAGAGTGCCGGAAACGGAGACCCAGGGGCGGGTCCACACCTCCACCGTCACGGTGGCGGTGCTGCCGGAAACGGATGAGGTGGAGTTCAAACTGGACATGAGCCAGGTTCGGATCGACGTGTTCCGTTCCTCCGGCGCCGGGGGCCAGAAGGTGAACAAGACATCCTCCGCCATCCGGGTGACCCACATCCCCACCGGCACGGTGGTGGAGTGCCAGGACGAGCGCAGCCAGTATAAAAACAAGGCCCGGGCCCTGTCTATCCTGGCCTCCCGGCTGGCCCAGGCGGAGCGGGAAAAACAGGCGGCGGGCATCGCCGACGCCCGCCGCAGCCAGGTGGGCACCGGGATGCGCAACGAGCGCATCCGCACCTATAACTTCCCCCAGGGCCGGGTCACGGACCATCGGATCGGCCTGACGGTGTATAAGATCGACGCGGTGATGGACGGCGATCTGGACGAGATCATCGACGGACTTGTCACCGCCGATCAGGCGGAAAAGCTGCGGCAGGAGGGATGAGCCGTGCAGACGAAATGGATCACGGATGACATCGCCGCCGCGGCGGCGGTGCTGAAGGAGGGCGGCCTGGCGGCCGTGCCCACGGAAACGGTGTACGGCCTGGCGGCCAACGGCCTGGACGAGAACGCCGTCCGTCAGATCTACGAGGTGAAGGGCCGGCCCGCGGTGAAGCCCCTGAGCCTGCTGGTGCCGGGGCGGGAGGCGCTGGCGCTGTACGGGAAAGACGTGTCCCGGGGCGCCTATGTGCTGGCGGACGCCTTCTGGCCCGGGCCCCTCACCATCGTGGTGGCGGCGGACGGGCGCATCCCCTCTATCGTCCTGGCGGGGGGGACCACAGTGGGCCTGCGCTGCCCGGACAGCGGGAAGACCCTGGCCCTCCTGCGGGCGTGCGGACTGCCTCTGGCATGCCCCTCCGCCAACCCCTCCGGCGCGCCCAGCCCGAAAACGGCGGCGGAAGTGGCGGCCTATTTTGAGGGAAAGATCGATGCCATCGTGGACGGCGGGCCCTGCGGCGTGGGCACGGAGAGCACCATCGTGGACCTGACCCGAACGCCCTACCGCATCCTGCGCCAGGGCGCTCTCCCGGCGGGGAAGATCCGCCGGGCCCTGGCCGGGAGCGTGAAGCTCGTCGGCATCACCGGCGGCACCGGCGCAGGCAAGACCACGGCCCTTCAGTCGCTGGCGGCCATGGGGGCGCTGGTGATCGACGCGGACGCGGTATATCACGATCTGTGCGAAACAAGCGCACCCCTGCTGGACGAGATCGAGGCCCGGTTCCCGGGCGCGGTGGAAAACGGCGCGCTCCAGCGCAAGAAGCTGGGGCAGGTGGTATTCTCCGATCCGGCGGCCCTGAATGATCTGAGCGCCATCACCTACCGGTATGTGGTGGACGCCATCGACGAGCAGCTGGCCCGGTACGCCGCGGCTGGGGGACGGTATGCGGCGGTGGACGCCATCAATCTGATCGGCACGCCTCTGGAAAAACGGCTGGACGCCGTGGTGGGCGTGCTGGCCCCGGAGGAGGCGCGGGTGGCAAGGCTGGTGGCCCGGGAGGGCGTCAGCGAGGAATATGCCCGGCTGCGCATCCGGGCCCAGAAGCCGGACAGCTTTTTTGAGGAACACTGTACCTACATCCTGCACAACGACGGCAGCCGGGAGGATTTCCGGCGGGCCTGTGATAAACTATTCAAAACCATACTGGAGGAAGCATGATGGACGAGAAGAAAAACGAGCTGTTTTATCAGCCGAAAAACGGCTATGACCGGCTCTCCGCGGAGGACCGGCTGGCCTGCGAGGCGTACTGCAAGGGCTATATGGCCTATCTGGACGCCGCCCGTACCGAGCGGGAGGCGGTGGCGGAGGCCGTGAAGCTGGCGGAGGAGGCCGGTTTTCAGCCGGCGGACAGCCTCTCCGGCCCCATCGCCCCGGGACAGAAGGTCTATTTCAACAACCGGGGCAAGGGCCTGCTGCTGGCCGTGGGCGGGAAAAAGCCCATGAGCGCGGGCTTTGTGGTGACGGCGGCCCATATCGACAGTCCCCGGCTGGATCTGAAGCAAAATCCCCTGTTCGAGGACACGGAGCTGGGCTATCTGCGCACCCACTATTACGGCGGCGTCAAAAAATACCAGTGGACCGCCATCCCCCTGGAGCTGCACGGGACCGTGGCGCTGAAGGACGGCTCCACGGTGGAAGTGGTCATCGGCCGGGACAGTGCCGATCCCCAGTTCGTGGTCACGGACCTGCTGCCCCACCTGGCGGCGGATCAGATGCAGAAGACCATGGCCAAGGGGATCGAGGGGGAGAAGCTGTGCCTGCTGGCCGGCAGCGTGCCCTATGCCGGAGAGGGGACGGACCGGGTGAAGCTGGCGGTGATGAGCCTGCTCAACGACCGGTACGGCATCACCGAGGAGGACTTCATCTCCGCGGAGCTGGAGGCGGTGCCTGCATTTGACGTGCGGGAGCTGGGCATCGACCGAAGCCTCATCGGCGGCTACGGCCAGGACGACCGGGTGTGCGCCTATGCGGAGCTGGCGGCGATCCTGGAGCAGAGCCAGCCGGAGCGCACGGCGGTCTGCATCCTGGCGGACAAGGAGGAGATCGGCTCCGTGGGCGTGTCCGGTATGCGCAGTCAGGTGTTCGAGCGGTTCGTGGAGCGCCTGTGCGGGGGCGCCGGGCCGGTGCAGGAGTGCTTTTCCAACAGCTTCTGCGTGTCCGCAGACGTGACGGCGGCTTTTGATCCCATGTACCCCGAGGTCAGCGAAATACAGAACACCGCCCGCATCAACTACGGCGTGGGCCTGTGCAAATTCACCGGCTCCCGGGGCAAGTCCGGGGCCAGCGACGCCTCCGCCGAGCTGGTGGCATATATGCGCCGCATATGCGCCGAGGCGGGCGTGATCTGGCAGATGTGCGAGCTGGGCAAGGTGGACCAGGGCGGCGGCGGCACCGTGGCCGGTTTCATGGCCGACCGGGACATCGACACCATCGACGCGGGCGTGCCGGTGCTGAGTATGCACGCGCCCTTTGAGACCACCGCGAAACTGGATTGCTACATGACCTATAAGTGCATGAAGGCGGCTTACGGCGGCTGAGGGGCCGGCCGGTCATAAAATCGCCCGGAGCTGGGAACACTGGCTCCGGGTGATTTTATGGACGACATCAAAACCGAGGACATCCGGGAGCTGGGGGCGTCGGCGCCCTCCGCCATCCAGGTGCTGACCATCATCGGCCAGATTGAGGGCCACCAGGTGCTGGCGGAGGAGAATAAGACCACCAAGTATGAGCACGTCCTGCCCCTGCTGGCGGCGGTGGAGGAATCTACGGACGTGAAGGGGCTGCTGATCCTGCTGAACACCGTGGGCGGGGACATCGAGGCGGGGCTTGCCATCGCGGAGCTGATCGCCGGGATGAAAAAGCCCACCGCCTCGCTGGTGCTGGGCGGCGGCCATTCCATCGGCGTGCCCCTGGCGGTGGCGGCCCGGCGCAGCTTCATCGTGCCCAGCGCCTCCATGACCATCCACCCCGTGCGGATGAATGGCACGGTCATCGGCGTGAGCCAGACCTATGAGTACTTCAACCGCACCCGGGAGCGGATCGTCCGGTTCGTCACGGCCAACTCCCGCATCACCCGGGAGCGGTTCCTGGAATATATGCTCCGCACGGGGGAGATGGCCAACGACGTGGGCAGCATCATCGACGGCGAAGAGGCGGTATCCTGCGGGCTGATGGACGCTTTGGGCAGCCTCGCGGACGCTTTGGCATGGCTGCACGGACAGGCCCCGTGAAAATAGGGGCAAATTTGGTGGAATAAGTTCTTGACAATTTGAAAAAATGATGGCATAATACACACCGTTCAAGCGTAGCGGGATTGTGTAAAGGTAGCACAGCGGACTCTGACTCCGTATGTGAGGGTTCGAATCCTTCTCCCGCTGCCAGAAAAACGACAGGTTTCTTTTGAAACCTGTCGTTTTCAGTGGATAGGAGCGGCCGCCCTGCCGGGGCGGCATATGGCGTGGAAAAGAGGTTTTTATGATCCATCACCTGCGCGCCCAGGCGCACGGCCAGCCGGCCCATACAAAGGATATGACGGTGGGCAATCCCTATACGCTGATGATCGGCTTTGCCATGCCGCTGCTGCTCAGCCAGCTGTTCCAGCAGCTGTATAACACCGCCGACACGTTTTTGGTGGGGCGGAGCCTGGGCACAGAGGCCCTGGCGGCCGTGGCCTCCTCCGGGACGCTGATCCATCTGATGATCTCGTTTTTTATGGGCATGGCCATGGGCGCGGGCGTGGTCATCTCCCGGTATTTCGGCGCCGGGGAGGATGAGAAGGTCTCCCAGGCCATCCATACGGTGCTGGCGTTCGGCATCGCCAGCGGCCTGCTGCTGACGGTGGTGGGGGTGGCGTTCACGCCCACGCTGCTGCGCTGGATGCAGACCGACCCGGATGTGATGGACGAGGCGGTGGAGTATTTCCGCTATTACTTTTTGGGAAGTCTGGCGCTGGTGATGTATAACATCTGCCGGAGCGTGATGAACGCCCTGGGGGACAGCCGCCGGCCGCTGTATTACCTTATTTTCTCGTCGCTTTTGAACATCGTGCTGGACAGTCTGTTTTTGATGGTGTTCCACTGGGGCGTATGGTCCGCCGCGGCGGCCACGGTCATCTCCCAGGCGGCCAGCGTGGTGCTGTGCCTCGTCCACCTCACCCGCAAGGGCCAGGTGTTCACGGTCCAGTGGCGGAAGATCCGCTTTCACGGCCGGCTTCTGCGGGAGATCGTCCGCTACGGCCTGCCCTCCGGCGTGCAGAATTCCGTCATCGGCTTCGCCAATGTGATCGTCCAGAGCCAGATCAACTCCTTCGGCAAGCTGGCCATGGCCGCTTACGGCACCCACGCCAAAATCGAGGGATTCGCGTTTTTGCCCATCACCAGCTTCAATATGGCCAGCACCACCTTCATCAGCCAGAATCTAGGGGCGAAACAGTACGACCGGGCCAAACAGGGCGCCCGCTTCAGCATCGCGGCGGCGGTGGTCCTGGCGGAGGCCATCGGCGTGGCCTGCTGGCTGCTGGCGCCGCAGCTGATCGCCGCATTCGACAGCACGCCCGGCGTGGTGGAGCTGGGCGTGCGGCAGGCAAGGACGGTGGCGCTGTTCTACTGCCTGCTGGCCTTCTCCCATTCGGTGGCGGCGGTATGCCGGGGCGCGGGAAAGGCGTTCGTGCCCATGTTCGTGATGCTGTCCATCTGGTGCGTGGTGCGGATATGCTATATCGCCATCGTGATGCACTTCACCGACAACATCGGTCTGATCTACTGGGCCTATCCGCTCACCTGGGGCATCAGCTCGGTGATCTATCTGATCTACTATCTGGCGTCCGACTGGGTGCATGGCTTTGACAAGGCCATGGCATAAGGCGGCAGACAAAAAACAAGGCTCCGCGCTCTTTTCAAAGGAGAAAAGAGCGCGGAGCTTTTGCTTGGCCGCCCATATGCCGACGGCATGCCTGCCGTGGACTATTTGCCGGCCCGCTCCCGCTTTCGCAGGAGGAGGATGGGGATGACCAGCAGCGCCAGCACGGCCGCCGCCGCCAGGAACACCCCCGGCGTGGGCACAGATTTGACCACGCCCAGATCCTCGTAAGTGGCCCCGGAATTTTTGATCACCGCCGCGCCGATATAGGGGCCGATGACCATGGGCAGCAATACCGCGAAGATCATGCGGATGCCCTGAAACAGGCCGGCCTTATCTGGCGGGGTGCAGTCCCGGATGATGGCGGAGAGGATGGCCGTGACCAGCATATATCCGCCCATCATCACGATCCCCGCCAGGATCACCGGCACGAAAGAACGGACGAAGTACATGGCGATGAGTCCGGCCAGCATCACGCCCGCCGCGGGCAGGGCGATGTTCAGCTTGCCGGCCCGGTCGATGAGCCCGCCCCCGGCCACGGAGATGGCGGAGGCGGCGATGAGGACCACGCCGAGGATGACGGCGTAGTTTTCAAAGCCCAGATACATCTGCATGTAGATGATGAGGTAGGGGAAGAACACCTGCACAGCGCTGGCGAACACGAGGAAGGCGGCAAAAGCGATATACAGGGTGCTGTGGCTTTTGATCACCGAGGGACGGAAGCCGTAGACGATATTCTTGAAATAGGGCTCGTCCTTCTTCTTCAGGGGCGTGTCTTTCAAAAGCAGCGCGGCCAGAAGGCCCGCGATGCTGACGGCGGCGCCCACCACGGCGAAGAAGGTCCGCCACCGGCCCTGCTGGGTCAGACTGTCCAAGAGCCCGAACACCACCAGCATGGAGATCAGCGGGAAGGTGGCCAGGACGGACTCCGCCTTGCCCCGGTTGGAGCTGTCGGTGGCGTCGGTGATGTAGGCATTGAAGGCGGCGTCGTTGGCGGTGGAGCCGAAAAAGGTCATCACGCAGTCCATCACCACCACCAGTCCCGCCGCCGCGGCGGCGGCGTTGGCCGCCGGGAACCAGCGGGCCGCCGCGTCCACGGTGATGAAACCGAAGGAGAGCGTGGACAGGCCCCAGAGGACGTATCCGGCCACGATAAAGATCTTTCGCTTGGCCAGCTTGTCGCTGAGCGCGCCCATGAACAGGGTGGTGGCGGTGGCGGCGATGGCGCTGGCGGCTACCATGTTGGCGATGTAGGACGGATCGGTGGAGATGGTGTTGTAGAGGAACACGTTGAAATACATATTCTCTACCGTCCAGGCCACCTGACCCACCAGACCGATGAGGATAAACGACGCCCATACCCGGGCGGACAGCTTTGTCTTCATACGCGCCTCCTGTTATTTTTCTTCCACATCCTCCCGGCGGAGGACCTTGCCTATGGTGATCCAGAAAATATGCCAGTCCTGGGCGAAGCCGAGGTGGAGGAGATACTCCCTGTCCAGCGCGGCCTTCCGGAGGGCGTCCACCCGGTCCCGGCCGCTGATCTGGGCCAGCCCGGTGAGGCCCGGGCGGAGGACATAGACCCCCGCGGCCCGGCGCAGGGTGTGGATGGGTTCCTCCTCCGGGATCAGGGGCCGGGGCCCGATCAGGGACAGGGTCCCGGTGAGCACCTGGACCAGCTGGGGCAGCTCGTCCACGCTGGCGGCCCGCAGGAACCGTCCGATCCCGGTGACGCGGCCGTCCCGGGACATGCTGCGGAATTTGTACAGGGTGAAATCCCTCCCGTTCCGTCCCACCCGGGTCTGGCGAAAGAGCACCGGCTCGTCCGGGTCGGACAGCTTCACCGCCGCGGCCGCCGCGGCCATGGGCAGGGCCAGCAGCGCCAGACCCAGCGCGGCCAGACATACATCCAACACCCGCTTCACCGCCATGTACCGGCGCTGCGCCGGGGACAGGCGATAGGGGGCGGACGGATCGGTTGTCTTTCGGACCTGTGCCAAGATGTCTTCCTCTTATAAAGATCGGGATAAGTGGATTATATCCCAACGGAAGGGACCCTGTCAACAAACGCCGCGGCCCTTGACAAGGACTGGGCGGGGCGGTACACTTGGGAAAACGGCGAGGGAGGAAATGAAATGAAGTGGCTGATCGCCTCCGATATCCATGGAAACGCCCAGTGGTGCGGGAAACTGATGGAGGCATTTGAAAAAGAGAAGGCGGAGCGGATGCTCCTGCTGGGAGATTATCTTTATAACGGCATGGGCCAGGGGAGCAAACAGGCCGTGGCGGACATGCTCAACGCCCACAAGGAGGCGATCGCCGCCGTGCGGGGCAACTGCGACAGCGACGAGGATCTGGCCATGCTGGACTTTGCGGTGGACGAGGATTATCTCGTCCTGCCTGTGGGCCACGTGCGGCTGTTTGCCACCCACGGCCACAAATACGACGCCATCCACCGCCCGCCCATGGACAAGGGGGACATCCTGCTGCAGGGACACACCCATGTGCCGGCCACCCGGCGGTATCTGAGCATCCTGCATTTCAACCCCGGCAGCGTGTCCCTTCCAAAATGGGGCAGCGAGCGGGGATACATGACCATGGAGGACGGCCTGTTCCGATGGGTGACCCTGGAGGGGGAGGAATACCGCCGGTACGAACTGTGAGCCCGGGCACAAGAAAACAACGAGCAAAAAGGAGAGCGAAAGGCTCTCCTTTTTTGCGCGTTTTTTGGGAAAACTAGATGTTGTGGAAGGATAAAATACCGAAACACAATAGGAAAATATTTACAGAAAAAACCTTTGATTTCCCCCTTGCAATTTGCAGACAGTCCCCCTATAATGGGGAGCAAGGTGGGGCGAAGTGGTGGAAAGTGTTTCATTTTCCCACACAAGAAGCAGGAGGTGAGCCGGATGACAGGAGAATACCAGCATTCTCTGGACGCCAAGGGGCGTCTGTTCATTCCGGCGCGCCTGCGGGAAGAGCTGGGGGCGGAGTTTTACGTGACGCTGTCCATGGACCACTGCCTGTGCGCTTACAGCGCCGACCAGTGGCAGATCTTCTCCGACAAGGTCAACGCCATGCCATACGTGAAACAGCGGGCCATGCGGCCGCTGTACGCTTTTGCCTGCCGCTGCGAGCTGGACGCCCAGGGGCGGGTCCTGCTGCCTCAGAGCCTGCGCGAGCGGGCGGGGCTGACGAAGAACGTGACTGTGCTGGGCTCCAACAACCACGCGGAGTTTTGGGACAGCGAGGAGTGGGCCGCGCTGCGTGACGCCGAGGCGTCGCCGGAGAACATCGCGGCGGTCATGCAGGAGTTCGACTTCTGATGCGGCATCAGAGCGTATTGCTTCGGGAGTGTATCCGTTACCTGGAGCTGGACCCCGCGGGGGTATATGTAGACGGGACCTTGGGCATGGGCGGACATGCGGAGGCCATTTTGGAGCACCTGCCCCAGGGCCGGCTGATCGGCATCGACCGGGACGGACAGGCTTTGGAATACGCCGCCGGGCGGCTGGCGCGGTTTGGCCGGCGGGCTACCCTGGTGAGGGGCAATTTCGGAGATCTGGGCAAGATCCTGGACGAGCTGGGGATCGGCAAGGTGAACGGGATGCTGTTCGACCTGGGGGTGTCCTCTCCGCAGCTGGACGACAAGGAGCGGGGCTTTTCCTATATGCAGGACGCGCCGCTGGACATGCGGATGGACGAGCAGTCGCCGCTGACGGCCCGGGAGGTGCTGAACACCTGGTCGGAAGCGGAGCTGCGGAGCATCTTCTGGCGCTACGGCGAGGAGCGGTATGCCGGCCGGATCGCCGAGGCGGTGACCGCCGCCAGAGAAGAAGCGCCCATCGAGACCACTGGCCAGTTCGTGGAGATCATCCGCCGGACCATGCCGGCGGCGGCGCTTCGGGAGAAGCAGCATCCGGCCAAGCGGTGCTTCCAAGCGGTGCGCATCGCCGTCAACGACGAGCTGGGCGCCCTGGAGAGGATGCTGGACACGGCCCCGGACAGGCTCGTCACCGGCGGGCGGATGCTGGTCATCAGCTTCCACTCCCTGGAGGACCGGATGGTGAAAGAGGCCATACGGAAGAGAGAGAACGGCTGCACCTGCCCGCCGGAATTCCCGGTGTGCACCTGCGGCTTCGTGAAGACGCTGAGGAGCGTCACGCGCAAGCCGGTGATCCCCGACGGGGAGGAATTGGCCGAAAACCCCAGGGCGCGCAGCGCCAGACTTCGGATCGCGGAGAGGGTATGAAAAATGGCAGACATCAAGACGTTCAAGTCCTATAATTTCGTTACCGGCGCCGTGGACGGCACGATGGCCTATGATTTTTCCAATCCGGCTCTGTATCCGGACGAGGAGGTCTACAGCGAACCTGTCCGCCGCCCCGGACGCAAACAGCGCGCCCGCGACCAGCAATGGATCCGGGAGGACGTCCGCACAGAGACCGGCGCGGAGACCGTCCGCCACATAGGCATTTCGCCTTTGAGCCTGCTGGGCGCGGCGGTGGCGGTGGTGCTGCTGACCATGGTGCTGCTGGCGCAGATCCGTCTGACCGATATCTCCTCCAGCGCGGCGGCTTTGGAAGACCAGATCGAAGCGCTGGAAACGGAGCGGGACAAGCTGACGGTGGAGTACGAATCCATCTTCAATCTGAAGGACGTGGAAGAGCAGGCCGTAGAGGTGCTGGGGATGCAGGAACCGGACAGCGAACAGATCTATTACCTCACCGGCGTGGCCTCCGCCGACAAGGCCGTGGTGGTCACCCGGCAGCAGACAGATATGTTCTCTCTGGGCCTGGAGGACCTGGCCGGATCGGTCAGAGCATGGACAAAAGGCATTTTCGGTTGACAAGGGTATTATACTGGTATTGACGGGCCCCTGCCGCCCGACCATGCCCAAGCAAAGGAGATACCGAGATGCTGTTCAAGAAGCGCCGGACAGAGAAGTCCGCTTCGCCGAACCGAATGATGCTTCGCCGCACACTGTTCCTTATGATCGTGTGCGGCATAGTTGCATTTATCGCGCTGGGCGCACGGCTGTTCCAGCTGCAGATCCTGGACCATGAGACCTATGAAACGGCGGCGGTGGACCAGCAGCTCAGAGAAACGACCGTCACCGCCAAGCGGGGCACGATCTATGACCGGAACATGAACATCCTGGCCATGAGCGCGTCGGTGAGCAACATCTACATCAGCCCCGCGGAGATCCAGGCCAACGAGGAGGACCCCGCCGCCATCGCCCAGGGGCTGTCGGAGATCCTGGGCGTGGATTACGCCGAGATACTGGAAAAGACCACCCACACCAACAGCTGGTATATGACCGTGGCCCGGAAGGTGGAGGACGACGTGGCCGACCAGGTGCGCGCGTTCAAGGAGGCGGGCTTTACCGACAAGGACGGCAACCACAAGATCTATCAGGGCGTGAAGATCGAGGAGGCCAGCAAGCGGTATTATCCGTACAGCTCCCTGGCCTGCCATGTGATCGGCTTCGTGGGCGCCGACGACCATGGCCTGGCGGGGCTGGAGTATTACTATGACGACCTGCTCTCCGGCACCGACGGCCGGATCGTGCGGGCCACCAACGCCAACGGCACGGATATGCTGTTCACGGATTTTGAGGACTACTATGACGCGGTGGACGGCCAGAGCATCGTCACCACCATAGACGAAACGGTACAGCGGTATCTGGAGACCCGCCTGGCCCAGGCGGCGGAGGACTATATGCTCCGGGACGGCGCGGCGGGCATCGTTATGGATGTGGATACCGCCGCCATCCTGGGCATGGCCTCGGTGGGCTCCTTCGATCTGAACGATTATATGGCCATCGACCCGGAGACCATGGAGCAGATCGAAAACAACTCGGCGGGCCTGACGATAGAGGAACACGACGCGCTGGTGGAAGAGGCGCGGGGGGAGATGTGGCGCAACAAGGCCCTCACCGAGACCTATGAGCCCGGCTCCGTGTTCAAGATCATTACCCTGGCCGCCGGCCTGGAGTGCGGCGCGACCACCATGGAGTCCTCCTATTTCTGCGGCGGCAGCATCGACGTGCTGGGCCGTACCGATCCGCTGAACTGTTCCAACCTGGCCGGGCACGGGGACCAGACCCTGACCGAGGCGGCCATGCACTCGTGCAACGTGGCCTTCGTGACCATCGGCCTGCGGATCGGCGCGGAGCGGTTTTACGACTATATCCGGGCCTTCGGACTGTTTGAGCGGACCGGGGTGGACCTGACCGGCGAGGCGGGGAGCATCTGGTGGGACGAGGACACGTTCTTTGACAAGAGCAACCTGTCCCAGCTGGCGGCCGCCGCCTTCGGACAGACCTTCACCATCACCCCGCTGCAGCTGATCACGGCGGTGAGCGCCGTGGCCAACGGCGGATATCTGATGAAGCCTTATCTGGTGAAAGAGGTGCTCAACGCCGACGGCACCGTGGCCAGCCAGACGGAGCCCACGGTGGTGCGCCAGGTCATCAGCGAGGAGACCAGCCGCAAGTGCTGCGAGATCCTGGAGCAGGTGGTGGGCAACCGCAACGGCACCGGCGTCAACGCCTATGTGGCGGGCTACCGGGTCTGCGGCAAGACCGGTACCTCCGAGGACGTTACCTGGGAAGTGGCCCACGGTACGAAAAAATACATCACCTCCTTTTTGGGCTTCGCCCCGGCGGACGATCCGAAGGTGGCGGTGCTGATCCTGCTGAAGGACCCGGACCCCGCCTGCGGCTACGGCGTGTCGGGCGGCACCATGGCCGCGCCCACGGTGGGCAACGTGCTGGCGGACGTGCTGCCCTATCTGGGCGTGGAGCCGGAGTATGACGAAGGCGAAGAGGCCATCGTGGATCAGCGGGTGCCCAAGCTGGTGGGCAAGACGCCCAGCGAGGCCCAGGCCACGGCGGAGGCGGCGGGCCTGAAGGTGAAGTCCGTCCAGGGGGACGGCGCGGCCGTCACGGCGCAGCTGCCCGCCGCCAACGCAAAGGTGGCCGCCGGCAGCGAGGTGGTGCTGTACTGCGGGGTGGAACCCGACATGGAGCTGGTGGAGGTGCCCAGCCTGAAGGGCATGTATTACAGCGACGCCCGGGTGGTGGCCGGATGGAGCGGCCTGTATGTCCGGGGCGAGGGGACCATGATGGACAGCGACAATATCCTGACGGTGAGCCAGAGCATCGAGGAGGGGACCATGGTAGAGCCGGGCACGGTGATCACGGTCCGGCTGAATGACGCGACAAAGGTGGGGATTTGGTGATATGAAGCTTTCCGAGCTTTTGAGGGATATCGAGATCACGGCCACGACCGCCGACCCGGATCTGGAGATCCGGGACATCCGGTATGACTCCCGGGCCGTGGAGCCGGGGGACCTGTTCGTGGCGGTGGAGGGGCTGCAGAGCGACGGGCACCGGTTCATCGGCGCGGCGCTGGAACGGGGCGCGGCGGCGGTGCTGTGCCAGCATGCCCCGGAGGGCGGGGCGCCCTACGTGCTGACCACGGACAGCCGTCTGGCCCTCTCTCTGGTATCGGCGGCCTATTTTGACCACCCGGCGGAGAAGCTGACCCTGGTGGGCGTCACCGGTACCAACGGCAAGACCACGTCCACCATCCTGATCAAGCACATCCTGGAGGACTGCCTGGGGGTCAGGGTGGGCCTGATCGGGACCATATCCAACTGGATCGGAGATGTGGAACTGCCTACCGAGCGGACCACGCCGGAGTCCTATGAGCTGCAAAAGCTGTTCCGGCAGATGGTGGACGCCGGATGCACCCACGCGGTGATGGAGGTCTCCAGCCACGCTCTGGCGCTGGACAGAGTGGCAGGGGTGCGCTTCAAGGCGGGGCTTTTCACCAACCTGACCCAGGACCACTTGGATTATCACGGCACCATGGAGGCCTATGCCCTGGCCAAGGCCGCGCTTTTCAGCCAGTGCGACGCCGGGGCGGTGAACGGGGACGATCCCTGGTCCCCGGTGATGATAGAGCATGCCAAGTGCCCCATGATGACCTTTTCCGCCAGAGGCGGCCAGGCCGATCTGCGGGCGGAGGACGTGGTGCTGACGGCGTCGTCGGCGTCGTTCACCGCGGTCAGCGGCGGGGAGCGGGTACCGGTGCGGATCGGCATCCCGGGGGCTTTCTCCGTGGATAATGCCTTGACAGCCATGGCCGCGGGGCGTATGCTGGACATTGCTATGGCGGATTGCGCCGCCTCCCTGGGCCGGGCCAAAGGGGTGAAGGGCCGGGTGGAGGTGGTGCCAACGCCCGACGACTATACCGTCATTATCGATTATGCCCATACCCCCGACGCGCTGGAGAAGGTGCTGCGGACCATGAAGCAGGCGTCCCGGGGCGGCCGGGTGGTGGCCGTGTTCGGCTGCGGCGGCGACCGGGACCGGACCAAGCGGCCCAAAATGGGCGCCATTGCCGCGGCGGAGGCGGACTTCTCCGTGGTCACCAGCGACAATCCCCGCACCGAGGACCCGGAGGCCATCATCGCAGACATCCTGGAGGGCATGCCGGAGTCTGCGCCCAAAAAAGTCATCTGCTCCCGGCCGGAGGCCATCTGCTGGGCCATGGATCACCACGAACCCGGCGATGTGATCGTTTTGGCGGGAAAAGGGCACGAAACGTACCAGGAAGTGGATCACGTCAAGCACCACATGGATGAGCGGGAGATCGTAGCGGAACATCTGCAAAGGAATGAGGGATCGGCAATATGACCACACGTCTTATCCTGGCGCTGGGACTGGCGTTCGCGGTGGCGGTGCTGCTGGGGATGGTATATGTGCCCTGGCTAAGGAAGATCAAAGCGGGGCAGGAGATCAAAGAGATCGGTCCCAACTGGCATATGTCCAAGGCGGGCACGCCCACCATGGGCGGCGTGATCTTTATCGCCGCGGTGACGGCGGTGGTGTTCACGCTGGGCTTTCCCTTCCTGCGGGAGGGGGAGCTGGGGGCGCTGTTCGTGCTGCTGTTTTCCCTGTTCTACGGAGCCATCGGCTTTTTGGACGACTATGAGAAGCTGAAGAAAAAACAAAACCTGGGCCTGTCGGCCAAGGCGAAATTCATTTTGCAGCTGGCGGTGGCGGTGGCGCTGCTGTATCTGCTGCGGCTGGAGGGATACCTGACCCCGGCGCTGTACGTTCCCTTCTGGAACGTGACCATCCGGCTGCCGGAGTGGCTGTACTTCGTGCTGGCGGCCTTCATCATCGTGGGCACGGTGAACGCGGTGAACATCACCGACGGCATCGACGGCCTGGCCAGCAGCGTGTCCATCCCGGTGTTCGTGTGCTATACGGCCATCGCCTATATGTGGAACGCCGGCGCCCTGGCGGTGTTCGCCGCGGGACTTACGGGCGGGCTGTTCGGCTTTTTGGTGTACAATTTCCATCCGGCCAAGTGCTTCATGGGGGACACGGGGAGCCTGTTTTTGGGCGGGGCGGTGTGCGCGATGGCGTTCGCGCTGGATATGCCGCTGGTCCTGGTGCCGCTGGGGATCGTGTTCATTTTCGAAACTCTGTCCGACATCATCCAGGTGACCTATTTCAAGCTCACCCACGGCAAACGGCTTTTCAAGATGGCCCCGTTCCACCACCATCTGGAGATGGGCGGCTGGCTGGGCCACAAATGGACGGAAAAGCAGATCGTCGCCCTGTTCTCCGGCATATCGCTGGTGGGGGCGGTGGTGGCGTTCTTCTCCTGCGCCGGACGGTACGCCGGATGAGGGGGAAGAGGATCATTTCAACGGGAGGTGCGGCGCGTGGCGTCTAAGACCGAGAGTGCCGTCAGCTACAGCGGTGCGCGTCTGGCGGATTATACCGAGGATATCTCCGGCGAGCGGGGACCGGTGGACCTGCCGTTCACGCTGCTCAGTCTGCTGCTTTTGACGATAGGCGTGGTGATGGTCCTGTCGGCCAGCTTTGCCCGCGCCTATTACGACCCCACCAATTCCACCGGCGGCAACGCCACGTATTATTTCGTGCGCCAGGCCCTGTTCGCCCTGTGCGGCGTGGGCGTGATGTTCGCCTGCTCCCGGTTCCCCATGAGCTTCTACCGGCAGATCTCCGGGATCGTGATGCTGGTGTCCCTGGCGCTGCTGGCGCTGGTGCTGGTCCCCGGCATAGGGGAGAAAGTGAACGGGGCCCGGCGGTGGATCAACCTGAAATTCACCACCTTCCAGCCCTCGGAGATCACGAAGATCGCCGTCATCATGTGGTTCGCCGTGCTCATCTGCAAAAACAAGGACGGCCTTCGGGACTTTAAGCACGGCCTGCTGCCCTTCATCATCCTGCTGGGGATCATCTGCGGGCTGCTGGTGCTGGAGCCCCACATGAGCGCCATCATCATCATCCTGGCCATCGGGCTGGTGATGTTGTTTTTGGGCGGGCTGCCGCTTTACTGGTTCATCGGCGGCGGCTTGGCGGCGGGCACGCTGCTGGGCGTGGGCTATGCCATCTTCCCCTATGTGCGGGACCGGTTCGCCGCGTGGCTGAACCCCTTTGCCGACGCCTCCGATACCGGCTGGCAGATCGTGCAGAGCCTGTACGCCATCGGCTCCGGCGGGATGCTGGGACTGGGTCTGGGCAACTCCCGGCAGAAGTATCTTTACCTGCCGGAGGAGCATAACGACTTCATTTTTTCTGTATACTGTGAGGAACTGGGATTCATCGGCGCCATGCTGCTGCTGGCCCTGTTCGCCCTGCTGATCATACGGGGGTTCTGGCTGAGCATGCACGTCCGGGACCGGTACAGCGCGCTGGTGGGGGCGGGCATCACCACCCACCTGGCCATGCAGGTGATCCTGAATGTGGCGGTGTGCACCAACTCCATCCCCTGCACAGGCATATCCCTGCCGCTGTTCAGCTACGGAGGTACGGCTTTGCTGCTGCAAATGGCGGAGCTGGGGATCATTCTGTCCCTATCACGGGACATACCGGAGAAACGATAGATGAGATTTTTGTTTACCTGCGGCGGCACCGCCGGCCATATCAACCCCGCGCTGGGGGTGGCCGGACGGATCAGAGAGCTGCTGCCCGACGCGGAGATCCTGTTCGTGGGCGCGGAGGGGCACATGGAAACGGAGCTGGTGCCCCGGGAGGGGTACGAGCTGAAGACGGTACGCATCTCCGGCTTCCAGCGCAGCCTGAAGCCGGCGAAGCTGCTGGCCAATGTCCGCACCGTGGGACGGGTCATCTCCGCCGAGCGGCTGGCCAGGCAGTATATCAAACAGTTCCGGCCGGACGCGGCCGTGGGCACGGGGGGCTATGTGTGCTATCCGGTGTTGAAGGCGGCGGCGGCGCTGGGCGTGCCCACGCTGGTGCACGAGTCCAACGCCCTGCCGGGGCTCACCACCCGGCTGCTGGAAAAGCGGATGGACCGTATCCTGGTGGGATTCGAGCAGAGCCGGCAGTTTTATAAGCGTCCGGACAAGGTGCAGGTCACCGGCACGCCCGTCCGGGTGGATTTTCGCGGCGCGGACCGGCTCCGTGCCCGGCGGGAGCTGGGCCTGGAGGCGGAGAAGCCCATCGTGCTGGCGGTGTTCGGCTCCCTGGGCGCGGGGTATATGAACACGGCCATGGAGGGCTTCATCCGCCGGATGCGGGACGACGGCCGATTCCGGCTGATCTACGCCACCGGCCGGCAGTACTATGAGGCCGTGCGCGCCCGGCTGGAGGCGGAGGGCCCGCTGCCCGCCAACGCGGATGTGCGGGAATATATCTACGACATGCCCATGGTCATGTCTGCGGCGGACGTGATCGTGTGCCGGGGCGGGGCGTCCACCATCAGCGAGCTGACCTACCTGGGGAAGCCGGCGGTGATCGTGCCCAGTCCCAACGTGGTCAACAACCACCAGGAGAACAACGCCCGCGTGCTGGAAAAGGCCGGGGCGGCCAGGGTGATGCTGGAGGGGAAGTTCGACGGAAACGGCCTTTATGACGCCGTGACGGAGCTTTTGTACGACGGCGCGGCCCTTGAAAAAATGCACAAGGCGTCCCTGAGCATGGGCGTCAGGGATGCCACCGACCGGATCGCCTCCATCGTGCTGGGGCTGGCGCAGGAGGGACAGGAGAAGAAAAAGCGTCCCTGAGAAGGGGGATCACCGATGAGAACAAAGCGAGGATACGGATTTGGCAAGACGTGACCGCTACGGCGTAGCCAGAAAAAAGAAAAAGAAGAGCGCCGTGTTCGCGCCGCTGTCGTTTTTGCTGGTGTGCGCGGCGGTGGTGTTCGGCATGGGCGTGTTCTTCCGGGTCCAGACCATCGAGGTGGAGGGCGCGGTGGAGTATACCCCGGAGGAGATCATCGAGGCGGCCGGCATCGATCAGGGGGACAACCTGTTTTTCATCAACCAGCTCTCCGCCGGCAGCCGGATCATCTCCAACCTCCCCCGGGTGGAGAACGCCTGGGTGGAGAGGGACCTGCCCAACAAGATCATCATCCACGTGGAGGAGAGTTACGCGCTGGCGTTCGTCCACTGGCAGGAGCTGTACTGGACCATCACCGGCAACTGTAAGCTGCTGCAGACCGTGCCGCCGGAGGAGCTGCCGGGCCTGATTCAGGTGCTGGGCCTGACCCCGGAGGCGCCGGAGGCGGGCCGGTTCATGGAAGTGGCGACAGAGGACGAACTGAAGCTGAGCTATCTGAAAGCCATTCTCAGCGCTTTCGAGGAGCTGGACATCGTGTCCAATGTGGCGGACCTGGATATGTCCAACGCCGCCAACCCAACCTTCCGGTATATGGGCCGGTTCGCCGTGCGCATGGGCTCCAACGACAACACCGACTATAAGCTGCGGATGCTGATGAGCGCGGTGCAGACCATGGAGGCGGATGAAACGGGCACCTTCAATCTCTCCGACGGCCTGCACGTGTATTTCACGCCGGATTGAGGAAAAATTTCTTCCGTTTGACATAATATTTTCAATTTTTCTATTGACCTGCACAGTTTTTCGTAATAAAATGAATAAAAAGTATAATTGTAGCTTTGCGATTTCGCGGAGGATACTCCATATCCAATACACGGGAGGCAAGAAAGATGGCAGCACATTCGGTTGAGACCGGTCCTGAAAATGTGGTCACCCTGAAAGTCGTCGGCATCGGCGGCGCGG
>CANQUE010000035.1 GCA_947626905.1 uncultured Oscillospiraceae bacterium
ATGGTGGAATTGGCAGACACGCGGGATTTAGGTTCCCGTGGGCGACCGTGCAGGTTCAAATCCTGTTACCCGCACCAGCGTCGAAAGGCTTCTGAAGACTTGAGGTCCTGGCAAGCCAGGCCCCCTCGTCGGTCAGAAGCCTTTCTCCTTTTCCCCATGCGACCCATTTCATTGGGCTCGCATGGGGTCCCCGGCATGTTGGGCTCTCCCATCGGTCAGGGCCTTTCTCCTTTTCCCCATGCGACCCATTTCGTTGGGCTCGCATGGGGTCCCCGGCATGTTGGGCTCTCTCGTCACTTCCCATCGTTCATCAGGAACACCTGGCCGTTTTCCGTATAGATCCCGGCGCCGCAGTTGGGGCAGACCCCCCCGCCAGTCGGAGTACATCATCCCGGCCAGCGGCTTGCGGCAGGCGGGACAAATGGCGCCAAAACGGGCGGGGCTGTCGCCGCTGCCTCCCGTCACAGACGACAGGCCCTCTTCTTCGATGGCAGTTCTGTTCATATCCGACATGGTACATCCTCCTTGATCCGAAAGCATATCCCGGAACCGTTTTTATCAAACGCATCATATCGCCTGCCGCCGGGAAATACAAGGCCCCTGCGCGAACGACCCCCCAGCGGCCGTGAAAAGTCCCGCCCCCGGTGAAAAGCCGGGGGCGGGACCATCGCGCCGGGCCGCTATACGCCCAGCGTCCGGTTCATGCTGCCCGTTTTATAGCCGCCCAGGTCCATGGTCACGTAGGCGAAGCCCAGCGCCCGCAGGTCCCGGTCCAGCTGGGCGGCATGGTCCACCAGCCGGCTGAGATCCTCCGGCATGACCTCGATCCGGGCCAGATCCCCGTGGATGCGCACCCGTACCTGGCGAAAGCCCAGATCCAGCAGCCGCTGCTCCGCCTGCTCCACCATGGCCAGTTTCTCTTCCGAGATGGTCTCCCCGTAGACGAACCGGGATGCCAGGCACGCGAAGGAGGGCTTGTCCCAGGTGGGGAGTCCCATCTCCCGGGACAAGGTCCGGATCTCCGCCTTCGTCAGGCCGGCCTGGCGCAGAGGGCTTTTGATCCCCAGCTCCGCCACCGCCTGCATCCCGGGCCGGTAGTCCCCCTCATCGTCCACATTGGAGCCCTCGGCCACCCAGGCGATGCCCCGGCCGGCGGCGATGGCGCCGATCTTCGTGAACAGCTCCTTTTTGCACAGGTAGCACCGGTTTTTGGGGTTCTGCCGGAACCCCTCGATGTTCAGTTCCTCGGAGTCCACCAGGATCTGCTCGATCCCCTCGTCCCGGCAAAATGCCTCCGCCTCCTTTAATTCCCGGCTCGGGAAGGAGCAGGACCGCGCCGTCACCGCCACCGCCCTGTTCCCCAGCGTGTCGTGGGCCACCTTCAACAGAAACGTAGAATCCACGCCGGAGGAAAAGGCCACCGCCACGCTCCCCAGCGAGCGCAGGTACTCTTCCAGCGCCCGCTTTTTCTCATGCAGTTCGTCCATCATTGACCCTCCACCATTTTTTCCGCCTCTTCCAGGCTCATGTCCCGCTCCCGGGCGATCCGGGCCAGGTCCTCATATTCATACTTCGTCCGGCTCACGCCGTAGCCGGAGGATATCTTGCGCCGCACCGGCCCGCAGGGGGTGTCCACCACCTCTTCCCGCCGGTCCAGCACATACCGCCGGGTGACGGCCTCCCGCACGCCGATGGTGGTGGTGTGCCGGAACAGCGCCCCCAGCGCCGCCTCCCGGCCGCTCTCCGGACAAATGACGCGCAACAGCGTGCCGGGGCGGGATTTTTTCATGCCGATGGGCACGGTGTACACCTCCCGGGCCCCGGCCTGGAACAGCTTCTCCATGGCAAAGCCCAGCGCCTCCGCGGTCATATCGTCCACGTTGCAGCTCAGCTCCAACATCACGTCGGTCCCGTCCCCGCTCTGGCCCAGCATGGCCCGGACGCAGTTGGCCGCCTCGAAGTCCTTTTTGCCCATGCCATAGCCCACCGCCTGGACCTTCATGGCCGGCATGTCCCCGAACCGGGTGGCAAAGTGCTTCAAAAGCGCCGCGCCGGTGGGAGTGCACAGCTCGCTGCGGATCGCGCCGCCGTAGATGGGCACGTCCCGCAGGATATAGGCCGTGGCAGGGGCAGGGACCGGCAGGATGCCGTGGGCGCACCGGACCTGGCCCGCGCCCACATGGACGGGGGACACCACCACCTGGTCCGGGGCCAGCTCCCGCATCAGCAGGCATACCGCCGTCACATCCGCCACCGCGTCCAGCGTGCCCACCTCATGGAAGTGTATCTCCGGCACGGGCACCCCGTGGGTATGGCTCTCCGCCTGGGCGATGAGCCCGTACACCGCCAGCACATCTTCCCGCACCGGCTCCGGCAGGGACATATGCTCCCGCACAAGATGCTCGATGTCGTGCATGCCGCTGTGATGGTGGCCGCCGTGTCCATGCTCGTGGTCGTGGCCGTGGCCGTGGCTGTGCATGGCCTCGTCCTCTTCGGCGCCCCGGACCAGCACGGACAGATGGGTGCCGGTGACGCCGCACTTGACGGAGGGCTCCCGCCGAAACTCCACGCCGGGCAGGCCCAGGCCGTTCAGCCTCGCCACAAAGCCCTCCGGGTCCGGCAGCAGCTCCAGCAGGGCCGCCGCCAGCATATCCCCCGCCGCGCCCATGCCGCAGTCCAAATACAGTGTTTTCATCCCTTCGCCTCCATATGGTTGATCATGCCGGCCAGATAACCGGCCCCAAAGCCGTTGTCGATATTCACCACGGAAACGCCGCTGGCGCAGGAATTGAGCATGGACAGCAGGGCGCTCAGGCCGTGGAAAGCCGCGCCGTAGCCCACGCTGGTGGGCACGGCGATCACCGGGCAGTCGGCCAGTCCTCCTATGACGCTGGCCAGGGCCCCCTCCATCCCGGCGATGGCCACGATCACGCTGGCGGACATGATCTCTTCCTTATGGGCCAGCAGCCGGTGCAGCCCGGCCACGCCCACGTCATACAGCCGGACCACCTCATTGCCCATGATCTCGGCGGTCAGCGCCGCCTCCTCCGCCACCGGGATATCGCTGGTGCCGCCGGTGGCCACCACGATGCGGCCGATCCCGTCGGGCTCGGGGAAGCCCCCTACCACCCCCACCCGGGCCTCCGGGTGATAGTCCAGCGTCTGGCGCTCCGCCACCAGCGCGGCGGCCTCCGGGGACAGGCGGGTGATCAAAACGCGCCCCTGGCCGTTGCGGCCCATGGTCTCGATGATCCCGGCGATCTGGTCCGGGGTCTTGCCCGCGCCGTAGATCACCTCCGGCGCGCCCTGGCGCACCTTCCGGTGCAGGTCTACCTTCGCATAGCCGATGTCCTCAAAGGGCTCGGTCTTCAGTTTCAAAAGCGCGTCGTCCACCGTCATGGCGCCGCCGCGCACGGCCTCCAGGATCTGTCTTGCCTCGCTGTTCATATCCATCTCTCCCATCTCGCGGATACCGCCCGCCCCCCGGAAAACAAAAAGCGCGCATATCTCCTCTCCGGAGATATCCGCACCTTCCTGGTACCGTTTCCGCGGGATCAAAGCCAATGACAAGAGCACTTCTGTGCCCCCGGCAGGCTTCTGCCTGTCGTGGGCTTTAGTATACCATCTCCCCCGCCCGTCTGTCAAGCCGCCGGCTCCAACGCCTGGACATACGTCGGCATCGTGGTCATGCTCTGCGGCATCGCCCTGGAGTCCGCCGCCGACCTGCAGAAGAACCGGGCGAAGAAGATCAATCCCCGCCGGTTCGGAGATCCGGCAGAACAAGAATTACGGCGCGGACCCGGAATATCAGAAATATGTGAAGTCCGTGCCCATCCTGCTGCCCTTCGTGCCCCTGTACAGTGTGGAAAAATACAAGTGGCTGGTGGCGTGAGATAGAAAAACGGTTCCGGTGGAAGCATGAACTGTACCAGAAGAAACGGACAGGGAAAAAGCCCCCTAGTGTAAGGGAATAGGTAGACGGATGTGCGAAGGCATGTCCGTCTATTTTAACAGCATGCGTTCCGTGTTGTAGTAGTGGATGTAGTCGTGGACCAGCGTTCTTGCCTGGGCCAGGGTCTGGGGAGGATAGAGTCTGAGCGCTTCCGTCTTGAATATTCCAAAGAAACATTCCATAACTGCATTGTCGTGGGGCGTGGCAGGTCTTGACATGGACGGCGTGATGTTGTATTTTTGCAGTAGTTTCAAATACCCGTGGGACGTGTATTGAAACCCTTGGTCACTGTGAAGTTGGGGCTTTGCAGTGACCTTCTTTTTCATAGCGGCTTTCACGGTGTCATATACCAGCCTGCAATCGTTTCTGGTACTCATTTTGTAGGATACGATATGGCGGTCATGCAAGTCAAGGATAGCGGAGAGAAAGAGGGTACCTTGCGAGGTGGGGATGTAAGTGATGTCAGTCACCCATTTCGTGTCAGGACGTGCAGAGTAGAAGTTTCGGGCCAGCAGATTGCCATATGTATGCAGAGAGTTCTGTGTCCGGTATATCCTGTGCCGCCGGCATTCGCTGAGCAGGCCATACTTCTGCATGATGCGCCAGACGGTCTTGAAGTTGCGGTGGACACCCATCTCCCGGGCCAGCCATTTCTGCATTCTGCGGCACCCAAGGCTCTTGCCGTATTTCATGCTGCGGCGCTGGCAGATCATCCGGGCAATATCTTCATCCCGGTCTGGCAGATCCTTTTTGGACAACCAGTTATAATAGCCGCTTCTGGAAACGGCAAAGTACCGGCACATCTCGGAAATGCTGTACTTCTCCCGGTTCCTGTATATGGCTTTGTACTTCTCTTTTGCTCTCACCTCCCTTCCATAACGTCCAGAAAATCCCGCAAAAGGTCTACTTCCATCCGCAGACGCTTCAGTTCGCTGCGTAGTTCCTGGTTGGTCTTTAAGGCATCCGCTTTCTTGCTGCGCGGATAGCCGCGTCTGCGTGCCTCTTGCCTGTCTCGCTTAAAGTATCCCTTTACCTGCTCTTTACGCAGGCCTACTGCCGAGGCTATCTCCTGGTATGTTTTTCCTTCCCGCCGGAGTTGTTCCATTTCCGGCCCCTTCTGTTTTACTTTCATGTATAGTTCACCCCCTGGTGTTTTCTATCTTACACCAGGGGGTGGCTTTTCCGTTTGTCTCTTTTTCCCGGTACAGTTCAAGCATCCGCCGGAGCCGTTTTCTATGCAAGGGAGAGCGTCATCTGCGGCGCCGTTTGCCTGCGAACGGCAGGTACGGCAGGACAAAGTCCGCCAGTCTTTTCACGTCGGACCGGGTTATGAGGAGCAGCGACCGCACGCTCACGTGTTCCCAGCGCTTCAGCAGGACGATGTAGTACCCGCCATAGAGAAAATAGGATATCGTGGATGCTATGGCGGCCCCCTTTATTCCCCAGAGAGGGATAAAAAAGCTGTTCATGACGATATTGGAAACAAAGGTGAGGAACGTTATGCGGAGGTGTTTGAGGGGCTGGCCCTTTGCCAGGAAGATCGGGAAGATGACCTTGGCGGCCGACGCGCCGCATACGCCGAGAAAGAGGATCTGCGTACAGGGTATCGCCTCCACGTAGTCGCTCCCGTAGACATACCGGATGAGCGGCGAAGCGATCATGCCGCAGGCCGAGATAAAAAAGGACGCATACAGGCAGCACTTCACCGTCGAGGCGATGACCAGCTTCCTGTTGGGCGCATCCTCCTGCATGTTCAGTATCTTCCCGAATACCGCTCCCGAGAGCGCCTCCGGGATGAAGAATACGATCTCGGCGATCGACACGGCCACGGAATACACGGCAAAGCTGCCGTTGCCGCACTGAAAGCGTATCATGAGCTGGTCCACGCGGTAGTTCAAATACCCAAACAGGCCCGCCCAAAATATGATATTTCCGTATTTCCATTCTCTGAACAGAAACGAGGCGTTCAAAGCCGGCCGGTACTTATAGGGTAGGCCGCGATACATAAGCGCCGCCGTCAGCAGCGCCTCCAGCACCAGCAGCAGTATATACGTCTGGGAAGAGATCTTGCCGCACAGCCACACCACGAAAATGGCGGACGACGAAAAAATACTGCCCGCGATCTTATACCGGTTGGCCAGGTACAGCTCGTTTCTGCTGGTGTAGTACCCGTTCAAAAGGATGTTCTGATAGCGAAACTGGAGGTAGAGCAGCCCCATGATCATATACGGCCACGTATATCCCGGCAGGACCAGGTCCTTTACGGGCGGCACACAGAAAAGGAGCCACAGCACCAAGGCGTTTATGATCAGGTAGGTGGCGTTGGAGGTGAACTGCTCCTGGACAGGAAGCGGATCGCTCTTGCTGAAATAACCGCTGCCATTCGTGATGCCGAACTGGCCGTACAGGGAGCACAGATTGAACACCAACAGAAAATAGGCCGCCTGGCCGTAGTTGTCTTTCCCCAGTACGCGAACGACAAAGACGCTGACGACGCATTTGAACACGATCCTTACGCCCTGAGAAAAGAGGCTGCTGAGTATATTTTTTGAGTACATGATCGCTCCTAAAGGCTGTCTGTTTGGCCGGCCCGGACCGCCCGGCCATTGGGGACCTGGCGGACAGCGGTCTGGCCAGGCCAGGCGTTGGTGCGGACGTCGAAGGCGCCGTTTCTCCGCTCCACGCGGAAGAAAAACGGGTTCTCCTCCGCCCAGGCCGGATCGGCCTCCGCCCGGCGGTCATAGGCTGCGCGGGCGTCTATATAGCCCTGGTGCAGCGTTTCCTCCGCCGCCTGCCGCGCCTTTACCGCCTCGTCAAAGTCCCGGTAACTGCCCAGATAGTACCGCGCCTTCCCAAAGCCGATGGTCGCCCGATACCGCCCGTCCTTCATCCGGAACAGGCCCCGAAAACCCGCCTTGTTCCCGCCCTGCTCCTTCTGCGCCCGGATCAGCCGCTCCAGACAGGTGTTGTCGCTGTAGTGCATGTGCTGGTGCATCCGGGACATCTGCTCCCGGTTCAGACATCCGCAGCTGCGGGTCCGTCCGCTCACCAGACGGGCGGCGCTCACCTCCGCCTCCGCTCCGCAGTCGCACCGGCACCGCCAGACGAGCCCGCCGCCGGACTGGCCGCTCTTTTCCACCGGACAGAGCGCCGTCAGCCGGCCGAACCGCCGGCCTGTCAGGTCCCGGCGGTTGTATCCGCCCTTCCTTTCGCAGCCGCAGCTGCGGGTCTGGCCGTTTTTCAGCTTATAGGCCCGGACCACGCACAGGCGGCCGCAGTCGCACCGGCAGGTCCACTGGGCTTTTCCGGTGTTGTCGTTCTCGGCCCGGCGCAGCACCGTGAGCTTCCCGAACCGCTGGCCCGTCAGATCCGCCAGTACCATGTCCTCGTCCCGCTTTCCCGCCGCGTTCTCCCCGCCGGCGTCATCCTCTGGTCCCCAAAGCATAGGTCGGTTTCCACCGCCCGATGAAATAGGTATAGGTTGGTCCCCGCGGCAGGTATTGCATTGAAAAGCGGTATTTGATATAATTAAGCGGTAAAAAATAGGCTGTTCTCCGCATAGCTTTGACTGGGGACCAACCTATACTTTTGTATCCATTCGCAAAAAAGCTGTTATGAACGGCCTCCCGTACATAACAGCTTTTTTAATATGAAACCGGACGGTCCGGATCGCCCTGTGATCCGGACCGCCGCCGCGTCAGCGGATGAAATTCGTCCGCTGGAAGTCCTCCTTTTCCGGCAGACCGTATCTTTCTTTGCCCAGGGCAACGCTCTTCATGAGAAAAGCCATGTTCCGAGCCAGCGTCCGCATGGTCTGCAGCCCCTCCGCGTCCTGTGCCGCCTCGCCGGGGGCCAGGCCGTGGACGCCGTTCCAATACTGGCTGGAGGCCACCGGCATACCGGAGATGGTGAAATACTTGTTCAGCTCATCGAAGGTCGCCGTAAGGCCGCCCCGCCGGGCGATCACCACGCTGGCGCCCACTTTCATGGTCTTGTCAAAGCCGGTGCTGTAAAACAGCCTGTCCAGCAGGGCGATGAGGGTGGCGTTGGCGGAGCCGTAATAGACCGGGCTGGCGATCACCAGGCCGTCGCTCTGCTCGAAGACCGGCGCCAGCTCGTTGACCAGATCGTCAAAGGCGCACTTTCCCGTTTTGGCACAGCTGTTGCAGGCGATGCAGCCGCGGATGGGCTGATTTCCCACCTGGACGGTCTGCGCCTGTATCCCCTCCCGAGCAAAGACCTTTTCCATCTCCCCCAGGGCCACGGCTGTGTTCCCGTTCTTCCGGGGGCTCCCATTGAGCATCAGGACCTTCATCTGTATATCCTCCTTTGTCGTTGCGATCTTTGTGCGGGCGTCCGCCCCGCCGATGGTCTTATCATACGCAGGCGCCGGCCTTTCGTCAACCTTATTCTACATCTTCGCCCCGGTGGAAGCCCCGCGCCGGCCAGCCTTTCCGCATCGCCAAACCGACAATACATAAGGCAATGTCAAAAGGGCCGGCGGATCGCTCCGACGGCCCTTTTTCCCTGCCCCGCGGGCAGATATTTTTCCTCTATGCGGCGCTCACACCGGCGGATGCCCCACTTTCCAGTCCTCAAATGTGGCCAGAATGGCCCGCTGGAGCCGAAGGCCCATCTCCATCCGCTCGACGTCGGAGCAGCGCTCCGTGCGGATCACGCACTCTTTCAGCCGGACGCACCGGGGATAGAGTTGGCAGGTCTTGCACCGTTCCTCCGGCGGGCGGCGCTCCCGCCACCGGCGGAGCACCTGCTCGTCCCTCCCGTCGGAGAACACGCTGCCCCAAAGCCCCCTGTCGATGTGGGACTCGCACCGGCCCAGCCGGCCCTCCGGCGTGATGGTGGCGGCATATATCTTGTCCCCCCAGCAGGAGTAGAGAGCCAGGGCCCGCGCCATATCCGTACGGACCGAAACGCCCTTCTTCTCCAGATAGGCCCACATGGCCCGGGCCTTCTCCGCCAGGGAAACGCGCCTCTCCTCTGAATAGGCGGCGGGCTCGATCCCCTTGTTCTCGATCAGCACCCGGCAGTAGATGGCAAAGCCAGGCTTCCCCCCGAACCGCTCCGCCAGCTGGTCCACCAGGGCGTACAGGTCCCCCTCGTTCTCCTCGTCCAGGTTCAGGCGGATCTTGACCGGCACCCCCGCGTCCAGCAGCAGGCCGATGTTGCCCATCACCCGCTGGAAGGGGCTTCCCTCTGGATGCACGAATGCCTTGCGGGCATTGTAGATCTCTTCTGTGCCGTCCACGGTGATCTGTACCTCGTAAAGCCCCCAGTCCTCTTTGACCCGCCGGGCCAGGGCCTCGTCGAAGAGGTAGCCGTTGCTGTCCATCCGAGAGCTGAATGCCACGCCCCGCCGGCGCAAGACGCCGGTGATGGCGTCGATGGCCTTTACATTCACCAGCGGCTCCCCTCCGAACCACACCAGCTTGACCGGCTGGCCGCCGCAGTGGCCGGCGATGTACTCCCCCGCCGCCCGGGCGGTGTCCTCCGTCATGGTGGCCTTTGGGATGCCGGCCTCGAAGCAGTAAAAGCACCGGGCGTTGCAGGCCGTGGTGGTGAAGATCAGATACTCCGTCAGGGCGTCGCTCTTGCCGGTCATGAGGCGGGTAATATCCCGGGTCTGGTCCGCCAGGGCCATGTCGTCCGCCCCCTCCGGCCGCAAAAACCACTTGGGAACCAGGGCCTCCAGGGCCGGGGGGACAGAGCCGGACAGTGTTTTCAGCGCCGCCGCTTCTTCCTGCGTCAACAGGAGCAATTCCCCCGTCAGGGTGTGGCACAGCAGGACCCCCTCCGGCCGCTCCACCACCTGTACACAGTGGGTGGTCAGCCGGTACGGAGCCGAAACGTTCTTTTTTTGTTCGCCCAAGATCTTTTGCACCAAAGCGAAGGGCGGGGCGATCTGCCGCATGTCATTTTCTCCCTTTTCCGTCAGACTTCGTTGGCGGCCTTCCGATCCTCATAGGCTCCCAAGACCCTCCAATGGATCTCGTCCTCCCGAAGCTGGCGTTCCATGGGAGAACAGTGATCCGGCCAGTTCGGGCATTTTTTAAGGCGGAGGCACTGTGGATAGATAGCACAATCCCTGCAGGCCTCTCCCGATCGTCTAAACTCTTTCCACTGCCGGAGCACTTCCTCGTCCCGCTCTTCGGAGAATACGCTGCCCCAGACGGCGCTCCCTCTGCAGTACTCACACCGGCTCAGCTTGCCCTCCGGTGTTATGATGGAAAATTTATCATTGTCGCCCTCACACGCGTTGACCCTGAGGCCCCGCCTCAAAGGCTCCCGCTCTGCAATGCCCTTGCTCTCCGCATAGGCCCGCAGGGACCGCAGCTTTTGGACGTAGTCGAGGCGCTTTTCCTCCGTGTAACTCTTGGGAACGCTTCCCGTATTATCCCGAAGTCCCGCCGGATAGACACTGAAGCCCGGCGTTTCCCCGAATCGGTCCGCCAACTGGTCCACCAGGGTATACAGGTCCCTCTCGTTGTCTTCGTCCATGTTCAAGCGGATCTTGACCGGCACCCCCGCGTCCAGCAGCAGGCCGATGTTCCCCAGCACCCGCCGGAAGGGGCTGCCCTCCGGGTGCACATACGCCTTGCGGGCGTTGTAGATCTCTTCCGTGCCGTCCAGGGTGATCTGCGTCTGCTGCAGGTTCCAGGCGTCCTTGGCCCGGCGGACCAGCCCCTCGTCGAAGAGGTAGCCGTTGGTGGTCATGACAGAGCGGAACTCCACCCCCTGCTTCCGTAGGCTGTCTGTGATGGCGTCGATGGCCTTTGCGTTCACCAGGGGCTCCCCTCCGAACCACGTCAGTTTGACCGGCCGGCCGCCGCAGTGGCCGGCGATGTACTCCCCCGCCGTCCGGGCGGTCCGCTCGGTCATGGTGCTGTTTTCCCAGCCCGCCTCGTAGCAGTAAAAACACCGAGCGTTGCAGGCCGTGGTGGTGAAGATCAGATATTTTGTCAAAACGCCGTCGTCTTTCTCAAAGCGCCGGGCGATATCCAGGACCTGGTCCGCCAGGGCCATGTCGTCCGCCCCCTCCGGCCGCAGAAACCACTTGGAAACCAGCGCCTCCAGGGCCGGGGGCACGGGGCCGGACAGGTTTTCCAGCGCCGCCGCCTCCTCCCGGGACAGCAGGAGCAGTTCCCCCGTCAGGGTATGGTAAAACAGGACCCCCTCCGGCCGCTCCACCTGTACACAGTGGGTGGTCAGCCGGTATGGGGTCGAAATATCCCTTTTTTGTTTGCCCAAGATCTTTTGCGCCACGGTGATGGGCGGGACGATCTGCCGCATATCATTTTCTCCCTTTTCCGTCAGGCTTTGTTGGCGGCCTTCCAATCCTCAAAGGCTCCCAGAACAGCCCGGCGGAGTCTGTCCTCCAGGACCTCCCGGACCTCTTGGTCCAGGGCGGAACCGTGTTCATAGGTCGGGCATTTTTTGAGCCGGATACACTGGGGATATATGGCGCAGCTCTTGCAGGCCGCCTCCGGCGGCCGCCGTTCCTTCCACTGGCGGAGCACTTCCTCGTTCCTCTCCTCGGACCAGACGCTCCCCCAGATACCGCCGTCTTTGCTGGAATCGCAGCGGCCCAGCCGGCCATCCGGCGTCACGGTGGTGGCGCTGTCGCTGTCGGCCCGGCAGGCATCGATGGAAAGACCGCGGCTGAGCGGCAGCCGGGCCGCGATATGCTTCTCCTCCATATAGTCCCGCAACGGCCGCAGCTTTTCGACGTAGACACGGCGCTCTTTTTCACAGTCGAGAGGATCGACCCCGTCGTGATTTTTCTGGATCGCCAGCAAATGGACGCCAAAGCCCCGCTTCCCTGCGAACCGTTCCGCCAGCTGATCCGCCAGGGCGTACAGGTCCCCCTCGTTGTCTTCGTCCATGTTCAGGCGGACGTCGACCCCAATGCCAGCGTCCAGCAGCAGGCCGATGTTCCCCAGCACCCGCCGGAAGGGGCTGCCCTCCGGGTGGACGTACGCTTTGCGGGCATTGTAGATCTCCTCCGTGCCGTCCAGGGTGATCTGCGTCTGCTGCAGGTTCCAGTCGTCCTTGGCCCGGCGGACCAGCGCCTCGTCGAAGAGGTAGCCGTTGGTGGTCATGACAGAGCGGAACTCCACCCCCTGCTTCCGCAGGCTGTCGGTGATCACGTCGATGGCCTTGGCGTTCACCAGCGGCTCGCCCCCGAACCACCTCAGTTTGACCGGCTGGCCGCCCCGGTGGGCCCCGATGTAGGCCGCCGTGGCCCGGGCGGTTTCCTCCGACATGGTGGAGCTTTTTCCCCAGCCCGCCTCGAAACAGTAAAAGCACCGGGCGTTGCAGGCCATGGTGGTGAAGATGGTGTATTTTGTCAGTAGGCCGTCTTTTTTTCTGAAGCGTTCTGCGATCCGCCGCGTCTGGTCCGCCAGGGCCATGTCGTCGGAGCCCTCGGGGCGCAAAAACCACCGGGAAGCCAGCGCCTCCAGGGCCGGGGGGACGGGGCCGGGCAGCATTTTCAGCGCCGCCTCCTCCTCCCGGGACAGCAGCAGCAGCTCCCCCGTCAGGGTATGGCAAAGCAGGACCCCCTCCGGCCGTTCTGCGCGCACGCAGTGCACGGTCATCCGGTACGAGGTCCCCTCAATTTTCTTTTGTTCTCCCAGTATCTTTTGGACGATGCTGACCGGCGGAACGATCTGCTGCATATCAATCTCTCCTGTTCGTTATCCTGTCAGAAAAGACGGTCCAAAAAATACCGTTTGCCTTGCCCGGACTCTCAACGGCCTCCAGCAATGGGTGTTTTAGCACTCTGCTGCGCCACCGCCAGAACAGTCATTACCACTAGCGGAAATGATGTCCGCGCCGTCGATCTCCACGATCTCCATCACAGGGCTCTCATAAGTCTCTTTCACAGCGTTTCCTTTCTCGCATCACTGCCGCTGTTAGCAAACAGCATCACGTGCACTCTGCTCCGCCACCGGCAGAACAGTCAATAGTACTAGCGAAAATAACGTCCGCACCGTCGATCTCCACGATCTCCATCATGGGGTTCTCATAGGCTTCCTTCATGTTCTTTTCCTCCCTTGCTATGATCAGACTTTTATCTTGTACAGAAGGACGCTCTTCCATGGTCCCGCCTGCGCCGTCCCTCCGACGGCCCGTGGGCACAAAAGTAGAGGATCGTCCCCAGACAGCTTACATACGAAAAACCGTTGGATCACATCAAATAGTGAAGTAATTATAGCAAATGACAGGCCAAAATGCAATAGCATTTTGGCGCTTGGGCTCGAACTTCTTTGCCATCTGGCTGGTGACGATCCTCTACTTTTTTCCCCTGTTGCATTTTTATTGTCATTTCGGGGACATCCTGTGCGCCGGCCAGGACCGGCGGCGGGGTTCTAACCGGCCGCTCCGCCCGCATAGACTGTGGCAAGTCAATGTCAGCGGGGTGGTATGAGTGCGAGAGGATATCGAACAGCGGGCCCGGGATCTGGCCCTTTACATCGTGGAGAACAACGCCACGGTCCGGGACGCCGCCCAGCATTTCCGCATCTCCAAATCTACGGTGCACAAAGATCTGACGGAGCGGCTGCGGCATGTGGACCGGCCGTTGTACACCCAGGCCCGGGCGGTGCTGGAGCGCAATAAGGCCGAGCGCCATCTCCGGGGCGGCGAGGCCACACGGCGAAAATATAGAAGCGTTTGACCCCATACCGGGCGCGGAATGACCGCGCCCGGTTTTCCCTTGACACGGACCGGCAGGAATGGTAAGTTATCCTAGGACAAAGGAGAGCTTATCATGCAAGAGATCTACCAAGCCCTGGGCGTGAGCCCGGAGGTCTACGGCTTCGGCCAACAGGTGCTGGCGTCCCTGCAGGACCGGTTCGCCGCCATCGACGCCACCGCGGAATACAACCAGGCCAAGGTCCTTCACGCCATGCAGAAATGCCGGGTCAGCGGGGCCTGCTTCGCCACCAGCACCGGCTATGGCTACAACGACCTGGGCCGGGACACCCTGGAGGAGGTCTATGCGGCGGCGTTCCATACCGAGGCGGCTCTGGTCCGGCCTCAGATCACCTGCGGCACCCACGCTCTGGCTCTGGCCCTGGCCGCCAATCTCCGGCCCGGGGACGAGCTGCTGTCCCCGGTGGGCGCGCCCTACGACACGCTGGAAGAGGTCATCGGCATCCGCCCCTCCTCCGGCTCCCTGGCCGAGTTCGGCATAACCTACCGCCAGGCGGATCTGCTGCCGGACGGTAGTTTCGATTACGACGCCATCCGCGCCGCCATCGGCCCCCGGACAAAGCTGGTCACCATCCAGCGGTCCAAGGGCTACGCCACCCGCCCCAGCTTCTCCGTGGAGGCCATCGGCCGGCTCATCGCCTTTTGCAAGAGCGTGAAGCCGGACCTTCTCTGCATGGTAGACAACTGCTATGGGGAATTCGTCCAGCGCATCGAGCCCTCCGACGTGGGGGCGGACATGACGGTGGGCTCTCTCATCAAAAACCCCGGCGGGGGCCTGGCCGCCGCGGGGGGCTATATCTGCGGCGCCCGGGAATGTGTGGAGCGCTGCGCCCGGCGGCTCACCGCCCCCGGTCTGGGGAAAGAGGTGGGCGCCAATCTGGGCCAGCTGCCGGCCATGTACCAGGGCTTTTTCCTGGCCCCCACGGTGACCGCCGGGGCCCTGAAGGGCGCCGTTTTCGCCGCCAATGTCTATGAAAGACTGGGCTTTGCCTGCGTGCCAAACGCCGCGGAGCCCCGCCACGACATCATCCAGGCGGTGACATTGGGCTCCCCGGAGCGGATGGAGGCCTTCTGCCTGGGGATCCAGGCCGCCGCGCCGGTGGACAGCCACGTCACCCCCGTGCCCTGGCCCATGCCCGGCTACGACAGCGACGTGATCATGGCGGCGGGGGCCTTCGTGCAGGGTTCCTCCATCGAGCTCTCCGCCGACGGGCCCATCCGCCCCCCCTACGCGGTGTATTTCCAGGGCGGGCTCACCTGGTACCACGCCAAGACGGGCATCCTTATGAGCCTGCAAAAATTATACGAACGGGGTCTGGTGGACCTGAAAGGGACAGAGATATGAGTTGGTTTTGGCTTTCCGTCATCGCGCTGCTGTGCTGGAGCGGCTCCGACCTGTTCTCCAAGATCGGCTGCCGGGACCAGTCGGACAAGACCTCCCACCTGAAGATGGTGGTGGCGGTGGGCCTGGTGATGGGCGTGCACGCCGCCGTGGAGGTGTTCGTCCAGGGCGTGGACATCGACATGCACACCATCGTCACCTACCTGCCGGTGAGCCTGCTGTACATCTTCTCCATGGCTCTGGGCTATCTGGGCCTGCGGTACATAGAGCTGTCCGTGTCCTCCCCCATCTGCAACTCCTCCGGCGCGCTGGTGGCCATCCTCACCCTGGCCACGGCGGGACTGGGCTCCATCTCCGGCCTGCAGCTGGGCGCCACGGCGCTGGTGTGCGTGGGCGTGGTGGGCCTGGGCTTCGTGGACATGCACGAGGACGAGGCGGCCCGGGCCGCCCGCCAGAGCATCTCCAACTACAAATACGCCAAGAGCTTCGTGGCGATCCTGCTGCCGGTGCTGTACTGCGTGCTGGACGCGGCGGGCACCTTCGCCGACAGCCTGGTGCTGGAGACCCTGGACGAGGACAGCGCCAACGTGGCCTATGAGCTGACGTTCCTGGCGGCGGGGGCGGTGTGCTTCGTCATCCTGCTGGCGAGGCGGGAGCGCTTCATCGTGCGCCAGGAGACCCCCAAGTACATCGGCGCCTGCTTCGAGACCGCCGGCCAGCTGGCCTATATCTACGCCATCGCCGACTCCGAGCACGTGGCCCTGTCCGCCCCCATCATCTCCGGCTACTGCCTGGCCAGCGTGATCTGGAGCCGGATCTTCCTGAAGGAAAAACTATCCCGCAGGCACTATATCATGATCGCCCTGGCCATTCTGGGCATCGTGCTGCTGGGCCTGTCCGACGGCCTGACGGGAGATGTCTGACCGGCATCGGACAGACGGCAGGGCATAGGCTGCGCGCGGCAGATCGGCGTTTGCAAGGGAGTGTAGTCGATGTTTCTTTTGAGTGGAATACTTAATATTCTATCGGGCGTAGTAATGATTTGGTGGGCATTTGGGGAACTTAATAATGTTCTTCTGCTTATTCCAGCCGTATTGTTGATGCTTGTGGGATGCCTGTGTGTCGTAAAGTCAGTAAGGCAAAAAGGGGAATAATTTCCTGTTTAACAAGAAACAAAACAGAATGTGCAATTCCCGTTTGTCGGGAGAGATGCACCGTGATCCGCCCCCTCTGACGAGGGGGCCATTATTATTTTTTTCTCAAACTATCGGAATAGTGTTGACAACGCCGCACTATTGTGGTAGTGTATAGGCACAAACTATTGCAATAGTGTGGAAGGAAGGTCACGGTATGAAGCTGTTCGACTCGGAGCTGAAGGTGATGGAGGTGCTGTGGAGCCGGGGGGACACCACCGCCAAGGAGATATCCAACATCCTGGCGGCGTCCATCGGCTGGAACATGAACACCACCTACACCGTCATCAAAAAATGCGTGGCGAAAGGGGCCATCGAGCGCCGGGAGCCCAATTTCCTGTGCCGCGCCCGCATCAGCAAGGAGGAAGTCCGGGCGGAGGAGGCCGGCCAGCTGGTGGCAAAGCTGTTCGACGGGGAGCCGGAGCTGCTGTTCGCCTCCCTGCTGGGCGGCAAAACCCTTTCAAAGGAGCAGATCGCCCGGCTGCGGGACTGGATCGACCGGCAGGAGTGAGCGGTATGGCAAGCCTCCTTGAGATGAACATCGCCGCCGGCTGCATCATCCTGGCGGCCGTCATTCTCCGGGCGGCGGGAAAAGACCGGCTGCCCGTGGGCATGTTTGAGGCCCTGTGGGCCATGGCCTGCCTGCGGCTGCTGGCGCCGGTGCGCCTGCCCTTCCGGTTCGGCCTGTTCGCCCTGCTTCGGCAGGCGGCGCCCCTGGCCGCGAAACCCGCGCCGCCCTCCGCCGCCGCGGTCCCGGGCCAGGCCCCGCCGCAAATAGTTGACATAATTCGCGACATTCCCCAGGCCGCCGTTGAGAAACCCTTCCCCATCGCCACCGTCCTGTGGCTGGCGGGGGCGGCGGTGTGCGCCGGACTGTTTATTGCCGGCTACATCCGCGCCTGCCGCCGGTTCCGCGCCGCGGAGCCTATAGATAATGATTATGTCAACCAATTCCTGGCGGCCTGCCCCCTGCATCGGAGAGTGTCGGTGCGGGCATGGGACCGGGCCGGCGCGCCGCTGACCTACGGCACGGTGCGTCCGGTGATCCTGCTGCCCCTGTCCATGGACCTGGAGGACCGGGAGCCCCTGGGGTACGTACTGGCCCACGAGCTGGCCCACATCCGCCGCTTCGACACGGCCCGGAAGCTGATCCTGGCGGCGGCGGTATGCCTGCACTGGTTCGACCCGCTGGTGTGGCTCATGGCCGCGCTGGCCGGCCGGGACATGGAGCGGGCCTGCGACCAGGCGGTGATCCGCGCCATGGGCTTCCAGTTCCGGCGGGACTATGCCCGGACCCTGCTGGACATGGAGGAGCGCCGGGCGGGCCCGACGGCTCTGACCAGCGGCTTTTCCAAAAACGCCATCGAGGAAAGGATATATTCTATCATGAAGATAAGACCAAGATCATTTTTGAGCACCCTTCTGGCCCTTGTCCTGGTGCTGGGCGTGGGGGCGGCGTTCGCCACCGCCGCGCCGGAGCCGGAGGACGACGACGCCCCGCTCACCGCGATCTCCGGCGACGTGATCCAGTCCCAGGACGGGACCGTGTACGTGTTCACCCCCGAGGGAAAGCCGGTGGGCCTGACCCAACAGGAGTATAAGCTGCTCTTCGAGCCCGCGGAGGTGGAGTGGTGGACCGCCGAGGAGTACGCCGAATGGCTGGAGCAGGAGAAGAAAGACCTGCAGGACTGCCTGGGCGAGAGGGCCTGGACGAACGGCGACGGCTGGTTCACCTGGACCCAGGAGAAGATCGACGAGACCATCGAAATGTATGAGCAGATCCTGGAGCAGATCGAAAACGGCCTGCTGGTGTCCAAAACCGTAGACGGCAGCGGCGATATCATGCTGGCGCAGGGCACAGACAGCCGGGTCAGCATCGTCCCGGGAGAGAACGTCACCTACAGCTTCAACGGCGGCGAGAGCGTGGCTCTGACGGAGGAGCAGCTGGCCGCGCTCAAGACCCTGCTGGCCGACCGGGAGGTGGCCGCCGCCATGAACGTAACGGTGGACGAGGAGCTCTACCGGGTGATGTACCTGATGCCCGAGGGCCGGCAGGAGGAGCTGGACGCCCTGGACGAGGCCCTGGAGCCCTATCTCCCCTTCGGGGTGTGGCGCAGCTATGACCCCGCCAGCGACGAGATCACACTGACCTGGACCGACGCCGACGGGCAGGAACACCCGGTCCGGGGCCTGTGGGACAAGACGGCGGGCGTATGGATCACGCTCCACGCCGGGGACGGCTGGCCCGAGGACGCCATCGAGCTGATCGCCGTGTATGCCGACGGCGAGCTGGCCGGCCTGCGCCCCGCCACCGAGGAGGAGCAGGCGCTGTGGGACGCGCTGCGTGACCAGGAAAGCGCCCTGACCCGGGACAGCGCCTAGCGGCAGGCCGGTCAGACGCAGACCGTTTCCTTCCGGCCGGGACTGGCCGGGTACCATGAGCTGTGTCTGACCAATGAGGGGGAGCATCCCGCGGAGTTCATCGTCAGCTACGCCGTGCGCTGAAAAGCGCATATAAACCACCGCCGGAGGCGTCTGCCTCCGGCGGCATTTCTTATTTTCACGCGATCCTCCGATGGGGATGGGCGCCGGTCCCGCTCCGGCGATCCCGGTGGCGGTGGAGCATCACCGGGTCGGCATACCACCGGCCGGACCGGCCGTGGACCCGGTTGCTCTCCCGGACCGCCCGCTCGGTGCGGCGGTACTGCTCCCGCAGGCGCGCAAGCCTCCGCAGGCACCAGAAGAAGGCGGGGATCAAAAACAGGTCCGCCCCCACCCAGGCCGCCGGAGAGGCGAAGCACACCGCCCCGAAGCCCAGCGCCGGCACGGCGAACCAGCCCACCGCCGTACGCACCACCATCTCGGTGGCCCCGGACAGCACGGCGAACAGGCTGTAGCCCATGCCCTGGATGGCGAAGCGGAGCACGTTCACCAGCGCCAGGGGGAAGAAGAAGGCCGAGGCCGTGCGGATATAGCGGCTCACCAGCCCGATCAGGAAGGACGCCTCCTCCCCCTGGGCGCTGTCGATGAACCACATGGCGCACCGGGGCGCGAAGGCCGCCATGGCCCCGGCGGCGGCCAGGGACCATACCAGCCCCAGCGCCGACGCGGCCTTGACCCCCCGGCCCAGCCGGTCCAGCTTTCCCGCGCCCACGTTCTGGCCGCAGTAGGTGGCCATGGCCCCGCCCAGAGCGTCGAAGGGGCAGGCCAGCAGCCCGAACAGCTTCGCCCCGGCGGCCACCGCCGCCACATACAGGCTGCCCAGGCCGTTGACAGCGGACTGGAGGATGATGGACCCCACGGCGGTGACGGAGTACTGCAGACCCATGGGCAGGCCCATGGCGCACAGATCCCGGCACAGCCTGCCGTCGGGCCGGCGCTCGTCCCGGGTCATCCGAAGGATGGGGAACCGCTTCGCCACCACCCACAGGCACGCCAGGCCCGACACAGCCTGACTGGCCACGGTGGCCACCGCCGCCCCCGCCACGCCCATGTTCCCGTACAGGATCAGCGCCACGTCCAGGCCTATGTTCAGCACCGACGACAGCGCCAGAAACACCACCGGCGTGCGGCTGTCCCCCAGGGAGCGGAGCACCCCGGCCAGAAGGTTATACAAAAACGTGGCGGGGATGCCCATGAAGATGACGAAGATATACCGGTACGACCCGGCATAGATATCCGCCGGAGTGTCCATGACGGTGAGGATCGCCCCGCAGGCCAGCCCGGTGGCCGCCGTGAGCACCGCCGCGAAGACCACCGCCAGATAGGCCGCGTTGGCGGTATACCGGCGCATGAGGCTGTGTTCGCCCGCGCCCATCTGCCGGGCCACGGGAATGGCAAAGCCGCTGCACACGCCGGTGCAGAAGCCGATGATCAGGAAATTGATGGACCCGGTGGCGCCCACCGCCGCCAGGGCCTTCGCCCCCAGCAGCCGGCCCACGATCATGGTGTCCACCATGTTATACATCTGTTGAAAGAGCAGTCCGAACAGCGTGGGTACGGCAAAGCCCAAAATGAGCTTCATGGGGCTGCCCACCGTCAGATTTTTGGTCACGAAGCCGCGTCCTCCTACAAAGTCGATCCATTCCCGGCGGACCCTTTTCCGCCGGAGCAGGCACATTATAGTCACCCGCCGGGCAGATTTCCAGCCCAAAAATAGATGATTTTCCGTTGACAGTCCCCCTCCGGTTCGTGTATATTCACGGTAGTACCAGAAAGGAGAAATGTGTCTATGGATCGTGCAGCAGGCATTCTGCTCTCCGTATCATCCCTGCCCTCCCCCCACGGCATCGGCACGCTGGGCAAGGCGGCGTATGCGTTCGTGGATTTTCTGTCCGAGGCCGGACAGAAATACTGGCAGATGCTCCCCGTGGGGCCCATCAGCTACGGCGACTCGCCCTATCAGTCCTTCTCCGCCTTTGCCGGGAATCCTTACTACATAGATCTGGATATGCTCGTTTCCGACGGCCTGCTCACCGCCGGGGAGGTGTCCGCCCCCTTCTGGGGGGACGACCCCGAGCGGGTGGACTATGGGGCGGTGTACCGCGCCCGCTTCGACCTGCTGGAGAAGGCCTTCGACCGGGGCTGGAAGGCCGACCGGGTGGCCGTGGCCTCCTTCGCGGCGAAAAACCGCTCCTGGCTGCCGGATTACGCCCTGTTCATGGCCCTGAAGCGCCATTTCGACATGGCCCCCTGGACCCAGTGGCCCCTGGCGGACATCCGGCTGCGGAAGCCCGCCGCCGTGGCCCGCTGGACAGAGCAGCTGGATCGGGACGTGCGGTTTTTCACCTATCTGCAATACCTGTTCCACCGGCAGTGGACCGCCCTGAAGGCGTACGCCGGAAAAAAGGGCGTGCAGCTCATCGGGGACCTGCCCATCTACGTGGCCCTGGACTCCGCCGACGTTTGGGCCAACCCGGAGATGTTCCAGCTGGACGAGGAGAACATCCCCACCGCCGTGGCGGGCGTGCCGCCGGACGCCTTCACCGCCGACGGCCAGCTCTGGGGCAACCCCCTCTATGACTGGGAGCGGATGGCTCAGGACGGCTTTTCCTGGTGGGCGCGGCGGATGCAGAACACCCTGTCGCGGTTCGACGTGGCCCGCCTGGACCACTTCCGGGGCCTGGAGAGCTATTGGGCCGTTCCCAAGGACGCCCCCACCGCCGCCCCCGGCCACTGGGAAAAGGGGCCCGGCGCCGCCTTCGTGCAGATGCTCCGGGAGAAGTTCCCCCAAGCGCTCATCATCGCCGAGGATCTGGGATACGTGACGGAGGAAGTCCAGGCCCTGCTGGACCTGTCCGGCTTCCCGGGGATGAAGGTGCTCCAGTTCGCCTTTGACCACCAGCAGCCCAGCAGCTACCTGCCCCACTGCTATCCGGTGAACTGCGTCTGCTACACCGGCGCCCACGACAACACCACCCTTCGGGGCTGGCTGGCCGAGGCGGACCCTCTGGACGTGGCCAAGGCGAAGGCCTATCTGGGGCTGAGCGAGGAAGAGGGGCCGGACTGGGGGCTCCTCCGGGGCGGCATGGGCTCGGTGGCCCGGCTGTTCATCGCCCAGATGCAGGACTATCTGCAGCTGGGGGACGAGGCCCGGATGAACCGGCCCGGCCTGCCCGACGGCAACTGGCAGTGGCGGATGAAGCCGGACGCGGCCAGCCCCGCCCTGGCGGAAAAAATAAAAAAGCTCACCGTCCTGTTCGGCCGGTGAGCCGCGGGCAAAACCCAGAGCCTCACTCGATCTTCATCATCCGATAGCCGATACCGATGTGGGTCTGGATGTACTGGGGCGAACCGGGAGCGGCCTCCAGCTTTTTGCGCAGGGTCGCCAT
>CANQUE010000036.1 GCA_947626905.1 uncultured Oscillospiraceae bacterium
CGGGTGACAAGAATAAGAAGGCATAAAAAGACAGCCGCTTAAAGCGGCTGCCCGAGATGGTAATGCGGTGTCAAACTCTCAGAGCCCCTTCCAGGGGCTACGTCTGTATCTGCCCCTTCTAGGGGCTCGTCATGCCACCAGTTTACTGGTGGTCATGACTTTTCCAGAAGCTCCGCGCAGGCTTTCAGATGCTCCACGATGGGCAGATGCTGGGGACAGACCGACTCGCACTGGCGGCAGGCCACGCAGGAGGAGGCCAGGCCCCTGTGCTCGGTGGCGGCCCGGTAGCTGTCCCGGGCCTGGCCGGTCTGGCCGTTGGCCAGGTGCAGGTTGGCGGCGGCAAAGACCGCGGGGATGGGGATGCGCTGGGGGCAGCCCTCGGTGCAGTAGGAGCAGCCGGTGCAGGGTATGGCGGCGGAGTGGCCCAGGATGCGCTGGGCCTGGGAGATGATCTGCTGCTCCTGGCTGTCCAGGGGCCGGAAATCCTTCATAAAGGACAGGTTGTCCTGCATCTGGGCCACGTTGCTCATGCCGGACAGCACCGTCACGATCCCGTCCAGGCTCGCGGCGAACCGGATGGCCCAGGAGGCGGGGGAGGCGTCGGGGGCATGGTCAGTGAACAGTTTTTTCACCTCCGCCGGAGGATCGGCCAGGCCGCCGCCCTTCACCGGCTCCATGATCACCACGCTCTTGCCGTGGCGGCGGGCCGTTTCATAGTTGGCCCGGGAGGCGATCTTGGGGTCCTCCCAGTCGGCGTAGTTCAGCTGCAGCTGTACGAACTCCACCTCCGGGTGGTCGGTAAGTATCCGGTCCAGCACCTCCGGGCTGTCGTGGAAGGAAAAGCCCAGGTGGCGGATCAGGCCCTGCTCCTTCAGCTGCCGGACATACTCCCACAGATGGAACCGCTCGTATTTCTCCCGGTTCTTTTCCATCAGGCAGTGGAGCAGGTAATAATCGAAGTACCCCGCCCCGGTGCGCTTCAGGCTGGTCTCGAACTGCTTGCGGGCGGCCTTTTCCGTGGGGGCGATGGACACGTTCAGCTTGGTGGCCAGGGTGAAGCTGTCCCGCGGGTGCCGGGTCACCAGGGCTCGCCTCGCGGCGGCCTCGGAGCCGGGATACACGAAGGCGGTGTCAAAATACGTAAATCCCGCCTCCAGGAACAGATCCACCATTTTTATGGTCTGGGCCGTGTCGATGATGGCGCCCCGCCTGGGCAGGCGCATCAGGCCAAAGCCCAGTTTGGGTGTTTCTTTCCCGAAATAATCAGCCATATGGTCATACCTCCTCGGTTGTTTTTTCTCCGGTCATAAGCGCGGCCACGTCCTCCTCGTCCAGCAGCGCCACGCCGTTTTCCGCCAGCAGCCGGGCGCAAACGCCCATGCCGGGGACCACCTTCCCGGAAAAGCTGCCGTCGTATACCGCGTGCACGCCGCAGGAGGGACTGCGGGCCTTCAAGATGGCTTGGGTGACCCCGTGGGCGCGGCAGAAGGCCAGGGCCTTTTCCGCCCCCAGGCGGAATTCCTCCGTCACGTCCTCTCCGGCCCGGCTGTACACCCGGCCCTGGCGTATCTCGCTGGGCAGCCGGGGCGCGGGCAGGCCGCTGGCCCGCTCCGGGCAGAAGCACACCCACGGTTTCCCCTCCAGGTACGCTTCCACGGCGGCGCTACGGTTGTTCCCGCCGTTGTATTTGCAGTTGTGGCCCAACAGACAGGCGCTCACCAGGATCATGCCGCCGCTCCTTTCGCCGCCGCGGGAGGCGCTCGCTTTTTCCATTTGCCGGACAGGAAGTAGGGCAGCATCACGATGAAGAACGTGAAGCCCGCCAACGCGCCGCCCAGCCAATAACCCATCACGCCCATGCCAAACGCCTGGGCTAGCAGCACGCACAGGCCGATGCGCATGACCACCCCATCCAGGATGCCCAGGATGAAATTCATGACCGGGAACCCCATGCCGTTGCACAGGGCCGTGCTGGGGCCCCGCAGGGCGTAGCCAAAGAAGTTGAGCACCGCCACCGGCACGTATTGATGGCTCATGGCCAGCACCGCCGCGTCGTCGTCGAACAGGGCGAATACCCGCTCCGGGAAGGCGATCATCACCGCCGAGAGGAACGCCGTGAACGCCAGCCCCACCGCCACCGCCGTGCCCAGGGCCTTTTCCACCCGGTCGAATTTCCGGGCGGCGAAATTCTGGCCCACCAGGGTGGCGCCGGACTGGCTCAGGGCCTGGCAGATGATGCTGGCCACGGTGGACAGCTTGTTGCCCACGCTGGTGACGGCGGAGACCGTCACGCCGAAGACGTTGATGCGGCTGGACACGAACAGCATCGACAGGTTGATGGCGCAGGATTGGATGCTCATGGGCACGCCCAGCTTCAGGAGCTTTTTCAGATTGTCCCGGTCGGGCCGGAGGTATTTGGGGGAGAACTGAAAGCCCAGGCTGTCCCGCCGGCGCCACAGATACCATACGCACAGCACGAAGCTGACGCCCTGGGCGATCACTGTGGCCAGCGCCGCGCCCAGCGGCCCCATCCCTCCGGCGACCAGCGCCAGATCCAGCACCACGTTGAGCACGGAGGCGATGATGATGAACACCATGGGCATCCTGGACTCGCCCAGGCCCCGCAGTATGGCTGCCACCATCACGTATCCAACCAGGAAGAACAGCCCCGCCGTGCAGCATACCGTGTACTGCCGGCAGTAGTCGAGGGCCTCCGGCGGGACGTTCAGTATGCCCATGGTCTGGCTGGAAAAGGCCAGGCCCAGTGCCGACAGGCAAAGGCTCAGCGCGAGGATGAACGTGAACATCACGCCCACGATCTTCGATACGGACTGGCGGTCCCGCAGGCCCACGTACTGGCTGATGAGCACCTGGCCCGCGTTGCAGAAGCCCATGCACACGAAGGTGTAAAAGTGGATGAGATCCGCGCCGATGCCCACGGCGGACAGCCCGGCGGGGCCTACGAACTGGCCCACCACCACCATGTCCGTCAGATTGTAGGCCGTCTGCAGAAGGTTGGACAGCATGAAAGGCCAGGCGAAGCCGAGAAGCTGCCTGGCCACGGGCCCGGAGGTATAATCTTTTATCAGGGTGCCGCCGTGTTGCATGTAGGGTCTTCTCTCTGCCGGTCTTCAGGATAACAAATATATTTTATCCCATAGATCGGGGCTTTGCAAGGAAAAATTTCCCGCTCACACGCCGGTGCCGTCGAAGGGAGGCGTGTATTCGCTCTCCGCGCTGGACAGCTCCTGGGTATAGCCCTCCAAAAGGCCCAGCGCCGCCATGTAGTCGCAGGCCCGTTGGTATTCCTCCGCCGTCAGCCGCCGGTCCGGCCCGCCCGCCCCGTTGGGGGTGTACTGGCCCATGAGGGACACCAGCACGTCGCCGGGCCGGAAGGTCTCCCCGATCCAGTCCAGCACCGAGAAGGTGTTGTCCAGCTGCCCCGGCAGTACCAGGTGGCGGATCATCACCCCCCGCACGAGCATCCCGTCCCCGTCCAGCCGGTAGGGCCCGGTCTGGCGGAACATCTCCAAAATGGCCGCCCGGGCCACGGCCGGGTAATCCGCCGCGCCGGACAGCGCCGCCGCCAGGGCGCCGTCCATATACTTCATGTCCGGCAGATATACCTGCACCTTCCCCTCCAGGGCCCGCAGGGCCGGGAGGGACTCATACCCGCCGGAATTCCATACCACGGGGATGGACGGCTGGGGGTCCAGGGCCCGCAGCACCGCCGGCAGGAAGTGGGAGGCGGTGACCAGGTTCAGGTTGTGCACCCCCTGCCCCTCCAGTTCCCGGAAGATCTGGCGCAGCCGGTCCACGGTGACGGCCTTGCCCTGTCCTCCGGCGCTGATGGCGCGGTTCTGGCAGAACAGGCACCGCAGCGTGCACCCGGAAAAAAATACCGCTCCGCTGCCCCGCTGGCCGCTGATGCAGGGCTCCTCCCAGTAGTGGGGGGCCGCCCGGGCCACCACGGGAGCGTCGCCCACGCCGCAGAAGCCGGTATGAGCGGCGTCCCGAAGGACGCCGCACTTTCTGGGGCACAGGGAACAGATCATGATATACCTCGTGTTTTCAGAGAATGTACCGCTTCCAGAGCCACAATATGGCCAGCGACAGGACCAGGCCCAGCAGCCCGGACCCGGCGGCCAGCAGGGCCTTCTGGTAAGGGCGCTTGCCGGCTTCTCTGGCCTTTTCGATCTCGGTGAGGGTCTGGCCCTCGGTGAAGGCCACGATCTCCTTGTAGGTCTGGATGTCGAATTTCTTTTTCCAGCGCTCCACCCGGAGGGACCAGGCAAAGGCCACGGCGGCCAGGACCGACCAGGCCGCCAGGCCCCACCACCGCCACAGCAGCGCCAGCGGTACGCATGTCACGATCATGGCGATGAACAGCGCCGTGTAGATATTGCTGTCCCGCCGGAAGGCCGTCTTTTCCTGCTCGTCGATCTGCTTTTTCATTTCCGCGATATCTCCTTTGACAAGATCGTCAAGGGACGCGGAAAACACCTCCGCCAGCAAAAGCAGGCTCTGGATGTCCGGGCAGGTCCTGCCGTTCTCCCAGTTGGACACCGACTGGCGGGTGGCGTACACCCGCGCTGCCAGCTCGTCCTGGGAAAGGCCCAGCGCCTGCCGCCGTTTTCGTATCTGGCCGCCCAGGTCCATGTTCCGCGCCTCCTTGCCCTGCCAGCATAGGAGAAAAGCGGCGGGCTGTCTATCAAAGGTCTTTTACATGGGCGCTTCCCGGCGCCGGCCGCGCTCGTCAAAGGTCCGCTTCAGCGCCCGTTCCACCGGGAAGACGGTCCCCAGCATGACTGCCAGCTGCGCGCCGGCGACGATGAGCCCCGTGTTGCCGATCGCACCGATGTCCCGGCCCAGGACGAACAACAGCGGGACCACAGACAGCGGCAGCATGACGAGTCCGCACCGATACCACAGCCGGCCGCAGTATTGGTGGGCGAAATCCCAGGTGTCTTGATTTTTCATAGACATCGCCGTGCGGTAGCCGAAGGAGGCGTTGATGCGTTTGGGCGGATTTTTCAGAAACATCCTGCCAACGCCGATCATTACCCCGGGAATGAGAAGGTCTGCGCACAGCATAAAGAGCCAAAACACGATCCTGTGGACACCTCCCGTTCATTATCCCGCCGTGAACCGCCACAGGCGGGCCTGGTCCTCGGCGGACGCGTAGCCGATGCCCACCCGGGGCGAGGCGTCGATCCTCTCCGGCTCATAGCCGTCGTCCTCCAGGGCCAGGCCGCCGCCCAAGAGCGTGTCGTTGAGGGACTTGTCGATGTGGAGATATTTCGTCACCCGGCCAGGGCCGCTGGCCCCCTCCACGCCCCGGATGAGCACCGCCTGGGGGTCGTCCGCCGGGCCGGTGACCAGGTTGAGCATCCAGTGGATGCCGTAGCAGAGGTAGACGTACAAAGTCCCCGCCCGGTGATAGAGCACCTCTGTGCGCTTCGTCCGCCCGTGGCAGGCGTGACAGGCGGTATCCGCCTCGCCGAAGTAGGCCTCCGTTTCCGTGATCCGGGCCCTTATGACGGTCCCGTCCGCCAGACGGCGCGCCAGTACCTTCCCCACCAGGGCCCGGGCCGCCTCCGGGGCGGGCAGGTCAAGGATATTCATAGGTATAGCCCTCCCCGGCCTCGACGAAGGCCTCCGCCAGGCCGGCGGTGACGATGACCCGTCCGTCCTGGGTGACGAGCACCAGCTCCACGCCCTCGTGGGCGCCGGCGTAATCCAGCGCGCCCTGCTCTCCCAGCACGAACAGCGCCGTGGAGAGGGCGTCCGCCCGGGCCCCGTCCGCCGTGACCACCGTCACGGACGCCAGCCCGTTGTCCACCGGCCGGCCGGTGGCCGGGTCCAGGATGTGGATATAACGCACGCCGTCCTGATCGAAGTACCGCTGATAGCCGCCGGAGGTGACCACCGCCGTCTGGCCCACGCGGAGGATGCCCACATAGGAGCCGGTGTCGAGCGGATCGGTGACGGCCACCTGCCAGGCCTCGCCGTCGGGGCGGGTATCGCCCAGGGTCTGCACGTTCCCGCCCAGGGACAGGATGGCGCGCTCCGCGCCCGCCTCCGCCATGGCCTGGACCGCTTTTTGCGCGGCGTAGCCCTTGGCCACCGCCCCCAGAGATATGGCCGTGCCCTCCGGCAGCGCCGCGGTGCCCGCGGCGGCGTCAAGGAGGATGCCCTCCGTGTTCTTCTCCGCCAGCAGCCTGTCCAGCTCCTCCTGGGCCGGCACCCGATACTGGCCCGTGGTGAACCCCCAGGCCTTTATGACGGGATACAGCGCCGGGTCCAGCGCGCCGCCGGTCTCCCGGCCCACGGCCAGGGCCGTGTCCAATACGGCCAGGCAGTCCGCCGCCGCCTCCACGGGGCCGCCGGCGCCGGCGTTGAGGGCGTATACCGAGCCGCCCTCCCTCTCCGGGTCCAGGTCCGCCGCCAGGGCGTTGATCACGTCCGCCGCCGCGTTCAGAGCGTCGCTGCCCGCGTCGCCGTAAGCGGTCAGAAGCATCACCGTGTCCATGGCGAAGAGCTGCTTTTCGTGCTTTTCCTCCGTCTTTTTGCAGCCGGCCGGTGTCAGCAGCAGCGCCAGCGCCAGGATCAGCAGCTCACAGCTCCGCCTTATGCGCTTCATAGAATTCCCAGTAATCCTTCAGCATGTACTTCAGCACCTTGGGGGTGTCCAGATGATAGGGGCACCGGGCCTTGCACTGGCCGCACTCCAGGCAGTCGTTGATCCGGTTCATCCGCTCCTGCCACTCCGGGGTGAAGTAGGGCCGCCAGGGGCTGCGGCGGATGAGCATATCCATCCGGGCGCAGTTGCGGATCATGATCCCCTGGGGACAGGGCATGCAGTAACCGCAGCTGCGGCAGAACTGGCCGCTCAGCTGTTCCCGGTCCGCGGCGATGACCGCCCGGAGGCTGTCGTCCAGCCCCGGATCTTCGTCGGCCAGGGCCAGCCACTGCTCCAATTCCTCCATGGTCTGCACCCCGTAAATGGGCACCACGCCCTCCTGTTCGCCCATGAACGCGTGCACGGCCCGGGCGTCGGACAACAGTCCCCCGGCCAGGGCCTTCATGGCGATGAATCCCATGCCCGCGTCCAGACAGGCGTGGACCAGGGCCATCTCTTCGTCGTTGGACAGGTAACTGAAGGGATACTGCAGGGTCTCGAACCGGCCGGAGGCCACCGCCTCCTGGGCAAAATGCAGACTGTGGCAGGTCACGCCGACGTGGCGGATATAGCCCTTGGCCTGGGCTTCTTCCACCGCGGCCATGGCGCCGCTGTCGATCTCCTCCCAGCCGGAGACCTGATGGAACTGGAACAGGTCGATGTGATCGGTCCGCATCCGCTCCAGAGAGTTTTGGATGTGCCGGGAGACGGTGTCATAGTCCCGCCCCAGGCTCTTGGTGGAGATCACGATGTCCTCCCGCACGTCTGCCAGGGCCAGGCCCAGCTTTTCCTCGGAGTCGGTATAGGCGTTGGCGGTGTCAAAATAGCGGATGCCGCCCTCATAGGCCCGGCGCAGGATGCGCACCGCCTCGTCCTTGTCCGTGCGCTGGATCGGCAGGCAGCCAAGGGCGGGTTTTGTCACGGTAAGGCCGGTTTTTCCCAGTATCATGGTCTTCATATAGGTCCCTCCATTCGCGATATTATCGATATTGTAGCATATTTCTCTTGATATTCCAAGATTGATGGTTTATAATAATCAAGCTTGGTGCAGATGTGCGGCTGTAGCTCAGCTGGATAGAGTGTTGGCCTCCGGAGCCAAAGGTCGTGGGTTCGAATCCCGTCAGCCGTACCAAAAAAAGCATTGAAGACCTCTGAAGACGATGAGGGCCCGCGAGCGGGTCCTCATTCGTCAATCAGGGCTTAACAGAGCGCCAAATGGTATTTACAAAAGAATGGGAAAGATTATGTGGCGATATACAAAGAAAAATGGAAGATCCGTATTTTGCTTTGGGCTGTCCAATTTCCTTGCCGCTGTTTCGTCCGTTCTTTTGGCCTACTTGCTGGGGGCGTTTACGGATGCTGCCATGGGCGGGTTGCAAACAGGCTTTCTAACGTTGGCGGTCATCACCCTGCTCTATATCCTCTTGGATACATTTTTGAATTTCCTTATGGACTATACAAAGGAGCGGGCAGTTCATCAAATCGGCAAGTCGCTGCGCTCAGACGTGATCCGGCGGATCGAACGCCTCTCCAACGAGGAGAAACGGCAAAATGAGGACAGCTACTATTTGTCGTTGATCCATCATGACATTCCTACCGTAGAGCAGGATTATTTCGGATCGCTGGGCGCGATCTATTTTCAGATCTGCTGTTTTGGTATTGCGATCTTTTCCGCCGTCAGGATCCAGCCGATCATGACGGGCATTATGCTTGTCATCAGCATCCTTCCTGTCATGTTTCCAAAATTATCGGAAAAACCGTTACAAAAGGCGAAGACGGAAGAACAGGAGGCCAAAAAGACCCATCTGCAGATCGTTACGCAAATACTCAACGGGTATTCTTTTTTGCGGGTATTTCACAGCTTTTCCGGGATCAACAAAAAATACGATCAGGAGAACGACCAGCTTCTCCAAAAGGAAAAACAGTTCGGCAAGATGAACGCGATCCTTTACGCGGGGGCGTTCGGCGCGGGAAATCTGGTGTTTTTGTGCACATGGGTCTTTGGCATCTTCTTTGTCACGAAACACTATATCACATTGCCGGAACTCGTGATATTTTCACAGCTTATGACATTTGTCGCCGGCCCGATACAGATCATCAGCGAGCGGTATACCTCCGTCGTCGCGGCGTCCGCCGTGTGCAAGAAGCTTACAGCGTTCTTGGACCATACGGCGGAAGAAGAGAACGGCTGGGGCGAAAACAAGCTGACGAATGTGAAGGAGATCACCCTGCGGGATGTTTCCGTCCGAAACAATGAAAAGCCGGTATTGTGCGGCGTGGACCTGACGATCCGGAAAGGCGACCGGATCGCGGTCCTTGGAGAGAGCGGTTCGGGAAAATCCACATTGATACGTTATCTCGCCGCCTTGACGAGCGGCACCGGCGCGTATTTGGTAAATGGGCTCCCGGTCCAGTCGTATACTTACCAGGACTTTAGAAAGAACATCTCGTTATTGGAGCAGAGGTCCTTTGTTTTTGATGGGACGATCCGAGACAACTTAACGATGTTTGACGACCGATATGCGGATCAGGAAAAGCTCACCAAGGTTATATCGGATGTGGGGCTTGGTCCATGGTACAGCGGGCAGAAAGACGGGCTGGATACACGCATCGGCACAGAGGAAACGGGAATGTCCGGCGGGGAAGAGCGGCGCCTGAATCTGGGCCGCGCACTCGTGAGAAATGCCGGTGTTCTGATCTTGGACGAGCCCACAACGGGCTTGGACATGGAAACAAGACGCTTTGTTGAAAAGAAGATCATGGATATGCGATGCGACATTTTGATCACGGCCATTCATGAGTACTCCCCGGAGTTTTTGGAAACCTTTAACCGGGTGTTCACCGTAAAAGACGGCGAGGTCCTTGAAAAAGTTACGGAATGAGTTTGCCGGCTCTCATTTGCCCAAAGCAATTTGAGAGGCGCCTGACGCGGGGCGGAAAAAGTATTATCAGGCATAACGGATAACGCAGTTTGATACCATGGTATCGACTGCGTTATCGCTATATCATGCCGCCCGGTCCCGGCGCTGGTGTCCGACGGTGACGTAAGCCACCGCCAAAAACGCCGCGCATACACACCAGATGACCGGCTCCGTCACGGCCACGCCCAGATACCCCAGCGCCGGCACCAGCGCGGCGGCGGAAAAGATCTTGCCCGCCAGCTCTATGGCGCTGGAAAGTACCGGCAGGACCTTGTGGCCCATGGCCTGCATGGAGTAGCGCAGCGCCAGAAGCGCCCCCAGAGGGAAAAAGCAGGCCGTGCTCAGGCGCAGATTCAAAAGGGCGTTTTGGATGATCTGCTCGTCGGCCGTGCCTGTGAGCCACACCATGAGCCGCCGCCCCAGCAGCCAGCACGCGGCCACGGACACCAGCGACCAGCCCAGCTCCATCAGCAGCGTCTTCCTGTTGGCCTGTACGATGCGGTCAAGTTTTCCCGCGCCGTAGTTCTGTCCCACGAAGGTGCTGTCCGCGCTGGCCAGGGTGGACATGGGGACCATGAGCATCTCGTACACCCGCCGGGAGGCGGTGTGGGCGGTGATGACCGCAGAGCCCAGGGCGTTGATGGCCCGCTGCAAGATCACGGATCCCAGGGCGAACACCGCCTGCATCATGGCCATGGAAGAGCCGGTGGCGAACATCTCGCCCACGATGGCCCGCTCCGGCCGCCTGTCTGCCCGGCCCGGCAGATAGTCCCGGTAGTTTTTCCAGATGTACCCGCCGCACAGCGCCGCCGACACCCCCTGGGCCAGCACCGTGGCCAGGGCCGCGCCGCCTACGCCCATGTGCAGCGCCACGATGAACAGCGTGTCCAACGCGATGTTCAAAAGGCTGGAGAGGATCAGGAACATCAGCGGCGTGCGGCTGTTGCCCATGGCCCGCAGATACCCGGAGCAGGCGTTGTAGGCCACGGTGGTGATCATCCCCGCCAGGATGATGAGGATGTAGCGATAGGACTGGTCGAATATGTCCGCCGGGGTGTGTAAAAGGCCCATCATGGGCCGCAAAAGCCCCACGGAGAGGGCCGTCAGGATCAGCGCTATGCCCACGTTCAGTCCGATCATAGCCGCCACAGACCGGCGGAACCGGCCCATGTCCCCGGCCCCGAACTGGCGGCTCAGGACCACGCAGTAGCCGTTGTTGAGGCCCCAGGCGATGTTCATGAGCAGGGAGTAGAGTGTGGCCGTAGCGCCGATGGCCGCGATGGCCTGCTCGCCCAAAAACCGCCCCGCGATCATGGTGTCCACCATGCTGTAGGCCTGCTGGAAGATGTTGCCGATGAACATGGGCAGGGCAAAGGCAAGAATGAGCCGCACCGGCGAGCCCACCGTCATATTTTTCATGGTCTTCCCCTCTTACACGGATGTGATAGCCGTATTTTGCCAGAGAAACGAGGAAGTTTATTGTATTTTCATATGATTTATAGTATTATTATCCTATAAATCGGAGGGCGGGCTCATGAGCGGGATGAAAGTGGACGAGAAGAAACTGCGATATATGGAGTACATCCACCGGGAGGCCGGAGAGCGGCACCACACCAACGAGGAGGACATGCGCCAGTATGCCATGCTCCGGGCCGGCGATCCGGGGACCCTGGAGGAGGCGGACCGGATGTTTGCCTCCGGCCTGGCCGGGCACGTTTCGGACGATCCGGTGCGCAACTGCAAATACCTGTTCGTGGCCTCCGTCACCATGGCCTGCCGCACGGCGATGGCCGCCGGGATGGAACCGGAGCGGGCCTACAACAGCAGCGATCTCTTCATCCAGCGGATGGACAGGCTGGACACCGTGGAGGATATCCGCCGGCTCCGGCGGGAGATGTTCGGGTTCTATCTCAAGGAGGTCCGGGCCATCCCCAAGCGGACGCCCTATTCCCGGCCGGTGGCCCGGTGCGTGGACTACATCTATGAGCACCTGCACCAGCGTATCACCCTGCCGGATCTGGCGGAGCAGGCGGGCCTGACGAAGAGCTATCTGTCCGCCCTGTTCAAAAAGGAAACAGGCCGGTCGGTTTCCGATTATGTGATGGACAAGCGCATCGAGGCGGCCGGCAACATGCTTAAATTCTCGGACTATTCCTGTGCGGACATCGGCGCCATTCTGGCGTTCAGCTCCCAGAGCCACTTCATCCGGGCGTTCAAGGCCCGCACGGGCCAGACCCCGCGGGCCTGGCGGGAGAAGTTCTTTGAAGCATAAACCGTGTGAGGACCCGAGCCCATAAGGAAAAGAGGACCCGCTTGCGGGTCCTCTTTCGTTGGCCGGGGGTATTGTATTATAGATGCCGGCCGGCGGGCTCAGGAGTCCTCGCCCGCGTGATGGATGGCGGCCGCGCCGCCTGCGGCGGCGGTGCCCTCGTTGGCCCGGCGGATCTCCCGCTCCCGGATGATGCGCTCCAGCGCCACATACACGGTCACGATCCGGTCCAGCTGGGCCTCGTCCAGCACGTCGATGTAGTACACATCGTGCAAAGACACCCATTTTTGATGGGTCCGGGCCAGCACCCCGCCCAGGGAGTTGACGAACTCATAGTTGTGCTGAAGGATATCGCCCCGCATCTGCCAGCCCAGGCCCTCCAGGTCGATGACGTCGTCCAGCACATGGAACCATTCGGTGCGGACCTCTACCTCTTCGCCGTCGGCGAACTCGATGACATGGGTCTCGTGCAGGGAGATGGGCTTGTGGCGGATGGTGGCGACGGTCTGCCCCTCCGCGTTCCGGACATAGGTGGTGTCGTGGATGGAAATGGCCTTGCTCTCCACGGTATAGAGGACCTGTTCGGACTCGTCCAGGATCTCCATTTTCTTGTGGATGGAGAGCATCTTGCTCTTCGCGTGCAGAAGCATGGTATATCCTCCTTGTGTTTATAGATGGTTTTATATGGACGCAGCTCCCGCGGCACAGCGCAGGGCCCGCGTCAGTCGGACGTATTGGGCTCCAGATACTTGCTCTTTTCCCGCTGCTCCTCGGCGAACTTCTCCGCCTGGCGCTTTTGCCACTCGGTGGCCTCGGCGAATTCCACCGGCTGATGGACGACCACCTGGGGGAAGGGGACGTTGATCTTGTGCTTGTCGAAGATCAGCTTCATCTCCCGGTTCAGATCCCGGCCCAGCTGGATGCGGTCTCTCTCGGCGCACTGGGCCAGTACCTTGATGATCACGCCGGAATCGCTCAGAGAGGACACGCCCTTGTAGAAGGGGCCGCCGGTGATCTTGGGCAGATGCTTGCGGACGTTGGGCAGCTCCTCGGCCAGGATGGCCTCCACCCGCTCCAGGCTCTCGCCGTATTCGATGCCCACGTCGCAGGAGGCGAAGGACTCTTTGCGGGTCATGTTGATCACGTCGGAGATGGCGCTGTTGTTGAGGATCTTGATGTTTCCGCCGGGGGCCTCGATCTTGGTGGTGCGCACGCCGATCTCCACCACCGTGCCGCGCCAATCGCCGATGGTGATGATATCGCCCACCCGGAACTCGCCTTCAAAGATGATGAACAGGCCCGCCACGATATCCTTCACCAGGTCCTGGGCGCCCAGGCCGATGACCAGGCTCAAAATGCCGGCGGAGGCCAGCAGCGTGGCGGTGTCCACGCCAAACATGGCGAAGCAGAAATACATCGCCACGATCACGGTCGCGTATTTGACCAGGTTGCTTATCAGCCGGATCACGGTCTCGCCCCGGGCGCTCATGCTCCGGCTCAGGAACTTGAGGATGGCCCGCAGGACCATGCTCGCCACGCTGACCACACACAGGATCATCACGCTGGCCGTGACCGCGAACACGTTCAGGCCCCGTTTCCATGTGCCGTCGATGACGTAGCGGAACACGCTGGTGCGGGTAAAGGCGGCCTCCTTGTGGGTCACGGCCACCACGATGAACAGCGCCAGCATGCTCAGCAGGACCTTCAGCACCAGCAGGGTCTTCTGCTCCGCTGTCATCTCGTACCAGCCGATGGCCACGTTGCTCCACCGGCTGAAGACGCTCTCTGTTTTCTTGACGGTGCCGTCCGGCATGATCACGTCCACCATCCGGGCCCGCTTTCCGGGCTTGGTCCGGACAGGGGTATCCTCCGGCGCGGGCAGGTCCTCCTTTTCGGGCCTGCGCCGTTCAAAGCTCAAAAACAGGCATACCAGCGCCAGACACAGCAGGCTCGCGCCGGTGGTGGACAGGCTGATGAGCACCCGGTCGCCGAACAGCTCGCTGGCGGGGATGGCCGCGAACACGAACGCGTCGTCCGTCTCCGTGACGGAGCCGTAATACTTATCCAGACCCAAGGTGATATAGCCGCTGTCCCCGTCCTTGAACATGTCCTCTTCCAGGCCGTAGGCCACGGCGTTGCGGCCGATGTACCGGGACTGCGGATAATAGATAAAGTTCTGGGTATCCCGGTCCACCGCGAAGGCAAAGCCGTTGACCCCGACCCGGATGTTCTGCAGGATGGTGCTCAAACTCAGCTGCCCCACGGCGTTTTCCAACAGCTCCGGCCGGACGGAGATCTGCACGAATCCGTTGGCGTCGCCGTTTTCGTCCCGGATGGTGACGCCCACATACTGGCGGTAAACGCCCATGTCGTCCTGCTGGGCGGGCTGGACCAGGTAGGGCACGCCCTGGAGCAGTTGTCGGAATTCATAGGACTGCTCCTCCGGGTCCTCGCTGAGGATGAAGTTCGTATAGGGAGAGTCGGTGGCGATGCACTTGCCCTCGCTGTCAAAGACGAAGGTATACTCCACGCCGATGGCCTGGCTCAGCTCGGTGAGGTGGTCCTTTTCGTCGAAGATGTCGGGCCGGCTGCCCAGGATGTAAGCGGCGGTGGCGCCCTTGCTGACGAAGCTGCGGTTGTATTGCTCGGTGAGCATGTCCACGTTGGCCTGGTACCGGTCTATGGTCATCTCGATCTCTTCCAGCCGCTGGGTATTGCTCAGGGAGGCGCGACTCATGGAGTACAGCGTCTGCATGTAATAGGATATGACCAGCACGCACAGCAGGCCGATGGTGGACATGGTGATGAGCTTTCGGCCCATGCGGCTGTGATAGCGCCAGGCTCCCATGTCCTTGTAGTCCGTTTCCCGGGCGCTCCCGGCGCGCTGCTCCTCCTGGAGCAGGAGAAGGGCATAAAACACCACGATGGTGATGGCCGCGAAGAACACGAACAGCACGATGATCACGGTGATGGCATTGGCGGAGTTGATCTCGCTGCGGCTCACCGCGCACAGGATGTATACGTCGTCCGCCCGGACCACGCCGCAGTAAAGCTCCTGGCCATTTATGGTCATCCAGCAGCTGCCCCCGTCGTCCAGATCCTCCACCCGGATGCCCGCGTCCAGCGCGTCCAGACCGACCATGGCCTCGTCGGGGTGATAGAGGAACGTATAGTCCTTGGCGGAGATCACGAAGGCATAGCCGTCCAGGCCCACGCTCAGATTCTCCAGGATGCCCTTCCAGGAGGAGGTCTCCTCCGTCAGCCGGTCCAGCTCCGCCGGGTCCTGGGCCACGACGGCCATGCGGCCCCGGTCGATCATGGCGCCGTAATAGCGCAGCTGGCGGTCGCCCGTATCCACCTCAAAGGCCTGGGAGGGGGCGTTGGTGTTGAACACGGTGCGCAGCTGGTTGTAGCGGGCACGGGTGAAATCCACGTCGGAGGCCCGGGCGCGGAAGAGGACGTTCCCGTCCATGTCCAGGATAAAGACGTTGTCCACCTCCAGCAGGGCGCGGTAGCTGTCCATAACGGCGGTGCTCAGCGCCGGGTCCACCTCATCCCGCACCATATAGGCCAAACTCAGGGCCTTGGACTGATAGATGCCATCCACGGTCTGCTTCAGCCGCTGGGTAGAGTCCTGGGCGGTGTCCACCAGCTCCCGGATCTGTTCGATCTTTTGTTCCGTGTCCCGGCGCTGCTGCTGCAGCGACAGGTAATTCTGCATGGTGGTGAGGTAGACGCCCAGCAGCACCAGGCAGACCAGTTCGATGGCGAATACAAGGAGCGCTTTTTTCTTCAGCTTTTTCATGGCGCCTCCTCAGTCCCACTTTTCGATGAGCGCGTCCACCGTGCCGTCGGCGAGCATCTCGTCGATGGCCGCGGCCACCTGGTCGCTCAGCTCGGAGCCCTTGACGGTGGCCACGCCGTAATCCTGGGTGGCCAGGGAGCCGGGCAGATAGAGCCGGTCCTCGTTCATATACGCCTGGGCGATGCATCCGTCTGTGCACAGCGCGTCGATATCGCCCCGCTCCAGGGCGTCGGACAGCGCCTGGTAGGTGTCCCACTCCTCCACGGTGACGCCCTTGTGGCTGTATTTCTTCATGGTCTCGGTGACCAGCTCGCCGGTATTGGAATCGGCCAGCACCCCCACGGTCATGCCCCCCAGGTCCATCCACTGCTTGAAGCAGGTGGAGGACTGGACCATGATGACCGTGTCGTCGCTATAGTACGGGGCGGAGAGATCGAAGCGCTCTTTCCGGTCCTCGCTGATGGAATAGCAGGCGATAAGGCAGTCCACCTTTCCGTCCTGCAGCGCCTTCTCCCGGGTGGAGGGCGTCACGGACACGAACTGCGGACCATCCCGGCCCAGCCGCTTCGCCAGCTCCTTGGCCAGATCGATCTCCAGCCCGTAGTATTTTCCGGTGGTCTCGTTGAGGAAACCGAAATTCACGATGTCGCTCCGGACGCCAACCACCAGCGGCGTGTCCGCCGCCTGGGCGCGCTGCCCGCCGGTGAAAACGCCCATCACCAGCACGACCAGCAGGATAAGCGGCAGAATGCGGGATCTTTTCATCTCTCTACCGTCCCTTCGACAGATTGATCGGTTTGCTTGCATTTTTATAGCTTGCATTTTTATAGTTATTATACCATTGCGTTCTCGCGCTTGTCCACGGTTTTGCGCCGCGGACCCGGACAGGGCCTGCCGGTCAGCCGGAGATCACATAAGACGCGCAGTTTTCGGGGACGACGCCGATGACGGGCACGAAGCGCACGTCCGCTTCGCCGTCGTTCAGCTGGTCCAGGGCCATCTCCATGTCGGAGGCCAGCACATCCGGGTAGGTGGGGCAGTAGAGCCGGGCGAACAGCCGCCAGAAGATATCGATGTCCTGCCCGGTCTGGCTGCCCTGGCCGGTGCGCAGGCTGGTCGCGTCCAGCCGGGCGGACACGGCCGTGCCGGTGCCGGCCAGGGCCTCCGCCACCCGCTTGCCCAGCTGGCAGACGGCCACCACCGGGTTCGGGGCGGTCCGGAGGGTGACGGTGTAGGTGAAGCCGCTTTCCGAGATGGGGTGATAGAGGTCCGCCAGGATGATCTCGTCAAAGCCCATGGCGGCCAGCTCCTGGGCCAGGTCTGTGATGTAAGCGCGCACGGTGCGGTTGTAAGGGTCGGCCCAGGAAACGCCGTTGCCGTCCACATAGGCCGCGCCGCCGGACTGCAGCGCCACGGTCCAGTTCCGGGCGATGAGCAGGTTGTCGGCAAAGCAGCTGATCTGGGCGGCGACGGTTTTGCCCGCGGCGTGCAGCTCGGCGATGACGCCGGTCACGTCCGTGGCGCCGGCGGTGCCGTAGGCCACGGCGGTGGCGGCGGCGGAGGGCCAGACCAGCTGACCGGAGCGGGATTTCATCTCCAGCACCGCGCCGGAATAAAAGTCCCCGCTCGTGACGAGGGAAACGGCGGAGGCCAGGGCGTTCGGATCGGTCACCGTCTGCTGGGGGACGAACAGCCCCTTGACCGGCTCCAGATCCTCCCAGCCGCCCAGGTCCACCTCGGCGAAATCCGGGTCCTCCCAGATGACCTCCACGGTCACCGGCTCCACGGTGGGCTCGGGGGTGGCGTCGCTCTGCTCGGGAGCGGGCGTTTCCCGGCCGCCGGAAAACTCCAGATGTACGCCGGAGGCGTCATAGACGATGAACTGCTGGAGCAGGTAAAACGCGCCCACGCTCCCCACGATCAGGAACACGAGGACGAACAGGAATATGTTCAGCGGCACCCGGAACTTCCGGCGGCCTCTGTATATGTCCTTGGGACGGTACGGCATTCAGCTCTCCAGCGCCGCGATCTTGGCGATGCGGCGGATGTGGCTCTCCCCCTCGGAAAAGCCGGTGGTGAGGTAGGTGTCCACGATCTTTTTTGCCAGCTCGCTGCCCAGCACCCGGCCGCCCAGGCAGAGCACGTTGGCGTCGTTGTGCTGGCGGGCCATCTCGGCGGAGAAGCAGTCGCCGCACAGGGCGGCCCGGATGCCGTGGATCTTGTTGGCGGCGATGGAAACGCCGATGCCGGTGCCGCACACCAGGATGCCCCGCTCGTATTTTCCGGCCGCCACGGCCCGGCACAGGGCCTCGGCGTAATCGGGGTAATCCACCCGTTCGCCGTTGCAGCCCAGGTCGTCGAAGGGCACGCCGGCGGCGGTCAGATGCTCTTTCAGTATCTCCTTGAGGGCGTATCCCCCGTGGTCAGAAGCGATCGCGATCATGGAAAAAGACTCCTTTCATAGAGGGAGAGAGTCTTCTCTCCCGGGAAGTGCGGTCAGAAGGGCCAGGTGTCGGAGAACCACCGCAAAAACAGCCGGGCGTACCACTCCGGCCTGGGCTGGCCCGCCAGAACGGGATAAAACACGACGAACAGCGCCACCGACGCGGCCACGAAGCTCCCCACCGCCCGCTCCCAATGCCTGTCCCGGCGGTACAGATCCCCGAATATGTGGCCGATGGCCAGCACCAGGAACACCGTGCAGGGGAAATAGTGATAGGCGAAGGTGAGCCGGGAGACCAGCACCCAGGGCAGCAGATTGGCCAGATATCCGATGAGGATGAACGCCGCCGTCCGGTCCTGGTCCCGTACGATCAGCCAGACCATGCCCGCCATGGCGGCCAGGCCGCCCCATGCCACCAGAGGGTTGTTGAACGCCCCGATGCGCACGGACCAGCCGTTGGCATAGTTGTCCATGTAGTACAGGATGGGCCGCACGTCGAAGATCCACTGGTACCACCGGGAGGAATAGGCGTGGGTAGCCACCAGGTCGGAGTGGTAGTTCCACATGTATTTTTGGTTATCCAGCACGATCCGCAGATACCCCGGCTTGAACAGCCGCCAGGGCCCGTCCACCCCCTGGCTGGGGGCGTAGGACCAGTAGCTGACGTAGTAGATGCCGCAGGGGACCAGCACGAAAAACAGCAGGCACCAGCCGATGTTCCGGGCCAGGCTCTTCCAGACGGCGGCGGCGTCCGGGGTCTTCCGGGCCCGGACCAGCCGGTCGATCCAGTAGACCAGCCACAGGACCCCCAGACCGACCCCGGCGTAAACGCCGCTCCACTTGCTGGCGGCCCCGAAGCCGAAGGACGCCCCGGACAGGGCCAGCCACAATAGCCGCTTGCGGCTGTCCTCCGGCTCGGTGAGCCACAGGTACATGAACAGGTACATGGCCAGGGTGAAGAACACCACGTACGAGTCGATGGTGGCCAGGCGGGTCTGGGCAAAGTGCATGAAGTCGAAGGCGAACAGGACCGTGCCCGCGGCGGACGCGCCGGTGTGGCCGGTCATCCGCTTGAGCAGCACATACAGCAGCGGCAGCATCATCACCCCGAACAGGGTCCCCATGAACCGCCAGCCGAAGGGGGTCATGCCGAACAGCCGGATGCCCAGGGACAAAATGGCCTTGCCCATGGGCGGGTGGGTGATCTCATAGGGCCAGCGGCCCTGGATCATCTCCAGGGCGGTCCGGGGGAAATAGATCTCGTCGAAATAGGTGCCGTTCTGATAGGAATAGACGGCGGGGATCACGTCCTGCTCGTCGAAGAGCATCTCGCACCCGGCGGCGATGGTCATGTCCTCCGGGGCGATAAGGGACCCGTCGGCCCCGTACAGGGCCACCTCCCCCAGGTACTGCTCATCCCCGGAAATGATCCGCACGTACCGCACCGGCCCGTTGTCCGGGGACAGAACGGCGTCGTTCCAGCGGAACAGCTGGGTATACTGCTGGGTCATGCCGGAGGTGCCGTCGTCCTTGCATTGGTTGATCCAGTTCTCCCCGTCCGTGGAGAATTGCAGGATGTAATCGGCGGTGCACAGGCCGGAATAGTACCGCACCGCGGAGATGTCCTGGCTTTCGTGCAATTCGATGAGGGCATAGGTGTTGCCCTTGACGAAGTGGAGGAAGCTCTGGGGCGCCTGGGTGGAGCCCAGCCCCAGAAAGGCCGTCAGGGCATAGATCCCGGTGATGGCCCCCACGGCGAACCGGTCTTCCCGGGAAAAGGCCCGGTCCGGCTCCCGGCCGGGAAGGGAAGTCCCGTTGCCGGCCCGGTGGATGGCCGCCCAGCGGCAGAACCACACCAGCACGCCCAGCGCCGCCGCCAGGGGGATGAGGATCGTCAGGTTAGAGAGCATATGATAAGCCTCGCGTTGATTCGCCGCCGCAGGCGCGAAAGATCAGGGGCAGATAGCCGCACAAGGTCATTATATACCAAAACCGGGGACGCCGCAACGCCCCCGGTCGAGATTATGAAAAAAGTTAAGATTTGAAAACGCCCTCCGGCGGAGCGGGAACTCACAGCTTCCGCCGTTTCTTTACCTTCTCTCCGGACAGATCCGCCAGCTCCTGTAGCAGCTCTTTCTGCCGGCGGTTGAGGTTCTTCGGCGTCTGCAGATTCACCGTCACGAACTGGTCGCCCTTAAGGCCGGTGCGCACGTTGGGCACGCCCTTGCCCCGCAGGCGGAATACCGACCCGGTCTGGGTGCCCTCGGGTATGTTCAGGCTCACCGGCCCCTCCAGTGTGGGCACCTGGATCTCCGTGCCCAGAGCCGCCTGGACGAAGCTGAGGGAGGTGGTCACATACAGGTTGGCGCCCTCCCGCTGGAAGGTGGGGCTGGGCCGGACCTGGATCAGGACCAGCAGGTCCCCCGCCGGGCCTCCGTTGGCCCCGGCGTTGCCCTGGCCCCGGAGGGATACGGTCTCCCCGTCGTCGATGCCCGCGGGAATGGATACGTTCAGCTTCCTCTGGGCCCGGATGCTGCCGGAGCCGCGGCAGGTGGGACAGGGAGAGTGGACGATCTTTCCCGCGCCGCCGCACTTGGGGCAGGGTCCGGAGGACTGCATGATGCCGAAGGGGGTCCGCCGCTGGGTGGTCACAGAACCGGTGCCCCGGCAGTCCGGGCAGGTCTCCGGCGCGGTGCCGGGGGCGCAGCCCGTCCCCTTGCAGTCCGGGCACTGGTCGACCCGGGTGATGTTCACGTCCTTCTTGCAGCCGAAGGCCGCCTCCTCAAAGGAGATGGTCAGGCGCACCCGCAGGCTCTCTCCCCGGCGGGGCGCGCTGCGGCCGGCCTGCCGGGTCTGGCCGCCGAAGCCGCCAAATCCGCCGAAGCCGCCGAAAATATCCCCAAAGATGTCGCCCAGATCCCCGAAGTCCCCGTTGAAGCCTCCGGCGGAGAAGTTGGGATCTACGCCGGCAAAGCCGAACTGGTCGTATTTCGATTTTTTCTCCGGGTCGGACAGCACGCCGTATGCCTCGTTGGCCTCTTTGAACCGGGCCTCGGCGGCTTTGTCCCCGGGGTGGAGGTCGGGGTGGCACTCCTTTGCCACGCGCCGGTATGCCTTTTTGATCTCGTCCTCCGTGGCGCCCTTTTGAAGGCCAAGGACCTCGTAGTAATCCCGTTTGTCTGCCATGGTCATTCTCACTACCTTTGAATGGGCGGGACGCTAGCGCCCCGCCCGTCCGATTTGAAATTTACTGGTTGTTGGGGTCCACCTCGGTGTAGTCCGCGTCATAATAGGTCTGCCCGCCGTTGTCCGAGCCGCCCATGTCCGGGCCGGGGCCCTGGGGACCGGGGCCCGGATTGGGGGCCGCCTGCTGGTACAGCTTCTCGGAGGCCTTGTAGAACGCCTGGGTCAGCTGCTCGGTGGCGGTCTTGATCAGGCCGGTATCGGAGCCGGACAGGGCGGTCTTCAGATCCGCCAGCTTTTTCTCCACCTCGGCCTTGTCGGCGGCGTCCAGCTTGTCGCCCATCTCCTGGAGGGTCTTCTCGGTCTGGTAGACCATCTGGTCGCCGGCGTTGCGCACGTCCACCTCTTCCTTGCGCTTGGCGTCCTC
>CANQUE010000037.1 GCA_947626905.1 uncultured Oscillospiraceae bacterium
ACCATCCGGGAGAACATCCGCTACGGCCGGCCGGACGCCACCGACGCGGAGATCGTGGCCGCCGCCGTCCGGGCGGAGATCCACGAGGAGATCATGGCTATGCCCGACGGGTACGACACCTTCGTGGGCGAACGGGGCGTGATGCTCTCCGGCGGACAGAAGCAGCGCCTCTCCATCGCCCGGGTATTCCTGAAAAACCCGCCGGTGCTGATCCTGGACGAGGCCACCAGCGCCCTGGACAGCGTCACCGAGCAGCACATCCAGGCCTCTCTGGACCATCTGGCCCAGGGCCGCACCAGCATCATCATCGCCCACCGGCTCAGCACCGTCCGCAACGCGGATATGATCGCCGTGGTGGAAAACGAGCACATCGTGGAGCTGGGGACCCGGGAGGAGCTCATCGCCAAAAACGGCGCCTTTGCCCGGCTGTGGGAGGCCCAGAACCTGTCCTGAGAAAGGAGCGCGCCATGGAACGCATCGGCCTGGAACAAGCCGCCGCCCTGCTCGCGGAGGCGGCGGACGTGCTCATCGTCACCCATGTGCGGCCGGACGGAGACGCCGCCGGCAGCGGCTGCGCCCTCTGTCTGGGCCTGCGGGCGCTGGGGAAGCGGGCGTATCTGGCCTGCAACCCTCCGTCTATGGAGCGGTACGCCCCCTACATGACCCCCTATTTCGCCCCCCGGGACTTCGTCCCCCGCTTTATCGCCGCGGTGGACACCCCCGGCCCCGGCCAGTTCCCGCCGCCGCTCGCCGCCCTGGCCGGCCGGACGGACTTGGCCGTGGATCACCACGGCACCAACAGCGGCTACGCCCGGTACACCTACCTGGAGCCGGACAGCGCCGCCACGGGGGAGCTGGTATACCTGCTGCTCCGGCGGCTGGGCGTCGTTCTGACCAGCGCCATGGCCGAGCCGCTGTACGCCGCCCTGGCCACGGACACCAACGGCTTCCGCACCCCGGGCACCACCGCCCGGACCATGCGCATCGCTGCGGCGCTGCGGGAGGGCGGATTCGACCCGGCGGCGCTGATGCGCCGGCTGTTTGAAACGAAGACCGCCGCCCGCCTCCGGCTGGAGAGCGCCCTGTTCGGCGGGATGCGCTTTCCCCGGCCGGGGGTGTGCGTCATGGTCCTGCCCCTGGACGCCGTGAACGCCGCCGGCGCCGGAGAGGACGACATGGACAAGCTGTCCACCCTGACCATGGTCCCGGAGGGGACCCGGGCCGGGCTGCTGCTGCGCCAGCTTCCCGACGGGGCATGGAAGGTGTCCCTGCGCACCGACGGATCGGTCCACGCCGGGCAGCAGCTGCTGCCCCTGGGCGGGGGAGGCCACGCCGACGCCGCCGGGGCGGTGACGGCCATGCCCCCCGAGGAAACGGAGGCCGCCGTCCTGGCGGCCCTGGACCGGGTCCTCTCATAGCCGACCGGCATTGGGAGCACAAATGTCCGCCTCTTGCGGACACCTTTCTACAATTTTATATATTTACCAAAAACCGCTCGTTCCGGAATGATTTTTTCCAAAATGTCTCCAAAAAGCCCTTGACGAATCGCAAAAAATATGCTTAGATAGGAATTACAGGAATTGGAAATGGTTTCTCCATCCGTTCCTTGGATCAGCCGCCGGCCACGCCCCTGTATATGGGCCTCCTTTGTGTAACTCCCCTTTCTCCTCTTGATGCTTTCTCATACAGGAAACTCCTTTCCAAGTTCAAAGCGCGCAGGGGTGTGGCTTTTATAAAATCAAACGGGACTGTCTGAAGACAGTCCCGTTTGATTTTGCTGTTTCCTGTCATCCGTAGGGCCGCAGCACGCTCAGCGCCGATGTGACGCTGCCGGCGTGGCCCACGGTGATCCCCGCGGCGGTGACGCCCAGCGCCGCGCAGTCGGCAAAGCTCATGCCCCCGGCCAGGCCCACCGTGAGGGCCGCGGTCATGCTGTCCCCGGCGCCGGTGGAATCCACCACCTCCGTATGCACCGAGGGCTGGGGGAAGATCCGCTCCCCCTCCCCGCAGATCACGCCGCCGGGGCCGATGGAGACCACCACCCGCTTCACGCCCGCCGCCAGCAGGGCGCGGATACAGTTCTCCGGGCCCTTCTCCCCGGTGAGGGTCTCCGCCTCCCGGATGTTGGCCTTGAGGATATGCAGCCGGGGCAGCACGGCTCTCAGCCGCAGGCACTTGGCGCTGGAGACCCCGTCCGCCACCAGGGGAACGGTGAGCCGCCCGCCCAAAAAGGCCAGGGTTTCCGCCGGAAGATTGGCATCCATCACCACCGCGTCGCACTGCTCCAGCACCGGCAGGCAGCTCTCGGCGAAGGCCCGGTCGATCCGGCGGCACAGGCGCATATCGTTCACCGCCGCCGACACGTCCCCGTTCTCGTCGCAGACGTACACATAGCGGTTGTTGTCCGCGTCCTCCCAGCGGCACCCGGAGATGTCCACACAGTAGCGCTCGCTCTCGCCGCGGATGGCGGCGGCGTGATCGTCCCGGCCCAGCAGGGAGAAAAACGCGGTGTCCGCCCCCAGCAGGGCGCAGTTGCGGGCGATGTTCCAGCCCACGCCCCCCAGGGACATGCGGACCTTTCCCGTAACAGAATCGCCCCGGGCCAGGGGCCCGTCCGCCAGCGCCCCGATATCCACATTCAACGCGCCGATAACGGCGACTTTCTTTTTTTCTGCATCCATGGTATTATGTTCCTGCCCGTTCCGCCGCGCCGGCGGCTGTCTTTTCCCGTATCTTATTCCCGTTTTCGATCCGTTTTGTAATTGTTTATATTATAACATGTCGCGCGGTTCCCCGCAAGGGGGAGCGCGACCGGTATCCGATGCGGCGGCTGCATGCCGCTGCATCATGTCGCGCGGTTCCCCGCAAGGGGGAGCGCGACTGGTATCTCGGTGCGGCGGCTGCATGCCGCTGCATCATGTCGCGCGGTTCCCCGCAAGGGGGAGCGCGACCGGTATCCCGATGCGGCGGCTGCATGCCGCTGCATCATGTCGCGCGGTTCCCCGCAAGGGGGAGCGCGACCGGTATCCGATGCGGCGAGCGCACTTTTCCTATATCCCGAGTTTTGCAAGGAGGAACCGACCATGACCATCGAAGAAGTCCGGGCCTTTCTGGCCCGGCGGGGCTACCTGGACCGGCTGCATGAATTCGACGCCTCCACCGCCACGGTGGAGCTGGCCGCCGTCCAGCTGGGGGTGGACCCGGACCAGATCGCCAAGACCCTGTCCTTTTACCGGGACGGCGGGGCCGTGCTGGTGGTGGCCGCCGGCAGCCGCCGGATCGACAACCACAAGTTCAAGGAGCACTTCGGCTGCAAGGCCCGGATGCTGGCCCGGGAGGATGTGGAACGGCTGACCGGCTACGCGGCCGGAGGCGTATGTCCGTTTCTGGCCCCGGAGGGGGTGGAGGTCTGGCTGGACGTGAGCCTGCGGGACCACGACACGGTCTATCCCGCCGCCGGCAACGCCCACAGCGGCGTGGCCCTGCGCTGCGGCGAGCTGGAGAGTCTGACCGATCCCGCCGGGTGGTGCGACGTGTGCAAAGCTTTGGAGGTGCGCCCATGAAGATCTATTGGGAGCTTTTCGTGTCCTTTTTCCGCATGGGAGCCATCACCTTCGGGGGCGGCTACGCCATGCTCCCCATCCTCCAGCGGGAGGTGGTCCAGGACCGGGGCTGGTGCACCGACCAGGAGCTGACGGACTATTTCGCCATCGGCCAGTGCACTCCGGGCATCATCGCCGTGAACACTGCCACCTTCATCGGCTATAAGCTCCGGGGAGTGCCCGGGGCCGTCGTGGCCACCCTGAGCCTGGTGCTCCCCAGCTTCATCATCATCGGCGTCATCGCCGCGGTGCTGCAGAACTTCGCGGAATATCCCCTGGTACAAAACGCCTTTGCCGGCATCCGCGTGGTGGTGACCGTGCTGATCCTCAACGCGGTGATCAAGCTGCTGCGATCCTCCGTGGTGGACAAGCCCACGGCGGCCATCTACGTCGCCACGGCGGTGCTGGCCTTCGCGCTGGACGTATCCCCGGTGCTGTTCGTGGTCGTCACCGCCGCGCTGGGCATCGCCCTGCACATCCGGAAGGAGGCCGGGAAGAAATGATCTATCTGTTGCTCTTCTGGGAATTTTTCAAGACCGGCCTTTTCGCCGTAGGCGGCGGGCTGGCGACGCTGCCGTTTTTGTACTCCATGGGCGAGCACACCGGTTGGTTCACCGCCTCCCAGGTGGCGGATATGCTGGCGGTCAGCGAGTCCACCCCCGGCCCCATCGGCATCAACATGGCCGTCTATACCGGCTATACCAGCGCCGGCGTTTTGGGCAGCGTTTGCGCCCTGATCGGCATCATCACCCCCAGCGTGATCGTAATCGTGCTGATCGCGGCGGCGCTGAAGGCGTTCCGGGACAGCAAATATGTCCAGGGCGCTTTCTACGGCATCCGCCCCGCCTCCACAGGGCTCATCACCGCGGCGGGCCTGTCCGTGGCCATGGGCGCGCTGCTGCGGACAGAGGCCTGGACCGGCTGGAGCCGGTTCTGGACCGTGCTGGATTGGAAGGCGCTGGCCCTGGCCGCGGCGGTCTTTGCCGGAACGAGGCTGTTCAAAAAGCTCCACCCGGCGGTATTCATCCTTCTGGGCGCGGCGGTCGGCGCTCTTTTCCACTTCGCCGGGGCCTGACGGGGCCCATCGCCTGTATTGAATTTCCCAAAGTTTATGCTATAATGACCGCAGAGCGGTCATTATATATGATCCAAGGCGGTTTTGCTCCCGGCTGACGCCGGAACCGCAAAACATGCCCCATTATAGCATCCCGCCTGACGGCGGATATGCTATAATAAGATATTAGTGTATTTTGCCGTTTTGTGAGGTCCGCCATGGCCGCTGCCGCCCCCGACAGGAAAAACAGGATACTGTCCGCTCTGGGCGTGTGTCTGGCCGCCGCGGCCGGGACCCTGGCGCTGCTGGCCGTGGTCTATGCCCTGCGGGGCGTCTGGCCCTTCGGGACGGACAACGTGGCCTACGTGGACACCGCCCAATTCTATGTGCCCGGCTATTACAAGCTGTGGGACGTGCTCCACGGCCGGGCCAGCATGGCCCAGAGCTGGTACGCGGGCCTGAGCGAGGGGACCAGCGCCGGCTGGAAGAGCCTCATCAGCCCCGCCAGCCTGGTATTTTTGCTGGTGAGCCGGGATCACGTGCTGGAAGGGCTGAGCCTGTATCTGGCGGCGAAGCTGGTCATCATCTCCCTGGGCGCGTCGGCGGCGCTGTGTCTGCGCTTTCCCGCCGTGCCGGGGCGGCAGAAGACGCTTTTGAGTCTTTTGTATACCTTCTGCGGCTTCACGCTGCAATACTATACCAACTTCTCCTGGCTGGGCATCGCCGCGGCCTTCCCCCTGCTGCTGTACGGCCTGGAACGGCTGCTGCGGACGGGGAAGTGGGGCGCCTATGCCGCGGCCTACTGCTACGTGCTCTACCTGGGCGTGTACCACGCCTATATGGCGACGCTGTATATCCTGTTTTTCTCCCTAGGCTATATGCTGTGGCTGCTGCCCCGGGAGGAACGGGGCGACCGGGCGCTGAAGCTGGGCCTGGCCACCGCGGCGGCCCTGGGTCTGGCCGCGTGCTTCTGGGTCACCAGCTCCCAGGGGATCGCCACCTCCTCCCGGTTCCAGAGCAACGTCGACTCCGGTCTGAGCGCGGGCATGTCCACATGGGATCTGACCAACATCCGCCACACCGCCCTGATGCTGCTGGGGATGAGCCCGGCGGCGGCGCTGCTGCTGAGGGAACGGCGGCGGGCAGGCCGGAACGAAAAGCGGTTTTTCGCCGGCCTGTGCGGCCTTTTCGCCCTGCCCATGGTGTTCACCAACATCGACACGGTATGGCATTTCGGCCAGTACAACTTCTTCCCCATGCGCTACGGCTATATGCTCCCGGCCACGCTGCTGGGCTGCGCGGGGGTCCTTCTGGACCGGAGCGTTTCCGGCCGGGAAACGGCCTCCCCTCCGCCGCCCCGGGCCAGGGCCCGGCTCCTCCCCCTCCTGGCCGGAGCGGGCGCGGCGGTCATCCTGGCGGCGGCGCTGCCCTGGCTGACGAAGACATACCAGGCCTATGGCTCCGTGTTCCTCACCGCGCTGGGACGGGTGGGCCTGCTGCGCTGGGCAGGGATCGCGGCGCTGGCGGGGGCGGCCTTCACCGTCCTTTACAGCCTTCTTCTGTCCTCCGGCCGGCAGGGCGGCCGCTGGATCGCGGCGGCGCTGGTGCTGGTCCAGATCGGGGTCAACGCCTGCGGCTTCATCGCCCCAGAGGACAACCATACCTATACCCGGGAATATGACCCGGCCTATATCGAAACGGCAGACCAGCTGTATACGTATTTTTCCGGCCAGGACCTGTCCCCCCTGTCCCGGTGCAAGAACGTGGACGGCAGTCTGAGCGCGGGTTACGCCGCCATCGCCGGGGTGAGCGCCCTGTCCAGCGTGGATTCCGCCTCCTCCGCCACCCGGCTGGGGGTGTACCGGGAGCTGGGCTATACGGTGAATTACTTCCGCATCATGGACGTGGGGGGCACGGTGTTTTCGGACATGCTGCTGGGGGTGGACCGGGCGCTGAGCCAGCTGCCGGTGGACGAGGATCTGTATGTGCCCGGGAACACCGTGGCGGGCATCCAGATCGCCGCCAGCCGCTATCCGGGCCTGACCGGCCTGATGTACGACCAGGGCGCGCTGGACGGTTACTTTTCCCTTGAAACGATCCCGGAGCGGCTCAACTGCCTGTATCGGGCCTTCACCGGCTCGGAGGGGACCGTGGCGGCGGATCTGTCCCCGGCGGCGCTGGAGGTCTCCGGCCAGGGGCTGCGCACCTATGCCTTCACCTGCGTGCCGGAGCGGGACAGCTTTCTCTATCTGGCGGTGAACGGCACGGCGGTGAATATCACCGCCGGCGGCGAGGCCGTGGCCGTGCCCAGCTATCTGAACCTGGGCAACACTGTCTATCCGGCCCCTTTCAACTCCAACCTCCTCTCTCTGGGCCTGGTCCGGGCCGGGGAGAGCTTCCAGATCCGCTTTTCCTCCGCCCTGGACCTGACGGCGGAGAATGTGGCGGTGACGGCCCTGGACAAGCAGACGCTGGACAGCTTTTCCGCCGACGCCGCGGGGGACCGGGAGATGACCCTGTCCTGGGATCGGACAGGGCTGGACCTGACCGTCACGGCGGAGCGGGAGGGGCAGGTGCTGTTTCTGCCCATCACCGCCGGGGGATGGAAGTGCACGGTGAACGGGCGTCCCACCGCCTTTGACTATCCCCTGGCCACCCTCTCCGGGGTGCCCCTGACCCAGGGGAAAAACACCATCCGGCTCTGGCGGCCCGCCCGGTGGATCACGCCGGGGCGGGGCCTGGCCATCACCCTGGTCACGCTGACGCTGGGGGCGGCGGCGCTGCTGCTTCGGCGGAGGCTGCCGCCTCCGCCCCGCTGGGCCCGGCAGGGCGCGCTGGTCCTCTTCTTCGCCGTGGCCGCCGGGGCCCTGGCGTTCGTGTACATCGTCCCCACGGTCCTGCTGATCGCCCGGGGCACGGTGATCTGGCTCTGAGAAAAAGGAGAAACATATGAGCACGATCCTCGTCACCGGCGGCGCCGGATTCATCGGAGCGAACTTCGTCTATTATCTGCTGGAAAACCATCCGGAGGACCGGGTGGTCTGCGTGGACAGTCTGACATACGCGGGGAATCTGTCCACCCTGCGGGCCGCTCTGGCGGACAGCCGGTTCGCCTTTTACCGGCAGGACATCCGGGACCGGGCCGGCATAGAGGCGGTATTCCAAAAAGAAAAGCCCGACGCGGTGGTGAATTTTGCCGCGGAGAGCCATGTGGACCGGTCCATCGACGCGCCGGAGATCTTTTTGCAGACCAACATCCTGGGCGCCCAGGTGATGATGGACGCCTGTCTGGCCCACGGGAACGTGCGCTTTCACCAGGTGTCCACCGACGAGGTGTATGGGGACCTGCCCCTGGACCGGCCGGACCTGCTGTTCCGGGAGGACACGCCCCTGCACGCCTCCAGCCCTTACAGCGCCTCCAAAGCGGCGGCGGACCTGCTGGTCCAGGCGTACTGCCGCACCTACGGCCTGGCGGCCACCATCAGCCGCTGCTCCAACAATTACGGGCCGTATCAGTTCCCGGAGAAATTCATCCCTCTGCTCATCGCCAACTGCCTGTCGGACAAGCCGCTGCCCATCTACGGCAAGGGTCTGAACGTGCGGGACTGGCTGTATGTGGCCGATCACTGCAAAGCCGTCGACCTCATCCTGCGCCGGGGCCGGATCGGCCAGGTGTACAACATCGGCGGGCACAACGAGATGCGCAACATCGACATCGCCCGGCTGATCTGCCGGGCCCTTGACAAGCCCGAGAGCCTCATCACCTACGTGACGGACCGGAAGGGCCACGATCTGCGCTATGCCATCGACCCGGAGAAGATCCATACCGAGCTGGGCTGGTCGCCGGAGACCGCCTTTGCCGACGGCATCCGCCGCACCGTGGACTGGTATCTGGCCAACCGTCCCTGGTGGGAAGAGATCCTCTCCGGCGAGTACCGGGACTATTACCGGAAGATGTATGATGACCGCTGACATCCCCTTGTTTTTCGGAGGAACGCCATGATCCCCTTCAACATCCCCCCCTATACCGGCCGGGAGGACGAATATGTCCTGCAGGCCATCCACTCCCACAAGATCTGCGGCGACGGGGCTTTCACCCAAAAATGCCACGACTGGCTGGCCCGGCACACCGGCGCGGCCCAGGCGCTGCTCACCACCAGCGGCTCCAGCGCCCTGGACATGGCCGCGATCCTCTGCGGCGTAGGGCCCGGCGACGAGGTGATCCTGCCGTCGTATACCTTCTCCGCCACCGCCAACGCCTTCGTGCTGGCGGGGGCTACCCCCGTGTTCGTGGACATCCGGCCGGACACCATGAACATCGACGAGACCCTCATCGAGGACGCCGTCACAGACCGGACGCGGGCCATCTGCCCGGTGCATTACGCCGGGGTGGGCTGCGAGATGGACCAGATCCTCGCCGTGGCCCGCCGCCATGGGCTGAAGGTGATCGAGGACGCGGCCCAGGGCGTCATGGCCTCTTACAAGGGCCAGGCCCTGGGGTCCATCGGGGATTACGGCTGCTTCAGCTTCCACGAGTCGAAAAATTACTCCATGGGCGAGGGCGGCGCCATCCTCCTGCGCCAGGAGGACCCCCGGGCGGAGATGGTCCGGGAGAAGGGCACCAACCGGGCCCGGTTCCTCCGGGGCCAGGTGGACAAATACACCTGGGAGGTGGCGGGCACCAGCTTTTTGCCCAGCGAACTGAACGCGGCGTATCTCTGGGGCCAGCTGGAGCTGGCGGACCAGATCAACGCCGCCCGGCTCCACAGCTGGCAGCTCTATTACGACGGCCTGGCGCCCCTGGCCCGGGACGGACATATCGAACTGCCCTATATCCCCGACGGCTGCGTCCACAACGGACATATGTTCTACATCAAGACCCGGGACCTGGCCCAGCGCACCGCCCTGAGCGGATATCTGAAGCAGCGGGGCATCGGCTCGGCGTTCCACTACGTACCGCTCCACTCCGCCGCCGCCGGCCTGCGCTACGGCCGGTTCCACGGGGAGGACAAATACACCACCCGCGAGAGCGAACGGCTGCTGCGCCTGCCCATGTACTACGGTCTGACCGACAGCCAGATCGCCCAGGTGGTGGAGGCCGTGACGGCCTTTTACCGGGAGAGCCGCCCATGAGCGGCGGCGGGTCCGCCCCCCTGGCCCGGAAGGCCGCCGGCGCCCTGGTCTGGGCGGCGGCCCTGTTCCTGCTGGCGGAGAGCGCCATCGCCCGGCGGGTGGGGGCGGATCTGTTCCTCCCCTTTCAGGCGGGCGCGTTCCTGCCCGGGCGGGCGGCCCGGATGGGCGCGGCGCTGGTATGCTGCCTGGCCCTGGGGCTGACCGGGGGAGGGCAGCGGCTCGTCCAAAAAGCCGACGCCGCCCTGGAAAAGGACCGCTTTCGCCTGCTGGCCGCGGCGGTGCTGACGGGGCTGTTCTTCCTGTGGACCTTCCGCGTCACCGTCGTCCGCTTTATGACCAGCGACGAGGTGGGCATCCTCAACAGCATCCGCTCTGTGCCGGAAAAAGGGCTCCGGGGCGGGGCCAACACCTTCTCCCATGTGTTGTTCTGCGGGCTCATCGGCTCGCTGTACGCCATAGACGCCGACTTCTGGTGGTACACTCTCTACCACCTGACGGCCATTTTTCTCAGCCTGACCGCCATTGGCCGGTGCGTGTTCCTGCTGGCCGGCGGGACCGGCGGCGGGACGCTGGCCCGGGGCACGGCGGTGCACGGGCTGCTGTGCGCGGGTCTGGGCCTGTATACGCTGACCGAGCTGTCCTTCACCGTCACGCCCGCCGTGGCGGGCTCCGCGGCCACGGCGCTGCTGCTGTGTCGGGACCGGACGAAGACCCGGTCGGGCCGGGCGGTGTCCGACGCCGCCGCCGTGGTGCTGATGACTCTGTGCATCCTTCAGCGCCGGCAGACCGGGCAATGCCTGCTGTGCTTTTTCGCGCTGGCGGCCGCCTATCAGACCGCCCGGGCCCTCCGGCTCCCCGGACCCGGCAGATCCCGGCAGATCCTGGCGTCGGCCGCTCTGCTCCTGGCCGTGCTGGCCGTCTACGGGGGCAGCCGCCTGGTCACGAAAGACAGCGCCGTGGCCCGGGACGAGAATTTTTCCGAGGCGGAAAGCGCCCGCTCCCTCGTGGTGGATTATCTCATCGAGGACATGACCCCGGAGGATTTTGAACAGGCCGGCATCCCGCCGGAGCTGGGCACATTGCTGCGGGGCTGGTATTTCATGGACCAGCGGATCACCACCCAGACCTTCCAGGACCTGGCCCAGGCCTATTATGCCCGGACGGGAGAACAGGCCGAGGCCCCGTCCGACAGCGCCGGGAAGCTGGGCGGCGCCGTCCAAAGCCTGGTCCGGCAGGTGACGGACGACGCCTATATGGGCCGGCTGGCCCTGGGCTTTCTCTGTCTGACCGCCCTGGCCTGCCTTTTGGCCCTGGCCGGCGGCCGCCGGTGGCCGGAGCTTCTGTGCTCTCTGGCCGCGGCGGGCGGGGCGCTGATACTGCTGCTGTATCTGGTGATGGGCGGCCGGTTCCCTCTGCGGGTGTTCCTGGTGGTCATGCTGCCCGCCTGCGTCACCGCGCTGCTCATGGCCCTGGCCGGGGCGGAGAAGATGGAAGAACAGGCCGGCGCTTCCGGCGGACGGACCGCCCTTCGGGCGCTAGCGGGCCTTCTCCTCGCGGGAGCGGCCCTGGGCGCGCTGGCCGGGGCGCTGGCCGTGCCCAACGTCCGGGATATCGCCACGGCGGCGGACCTGTTCGGCGAGCAGCGCGCCACCGAGGGCTATGCCAACGCCCATCCGGACACGCTGTTCATCACCAATATGTACGAGCAGAACCTGGACCCCTTCCACGACTCCCACTATCCCGGCAACACGGACCTGTGGGGCGACGGGGGCGACACCGCCCGCACCGAGGGGCGGCTCTATGCCGACGCCTTCTTCCGGGAGGACGTGCAGTTCATGTACAAGCTCCCCAGCACCCTCCCCAGCCTTTTGCAGTATCTGACGCTGGATTTCGGGCCGGTCCAGGCCCTGAGCGTGGCCCAGCTCAGCCAGGACGTGTTCGTGGCTGATCTGGACCAGATCCGGCCGGCGGAGGACTATACCGGCTGGTATGAGCAAAACGGCATGACCTACTATTTCCGGGACGGCCAGGCCCTGACCGGCGAGCAGACCATCGACGGGAAGAGCTATACCTTCCGCCCGGCGGGCGCGGCGGCCCGGCTCGTCATCTCCCCCAGCCCAACGGGCGCCGTCTATTCCACCGACGCCTACAGCCTCGCCGGCGACCCGTGAGCCCGGGCCCGTCCCGATTTTCTGCCGTCCCGGCAGCAGACACGCCGGGAGAAAGTGTGTATCCGTGAAAAAGGTCGCGATCCTGCAATCCAACTATATCCCCTGGAAGGGCTATTTCGACATCATCGGCCTGGTGGACGAGTTCATCCTCTACGACGACATGCAGTACACCCGCCGGGACTGGCGCAACCGCAACCAGATCAAGACCGCCAACGGCCTGCAATGGCTGACGATCCCGGTGGAGAGCAAGGGGAAGTTTTTCCAGCCCATCAACCAGACCCGCGTCACCGGCTCCCGGTGGGCGGAGGACCATTGGAAGGCCATCCGTTACAGCTACGCCAAGGCCCCCTTTTTCAAGACCTATGAGCCGGTGCTGGCGGACCTGTACGAAAAGGCCGCCCGGCTGGAGATGCTCAGCCAGATCAATCACCTGTTCCTCACCGAGCTCTGCGCCCTTCTGGGCATCGGCACGAAGATCACCTGGTCCTCCGACTATCCCCTGGCCGAGGGCAAGACGGAGCGGCTGGCGGCGCTGGTGCGATCCGCCGGAGGGGACTATTACCTGTCCGGCCCCGCCGCGAAGGACTATATCGTAGACGAGGTATTTGAAAACGCCGGGGTCCGGCTGGACTACATGGACTATGCCGGCTACCCGGAGTATCCCCAGCTCCACGGCCCGTTCACCCACAATGTGAGCATCCTGGACCTGCTGTTTATGACAGGCCCGGACGCACCGAAGTATATGAAGTTCCCCCAAAAGGAGGCCGTCCGATGAAAAAGGTCATGGTGCTGGGCGCAGGCCCCGCCCAGGTGCCCCTCATCCGGGCCGCCAGGGCCATGGGCCTGTACACCATCGCCGCCACCATCCCGGGCGATCATCCCGGCATCGCCGAGGCGGACCAGGTCACCTACACCGACATCGCCGACGCCCCCGCCATCGCCGCGGCGGCGGAGGCGCTGGCCGTGGACGGGGTGGCCACCTGCTGTTTTGAGGCGGGCATGCGGGCGCTGGGCTATACCTGCGAGAAACTGGGCCTGCACGGCATCCACCGCCGGGCGGCGGAGATATCCGTCAACAAGCTGGCCATGAAAGAGGCCTTCGCCGCCGGCGGCGTTCAGGCGCCGGGCTGGCGGGTGCTGCGCTCCGGCGGGGATCTGGACGAAGCCATCGACGCCCTCGGCCTGCCCCTGGTGGTGAAGGCCGCGGACCTGCAGGGCAGCAACGGGGTCTATGTGCTCCACGACCGGGCCGCGGCCCACGGGGCGCTGGCGAAATGCCTGGCCCTGACCGGGGAGGATTACTGCCTGGCGGAGCGGTTCGTCTCCGGCCGGAGCTTTTGCGCCGAGGCTTTCGTCCAGAATGGACAGATCCTGTTCGTGCTGCCGGACGGGAACCTGACTGTGTCCAACCCGGACCGGCCCAACATCCCCATCGGCCACTATGCCCCCCTGGACTGCTCCGACGCCGTCCGGGCCAAGATCTCAGACCAGGCGGAGCGGGCCATCCGCGCCTGCGGCTTCAACGACTGCGCGGTGAATTTCGACTTCGTGCTGGAGGACGGGGAGCCCTATATCATCGAGCTCACCGCCCGGGCCGGCGCCACGTGCCTGTCCGAGCTCATCGGCGCCCATTTTGGCGTGGATTACTATAAAATGATCCTGATGGCCGCCCTGGGCCAGGATGCCCGGGCGCTGTTCGACGCCCGCCGGGAGCGGCCGCTGCCCGTGGCCGCGTCCATGCTCCGGGCCCCCGCCGCCGGGACGGTGCGCGCGGTGCGCCTGCCGGACCCGCTGCCCGCGTATGTGGAGGAGCTGACCGTCCTGGTCCGGCCCGGGGACCGGGTGCGCGTGTTTGAAAACGCGGGGGACCGGATCGGGCAGGTGCTGGTGTCCGGGGACGATGTGCCCCAATGCCTGGCGCGGCTGCAGTCCGTGCTGGATCACATCGAGATCGAGGTGCAATGATATGGCCGATACCTTCTATGCCGCGCCGGACGCGATCTGCCGGAATGTGACCGCCGCGCCCACGGCAAAAATATACAAGAGCACCCGGGTGGAGGATACGGTCCTGGGCGAGTTCGTCACCATCGGCGATTTCTCCCGGGTGGGAGGCTGCCGGCTGGAGGAGCGGGTGGCCCTGCAGCGCAACAACATGCTCTACAACGTCACCATGGGCCGCTACTCCTATACCGGCAAGAACGTGACCGCCTGGCACGCCCAAATCGGCTCGTTTTGTTCCATCTCCTGGAACGTGTCCATCGGCGGGGCGGATCACGACTTCTCCCGCCTGACCACCCACACGTTCCTCTATTCCGATATGTTCGATCTTCTGCCGGAGGGGGAGAGCGGATACGACCGCTTCGCGGCCCCCTGCGTCATCGGCCACGACGTGTGGATCGCGGCCAACGCCTGCGTCTGCCGGGGCGTCACCGTGGGCACAGGTGCGGTGATCGGCGCCGGAGCGGTGGTGACCCACGACGTGGAGCCCTATACGGTGGTGGCCGGCGTTCCGGCCCGGCCGATCCGCCGGCGCTTTTCCGACCACATCATCGCCCGGCTCCTGGACAGCCGCTGGTGGGAGCTGCCCGCCCAGGCCATCCGGGACAATTACGCCCTGTTCAACGCCGCCCCCACCGACGAGTCCCTGGACCGGCTGGAGGCGCTGCGCCAACGCTACCTCGGAGGTGAGAGCTTATGATCACCATTTCGGTCGCCATCCCCTGTTACCGCTCCGCCGAGACCATCGGCCCTGTGGTGGACGAGCTGCGTTCTGTCATCACCGCCCGGCCCGGCTACGACTACCAGATCATCCTGGTGAACGACTATCCGGAGGACGGCACGTTCGACGTCATCACCCGGCTGTGCCAGGCCGACAAAAAGATCGTCGGCGTGAACCTGTCCCGGAATTTCGGCCAGTCCACCGCCAAAATGGCCGCCATCCCCTATGTGACGGGGGACGTGCTGGTGTTCATGGACGACGACGGCCAGCATCCCGCCGATCAGATATTCCGCCTGGTGGACAAGGTCCTGACGGAGGGCTATGACGTGGTGTATGCCCGCTTCAGCCACAAAAAGCACAGCCTGTTCAAGCGGATCACCAGCTGGCTCAACACCCGGATGCTGGAGCTCAACGGCTCTCAGCCCAAGGGCGTCACCATCTCCAGCTATTACGCCATCAGCTCCATCGCGGTGGAGGCCCTGAAAAAGTACAAAAGCCCCTTCCCCTCCATGGGCGGGTACCTGTCCCATGTGGCCCAGCGGTACGCCAACGTGGATATGGAGCACCGGGACCGGCTGGCCGGCCGGTCCAACTACACCTTCCGCAAAATGGTGGCCCTATGGCTGACCGGATTCACCAACTTCTCCACCGTTCCCCTGCGGCTGGCGGTGATCGCGGGCACGGCCTGCGCCGGCGTGGGATTTCTCGCGGCCGTGGTGGTGGTGATACGCAAGCTCATCAATCCGCATATCGCCGCCGGCTTCACCACCAGCATCGCCCTGCAGCTGGGCATCGGCGGCATGCTCATGCTGCTGCTGGGCCTGTGCGGGGAATACATCGGCCGGATCTACATGACCGTGAGCAATATGCCCCAGTACGAGATACGCCAGACGGTGAACGCCGAGAGCAGAAAAGAGGAGACCGACCGGCATGGGCAGTAAGCTGCGACCGCTGTATGACAAGCTCTATATCGCCGTGGAGACCTGGCTGCTGGCCATAGGAGCCAGGTGGGAGGCCCGGCAGGACGTGAAGGGGGTCGGTCCCAATCCCCGGGTGGAGGCGGAGTATGCCTCCGTGATCCGGCCCTACTGGCGGCAGTTCCGGACCCGGCCGCCGAAAAAGTATTGGTTCACCCTTCTCGCCCACCCCAACCGGCCCTTTGACCCCCGGTATATCCCGGACGACATGTGGTTCGACCGGATCATCCCCCACTACAACAACCTGATCTTCGCCAAAGCCCTGCAGGACAAGTGCCTGCACAACGTGCTGTTCCCGGACATGCGCCGGCCGGTGACGGTGGTCAAGCGCATCGCGGGCGTCTACTATGACGACGGGCTGTCCCTTCTCACCGAGGACGAGGCGGCGGCCCGGTGCCGCGGCCGGGGCCGCATCCTGGTCAAGCCCTCCGTGGGCAGCGGCCAGGGCCACAGCATCCGCTTTTACGACAGCGCCTCCCTCTCCGACGGGGACGTGCGGGACATCTTCCGGCAGTATGGGGACAACTTTATCGTCCAGGAGAAGATGGACCAGCACCCTGACCTGGCCCGGCTCAACCCCGGCTCTCTGAACACCGTCCGCCTCATCACCTTCCTCCACGGCGGCCAGGTCCATCTTCTGGCCGCCATCCTCCGGGTGGGCGGGTCCTCCAGCGAGGTGGACAACACCTCCCAGGGGGGATACAAGGCGGCCATCGGTCCCGGCGGGCGGCTGGATACGCTGGGCATGGACCACCATTTCCACTTCTCCGACCACTACGAAAACGGCATCCCCTTCGGATCGGTGACCGTCCCCTCCTATGACCGGGTGGTGGAGAGCGTGTGCGCCCACGCGGCGAAGATGAGCCATTTCAAGATCATCGGCTGGGACATGGCCGTGGCCCCGGACGGGGAGCCGGTCCTGGTGGAATACAACGTGATCCCCGCCCAGGCCCACGCGGCCAACGGCCCCATATTCGGGGACCTGACCGACACGGTGCTGACAGAAGTATTCGGCCGCCGCTGAGAAAGGAGCAGATATGTCCATCGTGGAAAAAGCCCGGAACATGGGCCAGGCCATCGTGAAGGTCTGCCCGCCCGCGGCCTATCTTCTCATCCCCCCTATGCGCCTGGCGGACAAGCTCCAGGGCGGGACCCTGCACCAGCACATGCGGGAGAACATCGACCTGTTCTGCACCCCGGACCAAAAGCGGGACAGCGCCTATATGCGCTGGCTGCGGCGGGATATGTGGTACAGCGCCATCCGGTATCTGTGCGCGTTCAACGAGTATTTTCTTTTCCGGTTCCACCGGCTGGGCCATCAGGGCCGGAGCCAGTTCGTCACCGAGCTGCAAAAGGAGGACGCCTACCGGCAGGTGGGCACGCCGGAAACGTGGAACACGCTGCTGAACAAGTGGGAGTGCTACAAAAAATTCCAAAAATATTACCGCCGGGACGCCATCCTGGCGGGCGCGGGGCTGGAGGCGGAAACCTTCTTCGCCTTTTTGCAGAAGCACCCCCGCTTTATCGCCAAGCCCCTGAACGACGCCTGCGGCAACGGGGTGTTCCTGTTTGATGCCGCCGCCGACGGGCGGGGCCGGGAGGAGCTGCTGGCCTGGTTCCGGGGCCAGGACGTGATCCTGGAGGAGCTGATCTGCCAGAGCGGGGACATGGCCCAATTCCACCCCGGCTCGGTGAATACGGTGCGGTGCGCCACATTTTGCAAAGCCGGCCAGGTGGACATCCTCTTCACCTTCTTCCGAATGGGCCGGGGCAGCGGCCTGGTGGACAACGCCGGCGCCGGCGGGTTCGTGGCCAGCGTGGATGTGGACACCGGCATCCTGACCACCCCGGGGGTGACGGAGGCCCTGGAGAGCGTCCTCGTCCACCCGGACACGGGCGTGCGGATCATCGGCTGGCAGGTCCCCCGCTGGGAGGAGATGAAGGCCCTGGCCCGGGAGATGAGCCTGTCCTTCCCCGAGCAGCCCTACATCAGCTGGGACTTCGCCCTCACCGACGAGGGGTGGGTCTGCGTGGAGGGCAACCACGCCGGGCAGTTCGTCTGCCCCCAATACACCACCCAGCACGGCATCCGGGACCAGCTGCGGCCCTACTTCGACCTGTGAGGGCGGCAGGTATGACGCCGGCCTTTTCCATCGTGGTCCCGGTATACCGGGTGGAGGAATATCTGCCCCAGTGCGTGGACAGCATCCTGGGTCAGAGCTTTGACGATCTTGAGCTCATTTTGGTGGACGACGGCTCCCCCGACGGCTGCGGCGCTCTTTGCGACGCTTACGCCGGGGCCGATCCCCGGGTGCGGGTGATCCACCAGGCCAACGCAGGTCTGGCCCGGGCCCGAAAGGCGGGCCTGGATCAGGCCCGGGCGGACTATGTGGGCTTTGTGGACAGCGACGACTATGTTTCCCCCCGGTGGCTGGAAACCGTACGGGACGCCCTGGAGAAGGGAAGCTTTCCCGATATGGTCCTGTTCGACCACCGCCGGGACACGGACATGGCCCCCGTCCCCCTCTTTCTGGAGCCCGGCTATTACGACAAGGCCCGGCTGGAGCGGGAGGTCTATCCCTATATGCTCTGGGACAGCCGCCGCCGGCCCTTCGGCACCCAGCTGCTCCCGGCCTATATCCCTCTGCGGATCGCCCGGCGGCAGCTGCTGCTGGACCACTACATCGCCGAGGGGGCGGAGATCCCCCTGTTCGAGGACATGGCCATGGCCTACGAGTGCCTGTATCACGCGCAGAGTCTGTACTTCTGCCCGGAGCGGCTGTACACCTACCGGGTGCGGGAAAGCTCCCTTCTGCACGCCTACCGGCCAGAGTTTTTCCGGGAGATACAGCTGTGCTTCGGCTATATGCGAAACCGGCTGGGAGGGAAAGACCCGGCGCTGGACCGCCAGCTCAACGGGGCCTATCTGCGGAAGGTCCTGATCGGCATGGACAACGACCGCCGCCGCTGGGGCGGCCAGGCCGCCGCCCACATCGCCGGGTCCATGGCCCGGACGGGCATTCCCGGGGAGCTGTCCTTCCGGGGGCTGCCCTGGGATATGAAATGCTTTCTGCTGCTTTTGAAATGCCGGATGTACCGGCTGGCTCTGCTGGCGATGCGGGCCAGAAGCTGACAGGCACAAGGAGGAGCCATGACGCCCTTATTCTCCATCGTCGTCCCCGTATACAACGCGGGGGCCTGGCTGGCCCCCTGCGTGGACAGCATCCTGGATCAGAGCTGCGGCAGCTTTGAGCTCATCCTGGTGGACGACGGCTCGTCCGACGGTTCCGGCGGCCTCTGCGACGCCTATGCGGCCCGGGACGGGCGGGTGGCCGCCTTGCACCAGGCCAACGCCGGGCCCACCGCCGCCCGCCAAAAGGGGCTGGACATGGCCCGGGGCGAGTATATCTGTTTTGTGGACGCGGACGACTGGGTCCTCCCCCACTGGCTGGAAACCCTCCGGCGGCACATCGAGGATAACGGTCGGCCGGATATGGTGCTGTACGACCTGGACCGGGACACGGGAGAGGTGGCCCAGCCCATGCTGGCGGAGGAGGGGTACTACGACAAGGCCCGGCTGGAGCGGGAGGTCTATCCCTACATGCTCCTGGATCTGCGGCGCAAGCCCTTCGGGTTCCAGCTCTTTCCCGGATACCTGGTGACCAAGGCCTTTCGGCGGGAGCTGGTGCAGGCCCACTACCTGCAGGACGGACGGATCACCATCTTCGAGGACACGGCCATGAGCTACGAGTGCGTATACTATGCCTCGTCGGCCTACATCACTCGGGAGAAGCTGTATGTCTACCGCCGGCAGGTCCAGTCCAACCTGAACCACTACCGGCCCGGCTATTTTGACGAGGCCAAGCTGGTGGTCGACTATCTGTGGGAGCACCTGGGCCGCCGGGAGCCGGCCCTGGACCGGCAGATCAACGCCTTCGCCGCCTACCGGGTCATCCACGGGATCAACCAGGAGCTGTTTCACCAGAAGACTTTTTCCGCCGCCGCCGGAAACGTGCGGCGCGCGCTGGAGAGGACCTGCTTTGCCCGCCCCCTCTCCCTGGAGGGACTGCCCCTGTACGTCAAGCCTTTTATCTTCCTGGCAAAGCACCGGCTCTACCGCCCGGCGATGCTTCTTTTGAAGCTCCGGGCGCTGTTCTGAACGCCAACAAGGAGGTACCATGGCAACACTGTCTGTCGTCATTCCCGTCTACAACGCGGAGGCATATCTGCGCCAGTGTCTGGACAGCGTGGCGGAGCAGGCCCTCCCGGGCATGGAGATCATCATCGTGGAAGACGGCTCCCGGGACGGCTCGGGGGCCATATGCGACCGGTATGCCCAGAAGGATCTGCGCTTTCGGGTGCTCCACCGGGAGAACAGCGGGGTGGTGTCCGCCCTGATGACCGGTCTGACCATGGCCTCCGGCGATTATGTGGGCTTCGTGGACGCGGACGACTGGATCGAGCCGGGATACTTCCAGCGGCTGTATGACTGCGCCGTCCAGACCGGGGCGGACATCGTCCAGGCGGAGCGGATCGAGGAGCGGGACCCGCCCATGCCCCTGGTCCAGGCCCGGACCAGAGTATATGAGGGGCCGGAGGCCATCCGGGAGCTGATGCGGGTATATTTCACCCAATACCTGACCACGCCCGACAAGCGGATCGTCACCTTTGCCCGCTGGGACAAGCTGTACCGCCGGGAGCTGGTGCGGCCCAACCTCTCCCTGCTGGATGCCCAGCTGTACCTGGCGGAGGACACGGTGTTCAACGCCGCCATGCTGCCGGACTGCAAGAAGGTGGTGGTGCTCAGCGGCACCCCGAAGTATCATTACCGCATCCTTCCCGGCTCCAACTCCCACCGGTACGATCCCCGGGAGATGGGGCGGCTGGCCCGGCTTCGGGCCGCCCTGGTCCGCATCGCCCAGGCCAAGGACGTCGATCCCTCCCTGCCGGACCTCTATATCGGCCACGCGGTCTATTACCGGGCCTATACCGCCGCCGTCCAGCCCGGCACAGACCGGCACGCCGCCAAGGCCCAGATCCGGACGCTCATAGACAGCGTCCCGCCGGAACTGCTCCGCCGGTACGCCGCCTCCCGGGGCAGCGCCCCGATCCAGGCCCTCTGCGCCATGCTCCAGGCCGGCGCGGTGGACCCCTTCATCTGGCTGGCCCGAAAAAACGAGAGCCGAAAATCCCCCGAAAAGGCATAAGACTCGCCGGGAAGACGAAAGACCCCTATAGATCAAGCCCCCGCTCTTTCAAAGAGCGGGGGCTT
>CANQUE010000038.1 GCA_947626905.1 uncultured Oscillospiraceae bacterium
TTGATGTCCTCGATCTTCTCCAGGTGTTCCCGCTCCTTGATCTCCGCCAGCTTGGCCCGGAGCATCTCCTTGCAGTTCTCCAGATTCTGAAAATGGCTGCGCTCCACCTGGCTGGAAACCACGATGCCCGTGGGGATATGGGTCAGGCGGACGGCGGAGCTGGTCTTGTTGACCTTCTGGCCGCCGGCGCCGGAGGAGCGGTATACGTCCATCTTGATGTCCTCGTCCCTGAGCTCGATCTCCCCGGCGTCGCCAATCTCCGGCATGACCTCCACGGCGGCGAAGCTGGTCTGACGGCGGCCGGAGGCGTCGAAGGGGCTAATGCGCACCAGCCGGTGCACGCCGTGCTCGCTCTTGAGGTAGCCATAGGCGTTCTCGCCCTCGATCTTCATGGTGGCGGACTTGATGCCCGCCGGGTCCGCGTCCTGCCAGTCCATGAGGGTGCACTTGAACCCATGGCGGTCGGTCCACATAGAATACATCCGGTAGAGCATCTGCGCCCAGTCCTGGGCCTCGGTGCCGCCGGCGCCGGCGTGGAGCGTGACGATGGCGTTGTTGGCGTCATATTCCCCGGTGAGCAGAGTGGACAGCCGGGTCTGTTCCAGATCCGCGGCAAATTTTCCGTAGCTGTCCGCCAGCTCCGGCAGGAGGCTGTCATCGTTCTCCTCCTGGGCCATCTCACACATGGTCATCATATCCTCCCAGGCGGCGGACAGCCTGGCATAGCGGTCGCACTTGCTCTGGAGGGTCTTCAGCCGCTGCTGGCCCTTCTGGCTCCGCTCCAGGTCGGACCAATAGCCCGGCTCCTCCGCCTCGGCGTGGAGCTTTTCGATCTCCATGCGGGCGTCGGCCAGGTGCATGGCCTGCTCCAGGTGGTCCAGCTCCGGGCGGCAGGCGTTCAGCTTCACCTTATACTCGTCAAATTCCAGCATTGCCATTGAAATTTCAGTCCTCTCAAAAAGTCGCGTTAGAATTATACAATAAATCGTCCGTTTTGTAAATCGCGGGGCGAAAAAATCCCCCCGCCGGCACGGATTTGCAAAATCCGCTCCGATGTGCTATTGTTATGGTATTATGAAAAGACACTCTTTTTTGATCGCCGTCCTGGCGCTGCTGCTGACGGCGCTTCTGGCCGGGTGCCTGGGCCAGGAGCCGGAACCCACGCCCACGCCGGCGCCCACTCCGACCGTGGACCCCCACGCCGGGGAGGTGGAGGTCCTCAACCCCTCGGGGGGGACCATGTGGGTGCAGGAGGCCCCCAGTCTGACTCCCTTCGGCCGGACCGCCACGGATTTCAACGTCACGGACCAGATCCCCTCCTATGCCAAGGCGGATCTGACCATGCGGCGCGGCATCGACGTGTCCGACCACCAAAAGCAGATCGACTGGCAGCAGGTGGCCGATTACGGCATCGAATTCGCCATCATCCGCTGCGGATACCGCTCCTATGGAGAGGGCCTGCTCAATGAGGACAGCCGCTTCCGGGAGAACATCCAGGGGGCCCTGGACGCGGGCCTGGAGGTGGGGGTATACTTCTTCTCCCAGGCGGTCAACATCGTGGAGGCCGCGGAGGAAGCCCTGTTCACCCTGGATCTGATCGAGGGATACGACGTGACGCTGCCGGTGTTCTTCGACTGGGAGACCATCGACGTGGCCGCCGCCCGGACAGATGGCGTCCCCGGGGAGGTCACCACCGAGTGCTGTCTGGAGTTCTGCCGGCTGATCGACGCGGCGGGCTATGAGGCGGGGGTATATACATATCTGAACTTCGCCTACTACCGCTATGAGCTGGACGCGCTGGAAGGGCTGACCATCTGGATGGGCGACCCGGGCACCAAGCCCATCTTCTATTACGACCACGATTTCTGGCAGTATTCCTTCACCGCCCGGATCCCCGGCATCGAGGTGGACGTGGATCTGGACGCTATGTATCTGAAGGACCCCGGCTATGTACCGCCCGCCAAGCCCAACCCGGACGGGAGCGCTCCCACGCCGGAGGCTGTGGGCTGAAAAGCACGGCCGGACCATGTATCGATAAGACGGCGCATCACCGGCCGGTGATGCGCCGTTCGCGTGCCGGCTCCGTCCGGCAGGGCGGGGAGCCGGCGGCCATTTTCCTGTTTATTTTTTCGCAAAAACATGCTATCATTTCATTACCAACGGGCAAGGGGGCGCCACATGAGCGAGCAGGCAAAAAAGATCATGGTCCTGGACGGCAATTCCATCGTCAACCGGGCCTTCTTCGGCATCCGGATGCTGAACGCGCCGGACGGCACCCCCACCAACGGCGTTTACGGCTTTATCGCCATCCTCCAGCGGCTGCTGGACCAGGAGAAGCCGGAGGCGGTGTGCGTCACCTTCGACGTGCACGCGCCCACCTTCCGCCACCAGATGAGCAGCGCCTACAAGGCCACCCGCAAGCCCATGCCGGAGGAGCTGCGGCCCCAGATCCCCTTGTTGAAGGAGCTGCTGGACGCCATGGGCGTCCGCCGGTACGAGCTGGCCGGCTGGGAGGCGGACGACCTGCTGGGCACCATCGCCGCCCGGTGCGAGGCCGCCGGATGGGACTGCCGCCTGGTCACCGGAGACAAGGACGCCTTTCAGCTCATCACGGACGCCACCCACGTCGTCCACATCAAGACCCGCATGGGCCAGACGGAAACGGTGGAATACGACCCCGCCCGGTTCCGGGCCGAGTACGGGCTGGAGCCGCCCGCCATGGTGGATCTGAAAGCCCTGATGGGCGACAGCTCCGACAACATCCCCGGCGTGCCGGGCATCGGCGAAAAGACAGCCCTGGAGCTGCTGCACCGGTTCGGCAGCCTGGAGGGGGTATATGAGAACCTGGACGACGCCTCCGTCAAGGCCGGCCAGCGCAGCAAGCTGGAAGCCGGCGCGGACAGCGCCCGTCTTTCCTACACTTTGGCCACCATCCGGCGGGACGCGCCCATCGACTTTTCTCCCGCGGACGCCGAATGGGCGATGCGGCCCTCGGGGGCGCTGTATGAGCTGTGCCGCCGGCTGGGCTTCGGCCGGTTCATCGAGCGCTGGGGCCTGGCCCCGGAAACGGAAGGCGCGGCCGCCCCCGCCCTGCTGCCCCACATCGCCGGGGACGCCGGCGCGGCCCTGGCCGCGGCGGAGGCGGCGGACTGGGTGGCCGTGCTCACCACGGATGGACTGGACAGCCTCTCCCTCTGCGACGGGAAGGCCGTCTACGATCTGGCCTGGGCCCAGGGAGGGGAGGCATACGACCAGCTGCTGCGGAAGGTGTTCTCCCCCCAGGTGCGGAAGATCGGCCACAACATAAAAGATCTGATGGCCCTGCTGCAGGAGGAATCTCTCTCCACGGACGGGTTCATCTTCGATACCGCCCTGGCCGGATACCTGTTGGACGCCATCGCCTCGGATTACAGCCTGCCCCGGCTGAGCCAGAAATATCTCGGCCGGGACCTGGACGGGGCGGAGGCGGTATACGCGCTGTACGGCCCGCTGTCCGGAAAGCTGGACGAGCTGGGGATGGGCGCGCTGTACTATGACATCGAGCTGCCCCTGTGCGCCGTGCTGGCGGACATGGAACGGGCCGGCTTTTTGGTGGACCGAAAGGCCCTGTACGACTTCGGCCAGGAGCTGTCCGCCGGGATCGCCGCCCTGCAGGAGGACATATGGGCCCAGGCGGGGCGTCCGTTCAACATCAACTCTCCCAAGCAGCTGGGCGAGGTGCTCTTCCAGCGGCTCCAGCTGCCCACCGGCCGGAAAAACCAGCGGGGCTGGAGCACCAACGCCGATACCCTGGAGCGGCTGCGGGACAAGCACCCCATCGTGGGGCAGGTGCTGGAATACCGGGAGCTGACGAAGCTGAAGAGCACCTATACCGACGGCCTGCAAAAGGCCATCGGCCCCGACGGGCGCATCCACACCACCTTCCAGATGACCGTCACCGACACGGGACGCCTGTCCTCCCGGGACCCCAACCTGCAGAACATCCCCGTGCGGCGCAAGCTGGGCGCGGGCATCCGGCGGATGTTCGTGGCCGGGCCGGGCAACGTTCTGGTGGACGCGGATTACAGCCAGATCGAGCTGCGGCTGCTGGCCCGTATCTCCGGGGACCAGGCCATGAAGGAGGCCTTCCTGTCCGGGGAGGATTTCCATGCCGTCACCGCCAGCCAGGTGTTCGGCCTGCCGCTGGAGGCGGTGACCCACGAGCTGCGGGGCCGGGCCAAGGCGGTGAATTTCGGCATCGTTTACGGCATCTCCGCCTTCTCCCTGAGTCAGGACATCGGGGTCAGCCAGGCGGAGGCCAAGCTGTACATCGACACATATCTGGCCAAATACCACGGGGTCCGGGAGTATATGGACGCCACCATCGCCCAGGCCAAGGAGAAGGGCTATGTGTCCACGCTGTTTGGCCGGCGGCGGGCGCTGCCGGAGCTGCACGCCAGCAATTTCAATCTCCGCTCCTTCGGCGAGCGAGTGGCCCGGAACATGCCCATCCAGGGCACGGCGGCGGACATCATCAAGCTGGCCATGATCCGGGTCCACAGCCGGCTGGCCCGGGAGCTCCCCCAGGCGCGGCTGCTGCTGCAGGTCCACGACGAGCTGATCGTGGAATGCCCGGAGGCCCTGGGGGACCGGGCCGCCGCCATCCTGAAAGAGGAGATGGAGCAGGTGGCGGACTTCCCGGTGCCCCTGGTGGCCGAGGCGGGCATCGGCCACAGCTGGGCGGACGCCCACTGACGCCGTGACCGTCCGGAGGGCCACAAGTGAAGATATCCCCGCCGTCGCCGCGCTGGAAGCGGCGTGCTTTCCCGCCGACCCCTGGCCGGGGGACTGGATCGCCCGGTGGCAGGACCGGTTCCTGGTGGCGGAGGAAAACGGCGGCGTGATCGGCTACGCGGTGCTGTCGTCCGTACTGGACGAGGGCAGCCTGGACAACATCGCCGTGGGGCCGGACCACCGGCGGCGGGGCGTCGCCGACGCGCTGCTGGACGCCGCCATCGCCTGGGGACGGGAGCGGGCGCTGGCCTTCATCACCCTGGAAGCGCGCTCTTCCAACGCCCCCGCCATCGCCCTGTATGCCAAGCACGGCTTCATCCCGGTGGGCCGCCGGCCCAACTATTACGAAAAACCCAGAGAGGACGCCATTTTGATGACGTTGGTGCTGTAAATGAAAATACTCGCTGTTGAATCCTCCTGCGACGAGACCGCCGTGGCGGTGGTGGAAGACGGCCGGAAGGTGCTGGCCGACGAGATCTTCTCCCAGGTAAAGCTCCACGAGATATACGGCGGCGTGGTGCCGGAGATCGCCGCCCGCAGCCATCTGGAGGTGATCGTCCCGCTGGCCGACCGGGCCCTGAAGACCGCGGGCCTGGCCCGAAGGGACATCGACGCGGTGGCCTGCACCTACGCGCCGGGGCTGATCGGCGCGGTGCTGGTGGGGGTGAATTTCGCCAAGAGCGCCGCTCTGGCCCTGGGCGTGCCCCTGATCCCGGTGCACCACATCCGGGGCCATATCGCCGCCAACTATCTGGCCTTTCCCGGGCTGGAGCCGCCCTTCGTGTGCCTGGCCATCTCCGGCGGCAACACCATGCTGGTGGACGTGCGGGGCTATACGGATATGCGCGTGCTGGGCCAGACCCGGGACGACGCCGCCGGCGAATGCTTCGACAAATCCGCCCGGGTCCTGGGCCTGGGCTATCCCGGAGGCAAGCCCATCGACGATCTCAGCAAGCAGGGACGCGACGACGCCTACGACCTGCCCCGGCCCAGCGTGAACGACGGCAACCCCTTCGATATGAGCTTCTCCGGCCTGAAGACCGCGGTGGTCAATCTGGCCCACCACGCCGAACAGACCGGCCAGCCGTTGGACAAGCCGGGCCTGGCCGCCAGCCTCTGCCGGGCGGTGAGCGAGATGCTTGTGGGCCGGACCATGGACGCGGCCCGGATGCTGGGCTATCCCGCCGTGGCGGTGGCCGGCGGCGTGGCGGCCAACTCCCGCATCCGGGCGGATTTCGCGGCCGCCTGCCAGGCGGCGGGCAGGACCCTGTATGTGCCGCCGCTGCGCCTGTGCGGGGACAACGCCGCCATGATCGGCGCCCAGGGCTATTACGAGTATCAGGCGGGGCACACGGCCGACAGCAGCCTGAACGCCTACGCCACCATGGAGCTGTGATATGACATACATCACCCATTCTGAATCGGAGACCGAGGCCCTGGGGGCCGAATTTGGGAAAGCCCTGTCCCCGGGGGCGGTGGCGGCGCTGTACGGCCAGCTGGGCTGCGGCAAGACCGCCTTCGTCCGGGGCATGGCCCGGGGCATGGGCCTGCGCTGCCTGGTCAACAGCCCCACGTTCACCATCGTCAACGAGTATCTGGAAGAGGGAAAGATCCCCCTGTTCCATTTTGACATGTACCGCCTGGGCGGGGCGGACGAGCTGTATGACATCGGCTGGGAGGACTACCTCGCCCGGGGCGGGGTCTGCGCCGTGGAGTGGAGCGAGAACGTGCCCGGCGCCTTTGACGGGGACGAATATGCCGTCCGCTTTGAGAAGACCGGCGACAACGACCGGCAGATCACCATCGAAGGAGGGCCCGGAGCATGCTGACACTGGCGCTGGAGAGCTCCGCCAAAGCCGCCTCGGCGGCGGTATTTGAAGAGGAAAAGATGCTGGCCTTCGCCATCCAGAACGCGGGCCTCACCCACAGCCGGACCCTGCTGCCCATGGCGGAGGGCCTGATGCGGCAGCTGGATCTGCCCCTGTCCCGGCTGGACCGGGTGGCGGTGAGCCGGGGGCCCGGGTCCTTCACCGGCCTGCGCATCGGCATGGCCGAGGCCAAGGGCCTGTGCTGGGCGCTGGATATCCCCGCGGTGGGGGTGTCCACCCTGGAGGCCATGGCCTGGGGCGGACCGGTGCTGGACGGGCAGATGCTCTGCTGCTGCATGGACGCGCGCCGGGGCCAGCTCTATAACGCCCTGTTCACCGTGGAGGGGGGCAGGCTGGTGCGCCTGACGCCGGACCGGGCCATATCGGCGGCGGAGCTGCAAAGCGAGCTCATCGCCCGCCAGGAACCGTGGATATTGCTTGGCGACGGCGCGGAACTGTGCTATAATACCCTGGACCGGTCCCAGGTGGCCGTGTTCATCGCCCCGGAACCTCTGCGGCTGCAAAACGCCCGGGGCGTGGCCCTGGCGGCCCTGGGGCAGGACCCGGTCCCCGCCGGGGAGCTGATGCCGGCGTATCTGCGTCTGAGCCAGGCGGAGCGGGAGCGGCTGGCCCGCATGAAAACGGAATAAATTACCTGCAAAGGAGAAACTGATATGAGCAACGTCATGGTTTTCGATCACCCCCTGATCCAGCATAAGCTGTCCATCCTCCGGGACGAGAACACCAGTGTGAAGGAATTCCGGGAGCTCATCAGCGAGATCGCCAAGCTGATGTGCTACGAGGCCACCCGGGACCTGCCTTTGGAGGAGATCAAGGTCAAGACCCCCGTGGCCGAGGCGGTCTGCCACCGCATCGCCGGCAAAAAACTGGCCGTCGTGCCCATCCTCCGGGCCGGTCTGGGCATGGTGGATGGCATGGTGGACATGATCCCCAACGCCAAGGTGGGCCACATCGGCCTGTTCCGGGACCCGGAGACGCTGGAGCCGGTGAAGTACTACTTCAAGATGCCCCCCGATATCACCGACCGGGAAGCCATCATCGTGGACCCCATGCTGGCCACCGGCGGCAGCGCCATCGCGGCGGCCAAGTTCCTCAAGGAAGAGGGCGTGAAGAACATCAAGCTCATGTGCATCATCGCCGCCCCCGAGGGCGTGAACGCCATGCAGCAGGCCCACCCGGACGTGGACATCTTCGCCGCGGCCCTGGACGATCACCTGAACGACCACGGGTATATCGTCCCCGGTCTGGGGGATGCCGGCGACCGCATCTTCGGCACCAAATGAGATATTTTTGATGGACGGGCCCCGGTTTTCCAAGGAAAACCGGGGCCCGCAACCGTCGGTTGACACATTTCCGGGTCGGGTTGGTTGTGGTTTTGGCCGCCGGCCGATATACTGAAAGCCAGGTGGACCACCCGAAAAACGACAAGGAGGTTTCCCCATGCCTTTGGCAGACAAGATCATCGAGCTGCGAAAAAAGCAGGGCTGGAGCCAGATCGACCTGGCCGACCGGCTGGGCGTGTCCCGCCAGAGCGTTTCCAAATGGGAGATGGCCCAGGCCGTGCCCGAGCTGGACAAGATCATCAAGATGAGCGAGCTGTTCGCCGTCACCACCGACTATCTATTGAAAGACGCCGCCGCCCCGGAGCCCGCCGCCGGCAGCGCGCCCCCGCCCCCGCCGCCCCAGGAGCCGCCCCGGACAGAGGCGGAGCCGGGACCCGGACCGGAAACGGAAACGCCCCCGGCGGCGCAAAAAACCCGGCGGCGGATCTGGCCCTGGGTGCTGGCGGCCTGCCTGGCGGTGTTCGTAGTCGTCACCGCGGTGGTACTGTCGCTGTCCGCCACCGCCGCCTATACCGCCGTTTCCGACGGCCAGACCGGCGGCGTTTCCACCGCCGTCGGGCAGCGCTATCCGGTCCAGGACACCGCCGCTGGGTCCGAGACCGCCCAGGAGGCGGCGTCCGACCCGGAGGCGGTGGAGGACGGCATGACGGAGTACGTCTACGAGGGCGAGTCGGTCACCGCCGGCGGCTTCGATGAGGCGACGCTTCAGACCATCGCCGCGGAGTACGCCCCCTACGGGCTCACCTGCGACGAGGAGCACCACTGGTATCTGGACGGCCAGCGCATCCGCGTCTTTACGGACATCCTCTCCACCAACGGGGAGAGCCTCACCGGCGGGGATTTCCACGGGACCCTGCGGACCTTCAGCGGGGACGGCTGGATCGACGTGCGCACGGTCCGGGACTACGACCGGTGCGACGACGAGGGCCATGGCGCGCTGCTGTACCTGGAGAGCCGCGACATCCGGCTGGACAGCGAGCACTGGGTGGAGCACCGCGCCGAAGACCACCCTAGCGAGCCCCGCCGCGAATAGCGAAACGTGTGCCTGGCCCCACCCTATGGAGCGGATCTCAGCGATGCAACCGCAGGTTGCGGTTTTTTCAAGTCCTCTTTCTTGCCCGCAACGGGAAAAACAGGTATGATAGCCCCAGAAAAGAAAGGAGCTGAGCGCCATGACCATGGGTGAAAAGCTGGTAGAGCTGCGGAAGAAAGCGGGCTGGAGCCAGGAGGAGCTGTCGGAGCGGCTGGACGTGAGCCGTCAATCCATATCCAAGTGGGAGGGGGACCTGGCCTTCCCCACGGTGGACAAGCTGCTGGAGCTGAGCCGGCTGTTCGACGTGAGCACGGACTATCTATTGAAGGACGATCTGGTCCTCCCGCCGGAGGGGACGCCGGAGCCGGACGGCCCCGCCCTGCGGCAGGTGTCCCGGGAGGAGGCGGAGGCGTTCCTGGCCCTGAAGGAGGCCAGCGCAAAGCCCACCGCCCTGGCCGTGGCGCTGTGCATCCTCTCGCCGGTGTGCCTCATCCTGCTGGGCGGGCTGTCCGCGATCCGCCCCGTGCGGGAGCAGATCGCCGTGGCGGCGGGCCTGGTGGTGCTGTTCGCCTTCGTGGCGCCGGCGGTGGCCATTTTCGTCCGGTGGAGCATGCGGCTGGATAAATACGAGTATCTGGAAAAGGAGATATTCGCCGCCGCGCCCGGGGTGACGGCTCTGGCCCGGGAGGCCATGGACCGGGACCGGGAGAGCCACAGCCGCCGGATGGTGACGGGTATATGCCTGTGCGTGGCGTCGGCGGTGCCCCTTCTGGCGTGCATGGCGGCCCCGGAGCACGAGTTTTTGCTCACCTGCGGCGTCGGGCTGCTGCTGATGCTGGTGGCGGCGGGGGTGTATCTCATCGTCAGCGCATCCATCCCCTGGGACGCCTGCCAGATGCTGCTCCAGGAGGGGGACTACGCCCCGGAAGAGAAGTCGCCCCTGCTCCGGACGGTCTGGGTCATATACTGGTGTACCGTCACGGCGATATACCTGGGCTGGAGCTTTACCACCCGGCGGTGGGGCGATACCTGGATCGTATGGCCGGTGGCGGGGGTGCTGTTCGGGGCGGTCTCCGCCGCCCTTCACCTGGTGCACAGACGGAAAAAGTGACATCGTTCATGAAAGCGCCCGCCGGTGGCCGCCGGCCATAAAACAAAACATCCAACAAAGAAAAAAGACCGTTGGCCTTTCACCGGAGAGCCGGTGTGCCAGCGGTCTTTTTTGCGTTCGATCTTCCGATCTGTCGGTCTATCACTCCCCGACAAAGCGGAATTTATCTATTCAATATTAGGAATATGCCTTGAGCTCTTCTAAAAATTCCCTGTATTCGTCCTCAGACCAATAAAATGTCAATTCGTCCTCTGTGTATTCTGTCGGACGATTCCGCATAAAGCTTGTGCCAACATCATAACCAAATCTTCTTAATACTGTTTCTGCGAACTCGCGGAAGAACATTCCAATACCCGTTATAACATTGCCATCTTCTACAATGCCCTGGTGTAAAAAATTCTCTTTCTCGACAAAATGGAACGTGTCTGCCATCTGCATAAAGTATCCTGAAGTAAACCTTTTCCCGTTCAAAATGCCTGCTTTGGATAACAAAAGCGGAGAAGATGAAATTGCCGCAAAAACAATATCAGTATCCATCCCGCCCTTTAGGAAAGCAATCAACTTTTCGTCAAACAATGCGGGCAACGGGTTGACTGTACCTGGCAAGATCACACAATCATAGTCTGTTATTTTTGATTCATCGCATGTTTTTGTTGGAAGAACTCGCAGTCCCTCTTCACTCAGGTATTCTTTTTCCTCACTGGCAATGAAGTCGATCGTTTCTCCAAACCAAATTGTCAATGCAGATGTAAGACAAGTAATTTCCTGCAAAGAAAAATCAGGATATAGCATAACCGCATATCTTCTCATATTTCTTTCCTCCGTAAATCCCGATCTGTCCAACAGCCGCCGCGTCCGAACAGCCTGGAAGCGGCGCGGGTCTTATAGAAACAGCTCCAAAACGAACACCACCGCGCAGCAGGCCACGGCGGTCTTGAACAGGTCCGCCCCCAGCCAAGCCACCGCCAGCCCCACCGCCAGCGCCGCCGCCCCGGACAGGGGACTCTGGGTGGCCTCCAGGATGGCCGGGAAGGTCATCACCGCCAGCGTCGCGTAGGGCACATAGTAGAGGAACGAGCGGATGAAACGGCTCTTGATGGGCTTGCGGAACACGGTCACCGGCAGGGCCCGGATCAGATAGGACACCCCCGCCATCACCAGTATGTAAAGATAGATCTTCATCCCTGCGCCTCCTCTTCCTTCCGGGGGAACAGCGCCGCCGCGCCGCCCGCCAGCAGCACCGTCAGGATGATGGTCCGGGTGCCGTCGGACAGGGCGGACACCACCGGCAGATGGGCGAAGGCCCAGCTGCTGGCAAAGGCCAGCGCCACCAGGGCCAGGATCACCTTGTCCTTTCGGGCGGGCGGGATGAAGATGGCGATGAACATGCCGTACAGGGCCACGCCAAAGGCGCTGACCACCCGGGCCGGCAGCACGCTCCCCGCCAGGGTGCCCAGGGCCGTGCCGATCATCCAGCCGGGGATGGCGGGGGCCATAGCGCCGTACATATACCAGGGGTCCAGGTAGCCGGGCCGGGCGATGGTGATGCCGAACAGCTCGTCGGTGATATCGAAGGCCATGAAAAACCGGTGGCGCAGGCCCATGGCCGGGTCCATCCGCTGGCTCATGGCGCAGCTCATCAGCAGGTACCGGGCGTTGGTGATCAGGGTGGCGAAGGCCATCTCCCAATAGCTGGCCCCGGCGGCGATCATGGTCAGGCCCATGTACTCCCCGGCGGAGGCGTTGTTCAAAAGGCTCATCACCGCCGCCTGCAGGGGCGTGAGCCCCACGTTCTTCGCGATGATGCCCAGAGAGAAGGACACGGCGAAGTATCCCAGCCCGATGGGCACCCCGTCCCGCATCCCCTGGACAAAGCTCTGTTTTCTTTTCATGCAGTCATCTCCCTGTCCAACAAAGCGTTTCTCTCACGAGCCTCTCCGGCCGGGATGGCGCCGGGGCACGGCCCGGGCCCGGCTGAAGCAGGCGCTGCACAGCCGCCCCCGCTGATGCAGCGGCAGGGCCCGGCCGCACTTGGCGCAGAAGCGGATGTTGTTTTTCAGATTGTACAGCAGGATCTGATTGATCTCATCGGCGGTGCGGGCCCGCTCCTCATACAGCCCGTCCCGGTCGATGGCGCAGCCGAAGGCCTTGGAGAAGGAGAAAAACAGATCCAGCTTCCGGTAATGGGTCTCCAGCTCCGGCAGGGTATAGGCGGTCTGCTTCTCCCCCAGAGCCGGCCGCTCCAGGTCCTGGCCGGCGGCCCAGGTCCGCAGGAAACGGAAAAACAGCTCGTTCAGCGCCGGGTCCGTTTCGTCGAAGGGGATGTTGGCCGCCCGCAGCTCCTGCTCCCGGGTCAGGGAGAAGCCCGCCTCCCGCATCCGGGAGATGATGGTGATATACCGGCTGATGTCCAGCTTCACATAGGGATCGGCCGTGGGCATCCGGTTCCATACCTCCAGCACCTCCAGCAGGTCGAAATCCACCTGGGCGATCAGGTCCGAGAACCCGGCCACCGCGTATTGCAGCGGCGGCACCACCGTTTCCAGCCCCGCCCGGATCAGGCTCAGATCCTCCATGGCCCCCACGAAGCCCTTGTCATACATCCCGTACCGGCCGGCCCGGCCGGCGATCTGCTGTATCTCCTCGGGCTTCAGCTGGCGGCGGTCATGGCCGTCGAACTTCTCCGTATCCATGAAGATGATCCGCCGGATGGGCAGGTTCAGCCCCATGCCGATGGCGTCGGTGCTGACCACATACTGCATCCGGCCGGCGAGAAATCCCTCCACCTGCTTGCGCCGGGTGGCATAGGGCAGGGCCCCGTAGATGATGGCCGGCTCCTTGCCCCGGCTGCGCAGATCCTCCGCCACGGACAGCACCCCCACCTTGGAGAAGGTGATCAGCGCGTCCCCGGGGCGGATGTCGGAGTAATCCACCGTGCGGTTCATGCAGATCAGCGGCGTCTTGCGCCGGTGCTCGATGACCTCGTATGTGTCCCCGCAGCTCTGGATGATCCGCAGCAGCAGGCTTTTCGCCTCCGGCGCGGCGCACAGGTGCACCTCCCGGGCCCGGACCCCCAGGATCGCCCGGGTCCAGGCATAGCCCCGCTCGGCGTCCGCGATCATCTGGCACTCGTCGATGACCGCCACCTCATATTCCCGGCCCAGCTCCAGCTTCTCGGCGGTGGCGGCGATATGGGTGTCCCCCTCCTGCCGGTCCTCCTCCTCGCCGGTGGTCAGCGAGCAGGCCACCCCCTCGTCCAGCAGCAGCTCCTGGGCCTCCAGGGCCAACAGCCGCAGCGGCGCCAGATAGACCCCGTTCTTCGCCCGGATGAGCCGCTGGAACCCGGCGTAGGTCTTGCCGGTGTTGGTGCCGCCGATATGGACCACGAAGTGCCGGGCCATGGCCCGGGCCTCCGGGTATTCGTCCTTGGGGTTCAGCGCCACCAGCACGTCCAGGCTGGTGCGGATGGCCCGGGGGACGTAAAACACCGAATATACATAGCCCAGGCCGTTGGCGGCCAGCTCCTGGACCGGAAAGTCCTCCATGGCCAGCAGCGCCGCCAGGTCCGCCTCCGGCTGGGCGGCGGAGAAGGCCTCTATCTCCCGCTGGGCCAGGGCCAGCAGGGTCTGTCCATAGCGCAGGCGCAGCTTCTGGGCTATGTTGGACTGGGGATTCATCCCCAGCCAGGGGGCGGCGGCGACGAAATTTTTGACGGCCCGCCGGGCCCGCATGTCCGCCCGGGGCGAGGCCAGAGCCAGAAAGCTCTCCACCCGCCCGGCCGCCTGGCCGGGGGAGAGGGCCACTGCCCAGCCGGCGCCGGGCACCTGGCCCAAAATGGCCTCATGGTACCGCCTGGCCAGCACGGCCGCGGGCTCGTCCGGCCGGGCCCAGCCGTCCCACGCCTCCGCCAGCAGCGCGGCGGCCCCTTCCAGGGCCGGGCCGATATCCGCGGCGGTGACGCCGGTGCGCTCCCGGGCCGCCTGGGCGGCGGCGTTGGACCGGGCCACCCGCTGGAACCGCTCCGTTTCCTCCGCCGTCAGCACCGCGTCCGTCTGCCAGGTCTTGACCGTGACGCCGTTCAAATGGCGGTACCGGGGCCGGGGCAGCAGCTCCCGGATGAGGGTGTTGGTCCAGCCCCGGCTCTTCAGCGTGCCCAGGGTCCAATATTTGCTGTTTTTCCCGGACATAGACCGCCCTCCCCTCACGCATTTTTCCTAGTGTACCACAACCGGCCCCGGTTCATCAACACAAAAACACCTCCGGCTGGCCGGAGGTGTTTTCCCGCCTGATGGGGGCCTGGCTCAGCCGTCCGTCCGGCTGTGGAGCAGGGCGTTTTTGATGTCCCACAGCTTCTGGGACAGGTCCACATAGTACCGGTGGGGATTTTCAAACCGGCGCACCTCGTCCCACAGCGTGTTCAGCTGTTCGGCGCAATAGGCCCTGATCTCCGGCAGCGTCGGCTTGTCATACACCAGCTCGCCGCCCCGGAAAATGGGGACCAGCAGCTCCTTGGCCTGGAAATCATAGACCGTCTTCCGCTTCCAGGTGACCTCCGGATCAAAGATCTCCAGGGTGTCGGAATCGTCCACCGTTTCGTCGCTGACGGTGAGGTAATCCGCCAGGGCCTTGCCCGTGTCCCGGGCATAGAACCGCCAGAGCTTTTTGAAATGGGGGGTGGTGATCTTCCCCACGTTCTCGCTGATCTTGATCTTGGGGATGATGGCGCCGTCCGGCTCCTCCACCGCCACCAGCTTGTAGACCCCGCCGAACACCGGCTCGCTGCGGGCGGTGATGAGCCGCTCGCCCACGCCGAAGCAGTCGATGCAGGCCCCCTGGCCCAGCAGGTCCCGGATCAGATACTCGTCCAGGGCGTTGGAGCAGGTGATGGTGCACTCGGTCCAGCCGGCCTCGTCCAGCATCTGGCGGGCCTTTTTGGACAGATAGGTCAGATCCCCCGAGTCCAGGCGGATGCCGCATTTTTTGATGCCCAGGGGCTTGAGGATCTCGTCGAAGGCGCGGATGGCGTTGGGCACGCCGCTCTGGAGCGTGTTATAGGTGTCCACCAGCAGGGTGGCGCTGGTGGGATACGTCCGGCAATAGGCCCGGAAGGCCTCCAGCTCCGTGTCGAACATCTGCACCCAGGCATGGGCCATGGTGCCCCCCGCCGGTACGCCGTACAGCTGATCGCTGAGGGCGCAGGCCGTCCCGGCGCAGCCGCCGATATAGGCCGCCCGGGCCCCCACCACCGCCGCGTCGCCCCCCTGGGCCCGGCGGGAGCCGAACTCCAGCACCGTCCGGCCCTTGGCCGCCCGGACGATCCGGGCCGCCTTAGTGGCGATCAGGCTCTCATGGTTCACCATGCACAGCATATAGGTTTCCAGCAGCTGGGCCTGGATGGCCGGGGCCCGGACCACCAACAGCGGCTCCCGGGGAAAGACCGGCGTGCCCTCCGGCACGGCCCAGATGTCCCCGGTGAACCGGAAGTTGGCCAAATACTCCAGAAAGGCCTCCGAAAAGATGCCCCGGCCTCGGAGATAGGCGATGTCCTCCGGCCCGAAATGCAGGGACTGGATATAGTCGATGATCTGCTCCAGGCCCGCCGCCACGGCAAAGCCGCCCCCGTCGGGCACAGAGCGGAAAAACAGGTCAAAGTACGTGATCTCGTTTTCCTTCCCCGCCGCCAGGTAGCCGTTGCCCATGGTCAGCTCATAAAAATCGCAAAGCATGGTGAGATTGACGCTGTGGTCGTTTGTCATTTTCTTCCCTCGCTCTCACAGGATTTGGGTGGATTCCTGATTTTTGTAACTTTATTTTTGTATTATAGCGTTGAAACGGGAAGAAATCAAATATATAATAATATGGCTTTCATGAAAATGGCGTATTGTGTGTTCCCTGCCGGGCCGTTCCGGCGGGCATACTGAAAACGATCGCTCCCCCGCTCCGGCGGAGGGAGCCGGAATATGAGGCTGTGGAGAGAGAATGACACGATTTTTCTGTCCCGGCCGCGTGGAGTTGGCCGGGAACCACACGGACCAACAGCGGGGCCGGGTAATGGCCGCCGCCATGGATCGGGGGATCACGGCGGAGGCGGAGCCCAACGACGACGGCGTCATCCGCGTCTTTTGCGAGGGCTTCGACCCCATAGAAGTGGATCTGAACCGGCTCTGGCCCGATGAGAAGGAAACGGGCCGCCCCAGCGCCCTCGTCCGGGGGATCGCCGGGAGCCTGGCGGAGGTCATCCCCGCCCTGCGGGGCTTTGACGCATATCTGTTCAGCGACCTGCCGCCCCGCCGGGGATTGGCCGCCTCGGCCACCCTGTGCGTGCTGGTGGGCTATACCCTGGCCACCTTCTCCGGCGCGGAGCTGCCGACGGAGGAATTGGCCCGGGCCGCCCAGAAGGCGGAGACCCGCTGGTTCGGAAAGCCCTGCGGCCTGGTGGACACCCTGACATGCGCCATGGGCGGCGGGGTGTATATGGACGTGCTGGAAAACAAGATCCTGCCCATCGACTGCGATTTCGACGGGCTGGGTCTGGCCATGTGCCTGACGGACACCGGCGGGTCCACCCGCCCGGCGGAGGCGGCCTATGCCCAGATCGCCGCGGATATGACCGCCGTGGCCCAGACCTTCGGCGAGCCGGTGCTGGCCCGGGTGCGGGGCTCCGTTTTCGAGGAGCAGTGGCCCTCCCATCAGACCGACCGGCAGTGGATGCGCGCCCGCCATTTCTTTGACGAGACCTGGCGCGTGTCCTCCATGGCGGACGCCCTGGGCCTGCGGGACGGACAGCGGTTCATGGAGCTGATGAACCAGTCCGGCCGCAGCTCGGAAAAGCTCCTGCGGAACATCACTGCGGAGGGCTGCGGGGACGGCTTGGCCCGGTGCCTGGAAGCCTCCGGCAATCTGCTGGCCGGCCGGGGCGCCTGGCGGGTCCACAGCGGCGGCTTTGCCGGTTTCGTGCTGGCGCTGATGCCGGAGATGCACTACGAACTATACCAGGCGGGGATGGACAAGCTGTTCGGCGCGGGCGCCTGTCAGCGCATCCACGTCAGCGCCCGGGGCGTATGTCTGGCCCAGGAGGACAAGGCCCTTTTCTCCGGACGCGGATTTCCCGAGGAGGCGGCCCCCCTGCTGGGGTAAGAGCCGGCAGACCGAACTGTGAAGAAATTGCTGCAAAGGACAGATGCATACCTGCGTGAGCGCCCCCGTCTGCGCGCGGGGGCATTTGTGTTGCTCATTTTGGCTATGACGGCCATCCAGAGCCTGCAGCTGGACCTGAGCTGCGGGACGCGGATCGTCACGCTGCTGCGGCGCAGGATATGGTTCATCCCCCTGAATATGGGCCTGGTGCTGCTCATCGACCTGGTGTTCCTGCTTCCCACCCGCCGGTGGGGCCGGGCGTTTTTGCTGGGGAACCTGTTCACCGCCGTGTGGAGCGTGGCGAACCATTACGCCTGGCTCTACAGCGGCGAACCCATCACCGCCACGGCCCTGCTCAGCATCGGCACGGCCCTGAACGTGCTGGGCCGGTACGATCTGCCCTTCGATCTGCCGGCGGCGGCGGCCATCGCCGCTTTCGCGGTGAGCACGGTCCTGGCCCTGCTCCTGTGCGCGCTGGAAAAGCGCTCCATCCCCTGGCGGCGGATCTGGGCGGTGGTATTGGCCATCGCGGCGCTGGTGGGCGGGGGCTGCGGCGCGGCGGTATGGCTGGAGCGGACGGACACGGACGTGCTTTGGTCCTCCCGGGTCTATCTGAACAGCCAGGGCTATCCCGTATACTTCCTGCGGCAGACCCTTCTCACCGTGAACCAGATCCAGACTCCCCCGGGCTATGACGACCAGGCCATGGCCGCCGTGGCGGCGGACAGGGCCGGCACAGGCACGGCCGCCCGGAGCCAGACCGCCCCCGACATCATCCTGATCCTGAACGAAACGTTTTATGACCTGGACCTGTATACGGACGTTGAGGCGGACGCGCCCTATCTGGACGTATGGCGCAGCGCCGAAAACGCCATCCGGGGCCACGCCGTCATCCCCGGCATAGGTGGCGGCACCAACCGGGCGGAATATGAACTGCTCACCGGCAACTCCATGCACCTTCTGGCCTGCCAGGCCCCCTTCAACACCATGGACATGACCCAGGCCAACAGCGCCGTGCGGTATTTGAAGGACCTGGGCTATACCGCCTGGGCCATGCACCAGGCCAGCTCCTCCAACTACAACCGGGGCCGGTCCTACCCCGCCCTGGGCTTTGACCAGGTCCGCTTTGCCAACGCCTTCACCGCCGACGCTTACGGCAATCGGGATGAGACCGACGCGGCCAATTACCGGGACCTTCTGGGCTGGTACGACCAGGCCGGGGACGGCCCCCGGTTCATGTACCTGCTCACCTACCAGAACCACGGCGGCTATGAACAGAACGACGCCGCCCTGGACACCGTCCACACGGGGCGGGATTTCGGGGAGCTGACCGACGACGTGGACGAGTATCTGACCAGCATCCAGCAGTCCGACCAGGCCCTCGGCGAGCTGATGGCGGCGCTGGAGTCCTCGCCCCGGCCGGCGCTGGTATGCATGGTAGGCGACCACAGCCCCAGCTTCCTGCCCCAGCTCCGGGCCCGGGAGGGCGCGAGCGCGGAGGAGCTGGAGGTCATCTCCCGCTCCACGCCCTTCATCATCTGGGCCAACGCCGCTTTCGGTCCCCTGCCGGAGCAGGAGGATCGAACGCTCACCTGCACCGATCTGGTGCCCACGGTGCTGGATCTGGCGGGGCTGCCCCTGAGCCCCTATTACCGGGAGCTGCTCTCCCTGCGGGACGCCGTTCCCTGCCGGCTCAGCACCGGCCTTTACCGGACGGCGGAGGGGCGCTTCGGCGTCTTCGAGCCGGGCGATCCCCTCTTCGAGGCGCTGACCCCGTACTATTATATGGAATACAACAACATCACCGGCGGGAAGGGCCGGTACCAGACCCTGTTCGCCCCTCCCGGGCTATCCGGATAAACAGAGGACTTCCCTTTTCTCCCAGCGAAACAGATCCTGCTGCGAAACGCGGCAGGATCTTATTTTTGATCTGGGCCATCGGGTCCGCAAAACACAAGTGGGAGGAAAGGATAATGGCCAATATTTACGGGTATATCCGCGTTTCCAGCGCGGATCAAAACGAGAGCCGCCAGCTGGCGGCTCTGCGGGAAAAAGGCGTTCCGGCAAAAAACATTTTTATGGACAAAAGATCCGGCAAGGATTTCGACCGCCCCCAGTATAAGCGGCTGGTGAGGGCGCTGCGCCCGGGGGATCTTTTGTATGTTCCCAGCATCGACCGGCTGGGCAGGAATTATAAAGAGATCCAGGAGCAGTGGCGGATCCTGACAAAGCAGATCGCCGTCGATATCGTGGTGCTGGATATGCCGCTGCTGGACACCCGGCAGGGGAAGGATCTGCTCGGCACCTTCATCGCCGATCTGGTATTGCAGATCTTGTCCTTCGTCGCGCAAAACGAGCGGGAAAACATCCGAAAACGGCAGGCGGAAGGCATCGCCGCGGCAAAGTCCCGGGGCGTGCGGTTCGGCCGGCCGGCCGTTTCGATCCCGGAAGATTTCGGCAGCCTTATCCGGGCCTGGGAGAAAAAGCAGCTGACCATCAACGAGGTCCTGCGGCGCGGGAAAATGAGCCGCTCCACGTTTTACCGCCGGCTGCGGGAATACCACCAATAAGATATCCGGCAAGAGGAAAACACACCGGCGGTCTATTTCGCGCCGGCGCCGGTCAACAGGACTTTTACGGTCTTGCAGAGGATCTTGAAGTCCAGCCACAGGGAGCGGCGTTTTATATATTCCACATCCCAGGCGATCTTTTCCTCCGGCCGCAGGTCATAGCCGCCGTTGACCTGGGCGAGCCCTGTGATCCCCGGCTTGACCTTGAGCCGCTCGTGAAAGCCGTGTATATACGTTTCAAATTCGTCGTAAAAGCATTCCCGCTCCGGTCTTGGTCCCACCAGGCTCATCTTCCCGGTGATGCACTGCCAGAACTGGACGGTCTCATCGGCGCGGCACCGGCGGATAAAGGCCAGCTGGGGAACGATGCGGGGGTCGTTTTCTCCCTCAGACCACTGGGCGCCGTTTGCTTCCGCGTCGGTGCGCATGGTCCGGAACTTCAGCAGTTCAAAACGCACCCCATCTTTCCCGAGCCGGTCCTGGCGATAGAGGACCGGACCGGGAGAGCTTTTCTTTATGATGAGCGCGATGACCGCCATGGGGATGGCCAAAACGGCCAGCGCCCCGATCGACAGGAAAATATCGAAAAACCGCTTGAGAAAATCGTATACGGGCTTTTTCCCGATGTCCCCCAGCGGCTCGATATAGAACTCTCCCTTTTTCTCATAGGGCAGGATCACGTGGACCGCGTCATGATTCTGTTGGGCTGCTGACAATTCATCCATACCGGCGTATCCGCTCACTTTTTTCTGCGTGCTCTTAGGCTATCTCGGAGAGCTTCCCCTTCACAAAGGCTGCTGTGACCGGAATGGCCTTTGGACAGGACAGCTGCGCCCCTGTGCCAAAAGGTATACCTTTTGACAGAGCTTTTACTGCCCTGAATTCTAACATGGCGTATATAAAAAATCAAGCCGTTGTAAATATTTGACACCGCTAACGGCAAGATCATGTTTTCCGCATGCAAAGCGCCCCTGTGTCAAAAGGTATGCCTTTTGACACAGGGTCTGTGGCCGCCGCATCCGGCAGACAGGCCCCGGAAAGGACCAGTTTG
>CANQUE010000039.1 GCA_947626905.1 uncultured Oscillospiraceae bacterium
CTGGTGGGGCTGGTGCGGCTGCCCATCGCGGTGCCCCATGTGGTGGTGGCGCTGCTGACCGTGCTGCTGTGCTCCCAAAACGGGCTGCTGGCCCGGCTGGCCTGCCTGTGCGGGCTCATCGACGAGCAGAGCCAGTTCCCCGCCCTGCTGTACGACGGGGCGGGGGTGGGCGTCATATTGGCCTATGTGTGGAAGGAAACGCCCTTCATCGTCTATTTCGTCCTGGCCCTGATGGCCAATGTGAACGAGAACCTGGGCCAGGCCGCCGTCAATCTGGGGGCCCGGCCCTGGCGGGCCTTCTGCCGGGTGACGCTGCCCCTGTGCCGCAACACCATCCTGAGCGGCTTCCTCATCATCTTCGTGTTCGCCCTGGGGGCCTATGAGCTGCCCTTCCTGCTTGGGGCCACCGTCCCCAAGGCCCTGCCGGTGCTGGCCTATATCGAGTACATGCACCCGGACATGCGCCACCGGCCCTATGCCATGGCCCTCAACGGGATCGTCATCCTCCTGTCTGTGGTCAGCGCCATGGCCTACTACGCCCTGATGCGCCGGAAGGTGGCGGCCCTGGAGAGAGGAGGCGGCGCATGAGACGAAGGAGCGTTCTCTCCGGCGCCCTGCTGGCAGCCGGGGCAGTGGTCATACTGCTGCCCATGGCGGTGATGGCGATATGGGTGTTCACGGAGCGGTGGGCCTGGCCGGCTCTGTGGCCCCAGAGCTTCTCCCTGCGGGCGGCGCGGGAGGTGCTGCACCGGAGCGGCCAGCTGGCGGGGGTGCTTGCCTCCAGCGTGGGCATATCCCTGGCGGTGGCGGTGCTCAGCGTGATCGTGGGGCTGATGACCGCCCGGGCCGTCACGGCGTATGACTTTCCCGGCCGGGGCCTGGCGGTATTTTTCACCAGCCTGCCCCTGATGGTGCCGGTGACGGTGTTCGCCATGGGCGTGCAGGTGACCTTCATCCGCCTGGGGCTCAATAACACCGTCCACGGGGTCATCCTGGCCCATCTTTTGTACTCGCTGCCCTATGCGGTGTATCTCATCACGGACGGCATGCGGGCCCTGGGTGGCGCGCTGGAGGAACAGGCCCGGGTGCTGGGGGCCACGGGGCGCCGCGCCTTTTTCCGGGTGACGCTGCCCCTGCTGACGCCGGTGCTGCTGGCGGCCTTCAGCATGGCCTATATCGTTTCCTTCAGCCAGTATTTCCTCACCCTGCTGCTGGGGGGCGGCCAGGTGAAGACCTTCACCATGGTCATGGTGCCCTACCTGCAGGGGGGCGAGCGGAACATCGCCAGCATGTACAGCGTCCTGTTTCTGGCGGTGACATTTTTGCTGCTTATGCTGTTCGGGCGGCTGGCCCGCCGGTGGATGCGCCACGGCGGCGGGGACTTTTACGGATAAAGGAACGGAACGGGAATGGAGCTGTCCATCAGAGACCTGCGGGTGCGCCTGCAGGACACAGAGATCCTCCACGGGGTGGACCTGGATATCGCCGACGGCCAGTTCGTGGCCCTGCTGGGCCCCTCCGGCTGCGGCAAGAGCACCCTCATCAAGAGCGTGGCGGGACTGCTGGATGTGAGCGGCGGCGAGATATGCGCCGGCGGGCAGTCCCTTCTGGCCGTGCCGCCGGAGCGGCGGGGCACGGTCATCGTGTTCCAGGATCTGCGGCTTTTCCCCCACATGACGGTGTTTGAGAACATCGCCTTCTCCCTGGCGCTGAAAAAGCGCTCCCGGGAGGAAACGGCCCGGACGGTGGAGAGCCTGCTGGAGGAGGTGCAGCTGCCCGGCTACGGGAAGCGGCGCATCCGGGAGCTGTCCGGCGGCGAGATGCAGCGGGTGGCCCTGGCCCGGGCCTTGGCGGCGGAGCCTCGGCTGCTGCTGCTGGACGAGCCCTTCACCGGGCTCAACGAGAAGCTGCGGGGCGAGATGGGCCGGCTGGTGCAGAAGCTCCACCGGGAGCGGGGACTGACCACCGTGCTCATCACCCACGACCGGCAGGAAGCCCTGCGCCTGGCGGACCGGGTGGCCCTGATGCAGGACGGGCGCATATTGCAGCACGGCGCGCCGGAGGAACTGTTCTGGCGCCCCGTTTCCCGGGCAGCGGCGGAGTATTTCGGCAAGGTCAACTGCCTGCCCGGCCGGGCGGAAAAGGGCCGGTTCTCCTGTGTCCTGGGCTGCTGGCCCTGCGACCGGACGGACGGGCCCTGGACGGCGGCCATCCGCCCCTTCGACATGCATCCCGTCCCCGGCGGGGCGGACTACACCGTCACCGGCGTGGACTTTCTGGGGGAAACGGCGGAGCTGACCATGACAGGCCCGGCGGGGACCGTCACATGCGCCCTCACCGCCGGGGCCCTGGCGGAGCTGGGCCTGGCCGCCGGCAGCCGGACCGGCCTGGAGGCATGCACGGGCCGGGCGGCCTATTTCAAAGAGGCGGAGCGGGCGTGAACAGGATACCGGGCCTGAGAGATTATATCCGCCTGCCCCGGTTCCGGCAGGCGCTGGACATCCCCGCCGAAGCGGAGCTGACGCCCCGGCTGCTGGCCCAGGGGGAATATAACATCAACTACGTGTTCGCCCACCCGGTGACGGGGCAAAAGCTGGTGCTGCGCGTCAACACCGGCAGCCAGATGCATCTTGCCGACCAGATCGGCTACGAGTACAACGCCCTGCGCCTGCTGGAGCGCTCCGGCCGGACGCCCCGGGCGCTGTATGCGGACGGCAGCCGGGAATCTCTCCCCTACGGGGTCATGGTGATGGAGTTCCTGCCGGGGCGGGCGTTGGACTACCGCCGGGACATGGACGCGGCGGCAGCGTGCCTGGCCGATATCCACAGCGTGCCGGTGGAGGGGCCCGCGTCGGGCCTGCTGGCCCCGGAGGACCCCTTGGGCGCCATACTGGACGAGTGCGAGCAGATGGTGCAGACCTATTATCGCTCGCCCCTGGCGGACGCCGCCGTACGCGGGCGCATAGAGCGGCTGCTGGCCGCCGGCCATGCCAAAGCGGCCGCCGCCCGGGCCATGGGCGGGTACCGCTGCTGCATCAACACAGAGCTCAACTCCGGCAACTTTCTCATAAACGGTCCCGGCCAGACCAGCTATCTGGTGGATTGGGAAAAGCCCCTTTATGGGGACCCGGCCCAGGACCTGGGGCATTTTCTGGCCCCCACCACCACCTTTTGGAAGACGGACGTGATCCTCTCCCCGGAGGAGATGGCGGCCTTCACGGCCCGGTACCGGCAGGCGGCGGCAGGCCGGTTCGACACAAAGGGCCTGGCGGAGAAGCTGGCGCTGTTCATCCCCGTCACCTGCCTGCGGGGCGTCACCTGGTGCGCCATGGCCTGGGTGCAGTATCAGCAGCCGGGCCGCCTCATCCGCAACGAGGACACCTTCCGCAAGATGGAGGCCTATCTGGACGAGGGCTTTTTGGAGATGATCGGGCGGCGGTATTTCTCCTGACCGCCGCCGCGCAAAGTATGACCGTTCCCCAGAGGAGCATACGGCTCGTCTGGGGAACTTTTTTGCCCATGCCTGGCAGCCAGCGCGGGATCGCCGGCCGCCTGACGGGAAAGGGCATTGATATTCTCTTTTTTTGCGTGTACAATGGGGATCGATATGAAATACATGAATTTTCTGATCAAGCCAGCGTCAAGTCTGTGTAACCTACGCTGCAAATACTGCTTCTATGCCGACGAGGCGCTCAACCGGGAACAGGAGAGCATGGGCCTCATGTCGGAGCAGACCGCGCAAACGCTGATCCGGGAGGCATATGACGGCATTGAGCCCGGCGGCGCCGTCAGCTTTGCCTTCCAGGGCGGCGAACCCACCGCGGCCGGTCTTCCCTTCTTCCGCTTTTTCGCCCGCACGGCCCGGGAGCTGTGCCCCAAGGATGTGTCCATCTCCTTTTCCATCCAGACCAACGCCACCCTTCTGGATGAGGCGTGGGCGGAGTTTTTCCGGCGGGAGGGGTTTTTGGTAGGCGTTTCCCTGGACGGTTACCGGGACCTGCACGACCTGTATCGGATCGACACTCATCAAAACGGGACCTGGAAGCAGGTCACGAGGGCCGTGGCCATGCTGCAAAAACATCGGGTCGAGGTAAACGCCCTCTGCGTGGTCACCGGCCAATGTGCCAAGCGGCCGCAGCGGGTCTACGGAGAACTGAAGAAATTGGGCTTCGACTTCATCCAGTTCATCGCCTGCCTGGACCCCATCGGGGAAGAGCGGGGCCGGCAGCCCTATTCCCTGACGCCCCAGGCCTATGGAAAGTTTTTGTGCCGGCTGTTCGATCTGTGGTACCGGGACTGGGAGCAGGGACAGTACCACAGCGTGCGGCTGTTCGACGACTACATCCACATCCTCCTGGGAGACAGCGCGAGCACCTGCGCCACCTGCGGCAACTGCGGCGCTTATTTCGTGGTGGAGGCAGACGGCTCGGTCTATCCCTGCGACTTCTTCGCCCTGGACCGGTGGCGCATGGGCCGCCTGGGGGAGCAGACGCTGCCGGAGCTCAGCCAGAGCCCTCAGGCCCGGGCGTTTCTGGCGTGGGGACGAGAGAAGCCGAAAGTCTGCGCCGCCTGCCGCTGGAAAGATGTGTGCAACGGCGGGTGCAAAAACGACTGGGTCCAGGGGCCGGACGGCCCGTATAATTACTACTGCGAGTCGTTTTGCGCCCTGCTGGACTACGCCATGCCCCGCATGGCCAACATAGTCCGGGCGGAGCGGATGTACCGGCGGAACGGATGATCCTCCCTCGATCCGCCGTGGCCGGACAGAGAGAAACGCAGCGCTCATCCCGCGAAAAAAAGCGGAAGGCTTCGTCCTTCCGCTTTTGTTTTTATTCCTCCAGCGACCCGATGACCTGGTCCGCCAGCGGCTCCAGCAGGTCCAGATCCCACAGCATCTGCAGGATGGTATACCGGGCCCGCACCTCCTTGCAATACAGCAAGGTATCGCGCAAAAGCGCCCTGTCCACCCCGATCTGCGCCGGCGTGCATGGGGAGTCCAGAGAGCGCAGCGCCTGCATGATCTGTCCGGAGGGGGGCAGCGCCCGCAGCAGGGCCTCGATCTCGCCCCAGTGCGCCTGCATGGCGTCCAGCCGCGCCAGCCGGCCGGCCGTGCCGTTTTTGTCCGCCCTCCCCTCCAGGGCGATGACGCCCTCGGCGGCGGGGCCGTAAGCGGCGCGGATATCCGCCCGCCACCGCTGCGGGTCGTAGGCCGCCGCCGCGGCCCGGGCGGCGTCAAAGTCCACCCGCCGGTCCAGCAGCGCCTCCGTCAGCTTCAGGATCAGCACCGTCCCCACGCCCACCTGGGCGCCGTGGGGCACCGGCCGCCGCCCCTGCTGCTCGAAGATCATCTCCCAATAGTGGGAGATGTGGTGCTCGCAGCCGGAGGCGGGCCGGGAGTTGCCGTACAGGCTCATGGCCACGCCGGTGAGCACCAGTCCCTCCATGATATCGCCCAGCACCGCCGGGTCCCGGTCCTTTGCCCGGGGCGCGTCCGCCAGCACGCTCTGCACGCACCGCTCCACCAGCTCCACGATCCGCTCGCAGTAGTGCTCGCCCGTGATGATCCGGGCCAGCTTCCAGTCGCACAGGCATGTGAACTTCCCCAGCAGATCCCCCAGTCCCGCCGCGATCATGGGATAGGGCGCGGTGCTGAGGATGCCCGTGTCGCCGATGACGGCCACCGGCGGCCGGGCGTCGAAGGTGGTCTTCATGCTGTCCACGTTCAGCGCGGCCACGGAGGAGGCAAAGCCGTCCATGGGCGCCGCCGTGGCCACGGTGAGGAAGGGCCGGCCGGTGCGGAAGCTGAAAAACCGGGTCATATCGTTGATGGCCCCGGTGCCCACGGCCACCGCCAGATCGCAGTCCGCCGGCATGTGGATCAGCAGCTCCCCCACCGTGGCCTCGTCGAAGCCGGTGTGGGTCAGCCGGTGGACGGCGGCCCTGACCCCCGCCCGCTGCAGAAGCTCCATGCATCGCTTCCCGGCGATGTCATAGGTGATGGCGTCGCTGATGAGATACAGGCTCTTATAGCCCAGCTTTTTGGTCAGGCCGGGCAGGCTCTCCAGCGCGCCCGGACCGATGGTCACCGCCTTCAGCGGCGCGTAATGCTCCCTGCCGCAGGGACAGGTGAAATGGGTATCCAGATAATCCCCCAGCGGATGGGGGCTCGCGTACAGCTCCATGGCAGGTCCGATCCTCCGAAAAAATGTCCGCGCCGCGCAAAGGCGGCCCCGGCTTCACAGAAAGCTGTGGCTGGTCAGCTGGCCCTTGCCCCGGACCGCCTCCCGGCTGCCGTCAAAGCGGGGGTCCACATACCTCTGGAACCAGTCCCCCAGCCGGGCGGCCAGGTCCCGGCACACCGCCTCATACTCCGGCAGGCCGTAGAGATCCCGCTCCTCGCCGGGGTCGTTTTTCAGGTCATACAGCTCGTTGGGCCCGTCGGGATAGCGCAGCACCAGCTTCCAGTCCGCGGTGCGGATCATGCGGCAGGGGCCGTACTCGTCGAACACCACCACGCTGTCCCGCACCCGCTCCGCCTGACCGGTGAGCAGGCCGGCGAAGCTGACGCCGGGCATATCGGCGGGCTTTTCAAAGGGCACGCCCGCCAAGTCCAGGATCGTTTCGTACAGGTCATAGTGGCTGACCATCTCGTGGCACACCCGGCCGGGCGGGATCACGCCCGGGCAGGCGAACAGCCCCGGCACCTTCACGGAGGTGTCGTACATATTCACCGGCAGGGTGCCGTTGCCCTTGCCCCAGATGCCGTGGTGGCCCATATTCATGCCGTTGTCGCCGGTGAAGATGACCAGGGTGTCCTTCGCCAGGCCCCGGGCCTCCAGCTCGTCCAGCAGCCGGCCCACCTGGGCGTCCATGGCGGTGATGGCGGCGTAATAGCCCGTCAGGCTCTCCCGGCGGTGCTCCTGCCACGTTTCGGGGATGGGCCCGTACCTGGCGGAGGAGAAGCGGATGCCCTCGTGGGACTCGCTCTGCCACTGGGCCAGGGTCTTCCTCCCGTTGGGGGCCCATGGATGGGGCGGCACGTTGGGGGTGGACTCGAAGGGCATGTCCCGGTACATGTCCAGGTACTTTTTCGGGTGGCTGACCTCGGACCAGGGGGAGTGGGGGGCCGTGAAGTGGACCGCCAGGAAGAAGGGGTCCTCCGGCCGGCGGCGGCTGTCCAGGAAGTTGACGGCGTTGTCCGCGATGATGTCCGTCACGTACTGGCCGTGCTTCAGCTCCATCACCCCGTCCTCCAGCACCACGGGGTAGTAGTAGTTCTCCCCGCCCATGGCGGTGGTCTTCCAGTAGGCGAACCCGGCCTGGGGGGTATAGCTGTCGCCCATGTGCCACTTGCCGGTCAGGCCGCACTCATAGCCGTTTTCCGCCAGCAGCTGGGTGAAGGCCACATGGCCGTCCAGATAGCGGATGGGCCGGTCCCCCTGCAGCTGGCTCTTGGGCCAGCGGTACTCCCAATCCATGGTGTTGGATGCAAATGCCTTTTTCAGCTCCTCCGACAGCACCCGCTCGTCCAGGTGGCCCTTGGCCAGCCAGTCATGGACCCCGTGCTGGGAGGGGATCTTGCCCGTATAGATGCTCATCCTGGCCGGAGAGCACACCGGAGAGGCGCAGAAGAAGTTGTCGAAGCGCATGCCGGCGGCCGCGATCCGGTCAAGGTTGGGCGTTTTCAGCTCCTTGTTCCCCGCGCACCCCATGGCCCACGCGCCGTGGTCGTCCGTGAGGATGAACAGAATGTTTTTCCGCTTGTTCATAGCTCCTTTGCCTCGATCGTCAGATATCGATGGGATAGCCCTCCGGCATCCGGGCCAGCTCCTCCGCCCGGCGTATCCGGTGATCCGCCCGCTTGGGGCCGTAGGGCAGCTTGCTCGCGCCGGAAACGTCGTCGTCCGTGGCGCCGGCGCCGGCGTCGCACACGTCCGCGGCCATGTACTTTTCCAGCAGCGCCCGCAGCCGGATCACGTCCGGGTCGGCGCTGTCGTATTTGTCGGCGTCCTCCGGGGCCCGGTCGAAATAGTGATACCGGTCCTCAGAGGCGTGATATACCAGTTTCTTCCAACCGTCGGTGACCATATAGCTGCCGGAGGCGCCGGTGCTGTACTGGGAATAGACCGCCTCGTGGACGGTGCCACCGAACAGGTCCAGCCCGTCGAACTGGCCGGCGTCATAGCCGATGCCCGCCAGGCTCAGCAGCGTGGGGGCGATGTCCACCAGGGAGCAAAGCCGCTCCCGCCGGCCCGGGGCCACTCCCGGCGCCCGGATCATCAGGGGGATGTGGACCGACGCGTCCAGCATGGACCGCTTGCCCATGGTGCCGAAATCCCCCAGCATCTCCCCATGGTCGGAGGAGAACAGGATGACCGTGTCGTCGTACATCCCCCGCTCCTTCAGCGCCCGGATGATCCGGCCGATCTGGTAGTCCACGAAGGAGATGCAGGCGTAGTAATAATTGCGCAGCAGCGTCAGATCCTGGCGGCTGATGCCCAGCTTTTCCCGGGTGAACCGGTCTGAGAGGAAGCAGGCGAACTGCTCCGGCCGCTCCGGCATATAGGGCTCGTCGGACACGGTGCGGTACATCTTGTTCCAGGGCGCGGGGGGCGCAAAGGGCGGATGGGGGTGAATGAAGGAGCTCATCAGGAACATGGGCTCGTCCGTCCGGCAGGAGCGGATGAACTCCACGCTCCTGTCCCCCACCCACTGGGTGGGATGGACCTCCGCCGGCAGCTGGGAGATCTGGGGCACGTAGTACATCTCGCTGCGCATGCCGTTGTAGTCGAACACGTCCTTATAGGGGGACGACAGGATGAATCGGGTATAGTCGTCTTCCGGCCGGGACAGCTCCTCCTGGGTCCAGCGTCTGCCGAAGCCCATGGGGCCGTAGGGGTCCTTGCTGTGGTGCATCTTCCCCACGCAGCAGCTCTGATAGCCGGCGGCGGTGAAGCGGGCGTAAAACCCCTCGCCGTCGTAGGCATAGCGGCCGTTGTTGTTGCAGCAGCCGGTGCGGCCGGGATACTGGCCGGCGAACATGGCGAACCGGGCCGGCACGCACACTGGCGCCGGCGTGAAGCACCGGTCAAAGACCGCCGACTGCCCCGCCAGCGCATCCAGGGCCGGGGTATGGATGCGCTCGTTGCCCAGGGCGTGGATGGTGTCCCGCCGCTGCTGGTCCGTGAACAGGAACAGGATATGGGGCCGACGGTTCATGCTCCTCCCCTCCCTCTCACTTCTTCTCGCCGCACCAGTCCCGCACCTGGTCGGCCATGTTGGCCCCCTTGGGGCTGCCCACCCCGGGGACCACGGCGGCCTCATACTGCCGCCACTGGGTCCAGTACTGCCGGCCGAAGATGGTGGACTCGTCCTCCCACTGGTCCCGCAGCCGGAACAGCTCCTCCCGCAGCCGGGCCGTGATGGCCTCGTAGCCGGCGATGTCGTAGAAGTTGTTCCTCTCCCACGGGTCCGCCGCCAAATCGAACAGCTGCGTCAGCTTCAGGTCCGCCGTGCGGTATTCCACCAGCTTATACCGGCCGTCCGTCACGCCCCGGATGCGGGACTGGAAGGCAAAATAGAGGCTCGGGCGGGTCACGCAGGCCGGGTCCCGGAACATGGGCGCGAAGCTGATCCCCTCCACGGAGGCGGGGATGGGCATGCCGCACAGCTGGCACAGCGTGGGGAACAGGTCCAGCAGATACACCGCGTTTTCGCAGACCCGGTCCCGGGGGATGCCGGGGCCGCACATCACCAGGGGCACGCCCACGCTGTGCTCATAGATGTTCTGCTTGCCCATGAGCCCGTGCTGGCCCACCGCCAGGCCGTTGTCCCCGGCCAGGACGATGATGGTGTCCTCCAGGAGGCCCTTCTTCCGCAGGGCGTCCAGGATATGGCCGATGCACCAGTCGATGTGGCTGATCATGGCGTAATAGTCGGCGATATGGCGCCGGATGGCCTCCGGCCGGCGGGGGTAGGCCTCGGTGTTCTCGTCCCGGCCCTTGTTGGACCAGCCGCAGTTGACCACCGGCATGGGCATGTAGTTGGGCGGCAGGTCGATCTCGTCCGGGTCATACATGTTTTTAAACTGCTCCGGCATGGTCCGGGGGTCGTGGGGCGCCAGGAAGGACAGATACATGAAAAAGGGCTTCTCCCCGTCGTGAGATTCGATAAAGTCGATGGCGGAGCCGGAGAACAGGTCGGTGGAGTGGACGCCGGCGTTGATCCTCTCCGCCTGGACGGTGACAGGCTCGCTGTTGGCGGAGAAGTTGGGGGTGAAGCGGATGTGGCTGGCATAGTCCCCGTTGGGCTGGAAATCGTTCACCGGCACGTTCCAGTGGTCCCACATGCCGCCGAAGAAGATGTTGGCCCCGCCGTCAAAGCTGCGGGCATAGCTCTCCGGGCCGTTGTGCCACTTGCCGATGCCCAGGGAGCGGTAGCCGTTCGCCAGGAAGCACTGGCCCAGCGTCACATCCTCCGGCGGGATCTCCCGGCCGCAGTCCTGTAAGTGGAAGAGGGTCCTGCCGGTGTTGAGCATGGCCCGGCTGGGCATGCACACCGCCGAGGCGGTACCGCCGGGGATATAGGCCCGGGTAAAGGACGTGCCGGCGTGGACGAGCCAGTCCATGTTGGGCGTGCGGATCTGTTCATTGCCCAGGGCGTGGATGGTCCCACGGCGCTGGTCGTCCGTGAGCAGCAGCAGCACGTTGGGGCGTTTTTTCACATTCTCTTGGGACATCACTGTTCCCTCCTACGACTCATTTCCGGCCAAGGCACCGGTCCAGATAGTCCATATCCGCCCGGTAGGCAGCCATGTCGGTGCAGTCCAGGTACTCGAACACGCCCACCGCCTCCGGCGTGTACGCCGCGCAGCCCCGGGCGAAGGACTGCCAGTCCATGATCCCCTCTCCCAGCCGCCTGTGGCTGTCGTGCCTGCCGTCGTTATCGTGCAGATGGTAGGCGCATATCCGCCCGCCCAGGGCCTGCTGGAGCCGGGATATGTCCATCTTCCCCGCCAGGGCGTGGCCCACGTCGACGACGCATTTCACATCCGGCAGCTCCCGGAACAGCGCCAGAAACTGCTCCTCGTCGAACAGGGGCCTGGCCCCGGAGCACAGGTTCTCCACGGCCATGGTCACGCCCTCCGCCGCGCAGATATCCTGCAGCCGGGCCAGCCGCTCCGCCGCCCGGGCGCGGCAGTCCCGGCGGTATGTTTCATCCCCGTCCCGGACCGACTCGCCGTAAGAGTGGACCACGTAAAACTCCCCGCCGAAGGCGTGGTACAGGTCGAAGGGCCTCTTCATGATCTCGAACAGCCTCCCCTCCTCCGGGTCGGCCACGTCGGCGAAGGCAAAGGGCGCGTGGATGCTGAACGGGCCATGGGTCCGCTCCCCCACCTGGGTCATCAGGCTGCGCCACTGGTCCTCGCTGCCGAACTCATAGAATATCTCCACGCCGAAGGGCTCGCCAATCTCCAGCAGCCTGCGGAGCCTGAACTTATAAAAGCTGCACGTACTGATGCTGTATCTCATGGTTTCGTCTCCGTTCCGGCCTTTTTGCTCCGCCGCCCCTTGATGAGGCGGGAGATGCTGGGATAGATCAGCAGCGCCGCCGACAGCAGCAGGATGCCAAAGCAGATGGGCCGCCGGACCAGGATCATGGGGTCGCCGTAGGACACCATCAGCGCCCGCCGCAGATTCGTTTCGCACAGGTTCCCCAGCACCAGGGCGATGGTGAAGGGGATCACCGGGATGCCGAACTTCTTCATCAAAAAGCCCACCAGCGCGAAGGCGATCAGCACCGCCACGTCGATGAGGCTGTTGCTGATGGCGAACGCGCCCATGACGCACAGCACCACGATGCAGGGCAGCAGGATGTTCTCCGGCACCCGGGAGACGTTCACGAACAGCCGGATGAACACCGAACCCTGGATGAGCATGAAGATGTTGATGACAATCAGGCCGCCCATGATGGCGTACACCCAGATGCTCCCGGCGCTGAACAGCTTGGCCCCGGGGGTGATGCCCTGCATGGTCAGGGCCCCCAGCATGATGGCCATGATGGCGTCGCCGGGGATGCCCATGGTCAGCATGGGGATCAGCGTGGCGCCGGTGACGGCGTTGTTGCCGGTCTCGGGAGCCAGCACCCCCTCGATGCTGCCCTTGCCGAATTTCTCCGGATTTTTGGAGGCACGGCGCGCCTCGTTGTAGGACATCATGGCGGAGATGGCGCCGCCGGTGCCGGGCGTGGCGCCCACCACGACGCCGATGATGGAGGAGCGCAGGATCGTCTTCCAGTATTTCAGCAAGTCCCGCAGCCGCAGCGTGGGCTTGCTCACCTCGAAGCCCCGGTTGCCGTTGTCGCCCCGGGCGCGGGCCGCGTTGCACTCAAACAGCACCTGGCTCAGGGCGTAGACGCCCAGCATGCAGGTGACCGACCGGAACCCGGCCATCAGACTGCGGGTGCCGAAGAGCAGCCGCGAGGTGCCGAAAATGGGGTCCAGTCCCACGCAGCAGACCATCAGTCCCAGCAGCGCGGAGATCAGTCCCTTGATGACGTTGTCCTTGGACAGGCTGATGGTGGCGCACAGACCGAACAGGCAGATGGCAAACATCTCCGGGGAGGCGATGACCTCCACCAGCTTCGCCAGCTGAGGCGCCAAAAACAGCAGCGCGAAGGCGCTGATCAGCCCACCGATCACGGAGCCGTACAGCGCGGCCTTCAGCGCGTCCCCCGCCCGGCCCTTCTTGGCCAGCGGATAGCCGTCCAGGGTGGTGGCCGCGGCATTGGGGGTGCCGGGGGTGTTGATGAGGATGGCGGTGATGGAGCCGCCGTACATGCCGCCCACATAGCCGCCCAGCAGCATGTACATGCCCGGGATGGAGTTCATGCCGATGGTCATGGTCAGCAGCACGGTCACCGCGAAGGACACGGACAGCCCCGGCATGGCCCCGATGATGACGCCCGCGAACAGGCCGATGTTCATCATCAGGATGTTCTGGAGGGTAAATATCTCGGATAAGACTTCAAAAGACATGGGCGGCCTCCTTTAGCGGATCGGTACCAGCAGGACCTTGGTGAACAGCAGATAGATGATGGCCGCGAAGACGAAAAACGCCACATACATCTGCCACTTCCGGCAGCGCAGGCACCACAGGATGACCGGCGGGACCACAAGCGTGGCGGGCACGATGCCCAGGAACTTGAACATCAGCCCATAGACCACGATCAGCGCGAAGATGAAATAGGGGAAGAGGATCTCCCCCCGGCTCTTTTTCTCCTCCGGCTCCTCCCCGGCCTGCTCCGTCTCCTGGCCGAGCAGCTTCCGGTAGGCCAGAAAGTTGTTGAAAAAGCCGATCACCGACACCAGCAGCAGCCCGCCCGCGATCAGATACGGAAAGGACCTGGGCGTGAAGGATTCCGCCTCCATCATGGCCGTCACCTTGATCTGGGTGGGGATGGCCCAAAAGATCAGCGCCAGGGACAGCATGATGAAGAAGGCCATCAGGCATAGGTCCGATTTAACCTTTTTTCGCTGCAAAACGATTCCCTCCCTCTATGATTCCAACAGGCCAGACCGCGCTCGCCGCAGTCTGGCCTGTTTCCGCGCGATGATCAACGGCAGGCGCCGGAAATCACATCAGTCCGGCCTCGGTGAGGATCTCCTCATAGATCGCGAAGGCGTCTTTCACAAGACCCGTGATCTCCTCGGGGTCCTGGATGTACTCAAAGGAGCCGCAGCCGCTGTTGAGCAGGTACTCGGCATACTCGTCCGTGGCGATCACCTGGTCGATGCAGGCGGTCAGATACTCCACGATATCGTCGGGCGTGTCCGCACGCACCGCCGCGATCTTCCAGCCGGCCAGCGCGTCCATATCCTCGATCCCGTAGTCGCCCACGGCGGGCACGTCGGGCAGATAATAGGACGGGGCGTTGGACAGGCAGACGATGGTGTTGCACTCGCCGTCGTTGAAGTGGGTGTAGATGAAGTTATCGTCGGAGATGGCGAAGTCCACCTCGCCGGTCAGCAGGGCCTGGTAAGCGCCGTTGTTGCCGTCATAGGCGATGGCCTTGCCCAGGTTGGCGCCCTCGATCTGGCCCAGCAGGGACAGCGCGCTCAGATGGCCGTAGCCGCCGCTGTTGGGCACGGCGTAGGAAAACTCCTCGTGGGTCTGTACGAACTGCACGAAATCGTCGTAGGTCTTGATCTCGGAGTCATTGGGGACCGTGATGGTGGCCATACAGGCGGGGGTGATCATGGCCAGCAGCTTGAAGTCGTCCAGGCTATAGCCGATGTCGGGGTTCATCAGCGGCTGGGTGATCAGGCCGGCGTTGGCGAAGGACAGCAGCGTGTAGCCGTCGGCGGGACGGGACAGGGCGTCATTGGTGGCGATGGTCTGGTTGCCGCCGGTGATGTTCTCCACGCTGATGCTCACGCCCAGGATCTCCTTCAGACCGTCCGCCAGCTGGCGGGTGGCCAGGTCGGTGGGCGTGCCGGCGGCCACGGGGACCACCCAGGAGATGTTCTGCGCGGGATAGCCCTCCGGCGCGGTGGGCCCGGCGGCCTCCTCCGGCGCGGTCTCGGGCTCGGCCTCCGGCTCAGCTTCCGGCTCCGTCTCGGGTTCGGTTTCCGGTTCTGTCTCGGGCTCCGTCTGGACAGGGGCCTCGGTGGGTTTGGAAGTGTCCGCGGACTGGCCTCCGCATGCGGTTATGGAGAGCAGCATGAGCAGAGCCAGCAGCAGGGACAAGAGTTTCTTGTTCATCATTTTTCCTCCATGTTAAAAAATTTTCAATCTTCTGTGAGGTTGATACAATTTGTATATCATAGCCAGAAAAAGTTGTCAATACCCGCCGCAAACTGGTCAAAAGTCAAAAATTTCAACAGAGCGCAATCGAGATGCAAAATTTTTAATATTTTTACTAAAATTATTATTATCAAAATTGGAAATACCAGAAAAGCGCCCGCCCCGCCCGGTCCCTCCCCCGGCAGGCGGGTCATCCGCCCCAGGAATGGCACTAAAATTTTTAGCAAAAATTTTATCTCCCCTTTTTCAAAAAATTTTCCTCCAAACGCGAAAACGCAGCCCGGACAGCAACTGTCCGGGCCGCACTGGCTCTTATCATTATTGTGTGCCGCTCCGCCGTTCCGGGCACCGGCCGGTGCTCCTGCGGGGGATCAGCCGGGGCGTATACTCGATACGAGTGATGCTCACGGGCGCGTCCGCGCCCCCCTCGCTCTCCCGGGCGCGGATCTTTCCGATCAGCAGGTCCACCGAATCCAGGGCCTTCTGGCGGGTGTAGGGCTCCACCGTGGTGAGGGCGATCCGCTGGAAGGAGGAATAGATCAGATTGTCGCACCCGCACACGGAGTAATCCTGGGGCACCCGCTTGCCCCGCTCCAGCAGCGCGTCCAGCACCCCGTAGGCTACCATGTCGTTGGTGGCGGCGATGGCCGTGACCGGCGCGTCCGTGTCCACCAGATGTCCCCCCAGCAGACGGCCGGTGGCATACGCCTCCAGCCCCTCGCATCCCTCCATGTGCTCCGTTTCCACGGTGCACACCCGCAGATACTTGTCCGGGTCCAGGCCCCGCTCCTGCATATAGCTGCGCAGGCCCTCGATCCGCCTGGCCCGGGCGGGCTGGGTCTGGAGAAGGGGCTTGGAGATATGGGCGATGTAGCGGTGGCCCAGGCCGATCAGGTGCTCCGCGATCAGCCAGCCGATCTTGAAATTGTCCAGCTCCATGGTGTTGACGCCCATGGTGGTGGCCTTGTCGTAGAGCTGCACCACCGGCACCTCCATGCTCAGCAGCTGCATGGCGGAAACGTTGTCCGGCTGGTACACCACCAGCACCCCCGACACCTGAAACTCCCGGCAGATGCGCACGATGTCGGCCTCCTGCTCCTCCCGCCGCTCTGTGCACATGGTCAGCACGGAGTAGCCCAGCTCGTAGGCCCGCTGCTGGATGCCGCTGATCATGTTCAGATACAGGGTGTTGTGAAAGGACGGATACACCACCAGCAGCAGCCGCCCGGCCATGCTGTTCAGCCGGCCGCTGCCCAGCGTCCGGTAGCCCAGCCGGTCGCACGCCTCCAGCACCCGGACCTTCGTCTCGTCCGAGAAGGTGATGTGCTTATAGTTGTTGAGGATCATGGATACGGTGGACTGGGACACGCCCGCCAGCTCCGCCACGTCCTTTGCCGTCACACGCCGCTTTTTCATGCCTTGCCGCCCCCTGTCCGTGCCGTGCGGTCCCCGTCGAGGTGGGTCACAGGGCGAACGGGACCATCCGCCCCCATTTTGATTTTATCGCACGCCGCGCCGTTTGGCAAGGACCAGTTTCCCCATTTCCCGCCGGGACCCCGCGAAGACCGCGCCGTAGTTCACGCTTTATTCGATGTCGATGACCACGAATTCCGAGATACACCCGGTCTTGAAGGGGATGGCCCAGCCAGACACGCCGGAGGTGACGAGAAAGTCCGTATCGCCCCGGCGCTGGACGCCGTAAATGCTGTCGTTGATGTGCAGGGCCAGGCCGATCTGCCCCGCCGGGAAGATGTGCCCGCCGTGGGTGTGGCCGCAGATGACCAGGTCGGCCCCGGCGGCCTCGGCGGCATAGTCGTTGGGCTGGTGATCCAGCATGACGATATATCTGGACGGATCGAGCGCCGCCGTCAGATCCGCGGCGTCCTCCCGGTCGAAACGGGACCGGTCCTTCCGCCCCACGATGGTGAAGCTGTCCCCCAGCAGCGCCGCCTCGTCCTCCAGCACGGTGACGCCGTTATCCGCCAGCGCCTGCCGCAGCTCCGCCGACGAGAAGTTGCGGTAATCGAAATAGCCGTCGTCGTGGTTGCCGTAGACGAAGTACACGCCGTAGGTCGTGTCCAGCTCTCCCAGCGCCTCACAGGCCCGGAGCATATCCGCCCGGTCGGTGTCGTCATCCACGAAGTCGCCCACGATCACCACCGCGTCCGGCTCGGTTTCCTGCACCCGCTCCAGCAGCGCGGCGAACCCCTCGCCGTCCAGGGTGATGCCCAAATGGGCGTCCGCCAGCGCCGCGATGCGTATGCTCTCCCCGCCCAGGTCCTTGTCCGTGGTGAAGGTCCGGTCCGTTTCATATACATGGTGGGCGAAAAACCAGCCCGCCCCCAGGTACAGGACCGTGATCGCCAGCGCCGCCGCCCCGGCCCAGTAGTGCCGGGCGGGCTTTTTGAGGTGGGGCTTTACGATCAGCCACACGCCGTCGCAGAAAAGCCACGCCAGCAGCAGATGGAGGAACACCACGGCCATGGTCGTGACATTGAACGCCAGCCCGATGAGGCCCACCAGCCCTATGGGGACCAGCGCCAGCAGCCAGGAGAGAAGCTTGTGCCGCTGTGCCAGCGCCTGCACAAAGCCGAAGCGATGGGCGCGGACGACGATATACGCGCCCCCGCCGATGATGAGCGCGGCGGCCAGCACAGGTATCAGTCTCCAGAACATGACATTCCTCCTTCTATGATCTGTGGATACTATTTTACACCATAACCCACCCACAGGAGAAGTCTCCTTTGGTTCACAGGGCCACACCAAAAGTTATAACCGCAGCAGGGTGATACGCCCGGCCGCAGTTATGATCGTCTGTATGCTGTTTATCACGCCCGGTCTTTCAGCCAGATAAATGGGAAGTTATCAATTTCCCTTATCTATGCGCGTTTTCCATTGGCTGTACTCCGGCGTTTCATCCCATTCTAACGCCCTGTCAATATAAAACTCTGCCAACGCAAAAGAGGCAGGGGGCGTCAATGGCACGAAAAGATAATACGCCATTAAAAAGGCACAGCGAGCGGCGGCTTTCAAACGAACTTCTCTCTGAAACTTGTGTAACGACGCCTCGAATACAAAAAACAGGTTGAGTCGATCCACCTCATTTTCATCTGTATAAAAGTCGTCAAGATCGGTGGGAGTCAATTCAAAAATGGTTTTTTCATCAAAATACGGATGTCCAAAATCGATGTTGATCTTCACAAGTTTTGCCTCCATAACGCCCGATCATCCTTTCCGCCATAGTAGCATAGCCACACCGCGAAGTCAACACGCCCGGCCGGTTGACACTCCATGGCGCTTTTGTTGGAATGAATATATTCATTGATATATTCATTTTTTTGCAGTAAGGAGGTCCCTCATGAGATACGCGATCTATGGCGCCGGTTCCCTGGGCACAGTGCTGGGAGCCTATATGACAAAAGCCGGTCAGCCGGTGGAATTGGTCAATCGTAATCAAGCTCACGTACAGGTGCTGCGGGAAAAGGGAGCCCATATCAAAGGTACCGTGGATTTTACCGTTCCGGTAAACGCCATCTTCCCTGACGAAATGTCCGGAACATACGATGTTATCTTTTTGATGACGAAGCAGCTCTTCAACGAAGAAGTGGTCGCTTTCCTGAAACCGATGCTGTCGGAACAGGGAGTGATCGTGACCCTGCAAAACGGTATCCCTGAGCCCGACATTGCCCATATCGTGGGGCAAGATCATACGATGGGCTGTGTGGTGGAATGGGGCGCCACCCTTTCCGCTCCCGGCGAAAGCACCCTCACCAGCAGTCCGGACAGCCTTTCTTTTCACATGGGAAAGATGGAGGGCATTACCGACGAACAGGTGGGTCTGGTAAAGCAGCTCTTAGAAACCATGTGCCCCGTTCATGTGGAAGAGAATTTGCTCGGCGCCAGATGGTCCAAGCTTTTGATCAACGCTACGTTTTCCGGTTTGGGAACGGTGATCAGCGGTCTATTCGGCGATGTGAGCGAGGACAAGGCAGCCCGCAAGGTCGCCGTTCGCTGCATGAAAGAATGCATCGACGTGGGCCACGCCGCCGGTGCGGTGTTTGCGCCGGTACAAGGAAAAGACATCACCAAACTGTTTTATTATAAAGGCTCTCTCAAACGGACCTTTGCCGAGTTTCTGCTGCCCATTGCCATGAAAAAGCATCGCGGCATCGAGCCCTCCATGCTGCAGGATCTGAAACACGGAAAGCCCTGTGAGATCGACGC
>CANQUE010000040.1 GCA_947626905.1 uncultured Oscillospiraceae bacterium
ACGGGCGGCTGTGCCGGACTTGGTCCGTGCCCACGGACACCGCCGACGCGGGCCGGCACATCCTGCCGGATATCATCGCCTCCCTGCCGGGCCCTGCCGACGGGGCGGCGCTGGCGGTCCCGGGGGCGGTGCTCCCCGACGGGACCGTGAACCGCTGCGTGAATCTGAATTGGGGCGTATGCCGGCCGGCGGAGGAATTCACCGCCAAGACCGGCATCCCCTGCCGCATCCTGAACGACGCCAACGCCGCCGCGCTGGGCGAGCAGCGGCTGGGCGGCGGCAAGGGTTTTGAGAGCGTTCTGTTCGTGGCGCTGGGCACCGGCGTGGGCGCCGGGGTGGTGCTGGACGGAAAGGTCCGGGCCGGGGCCCACGGGGCCGCCGGGGAGCTGGGCCACCTGTGCTGGGACCCGACGGACGCCGCCCCGCCGTGCACCTGCGGCCGCCGGGGCTGCCTGGAGCAGTATTGCAGCGCCACGGGCATCGTCCGCCTGGCGGCGCTGGCGGGCCGGCCGGGCCTGACATGCAAGCAGGTCCTGGACGGGGCCGCCGCCGGGGACGAACAACTGGCGGCCGTGGCGGAAAAGGCCTTCGACATCCTGGGCTGGGGCATCGCCGGCGCCTGCGCCGTGACGGACCCGGAAACGGTGGTCCTGGGCGGCGGCGTGGCGCTGGCGGGGGAATATATCCGCGCCGGGGTCCAGGCCGCGTTCGACCGGTACGCTTTTCACGCCTGTGTCGGCACCCAGATCCGCCTGGCCACGCTGGGCAGCGACGCGGGTCTTCTCGGCGCGGCCCTTTTCGCGGCGGAGGACGGCTGATCCGTTTCGAATATAATAAAAAGAAAACTCCCGGTCCCGCCTGTTTGGCGCGGGACCGGGAGTTTCATATCTTCGTTTTCATGTACTGGTAACAGGCCGCCGCGGTATAACAATCCGCCAGGGCCCGGTGGGCCGTGTCCGGCACGACGCCGAACCGCTCGCTCAGATCGCACAGCCGGTGGCGCCTATACTCCGGATACAGCCTTCGGGACAGGCGCAGCGTGTCCACAAAATCGTTGGCCAGCGGCTCCAGGCCCAGCGCCAAGGCCTTGTCATAGAGGAAATTCACATCGAAGTTGACGTTATGGCCCAGTATCACGTCCGACCCCACAAAGTCCAGAAAATAGGGCAGCACGTCGGCGATGGGAGGCGCCGTCCAGAGCATGTCGTCGGTGATGCCGGTCAGCGCCGTGATGGCCGGCGGCAGGTCGAACCCCGGGTTTACCAGCAGGCTCACTTCCTCCCGGGGCCGGCCGCCCCGGAACCGCACCGCGCCCAGCTCGATGATGGCGCTGTACCGTGGGCTCAGGCCGGTGGTCTCGATGTCCACCGCCGTGAAGTCGTCCAGGGCGGCCAGCAGGCTCTTCCCCTTATAGGGCCGGGCCGGCGGGGCCTTCGGTCTTCCTGCCGCGATCATCGCCGGGCATACCGGTCCCGCTGGGCCACGGCCAGGGCGTCGCAGCGGTTGTTCAGGGCGTTGTCCGCGTGGCCCTTCACCCAGCGGAACGTGACGGCGTGCTTTTGCAGCAGGCCGTCCAGCCCCCGCCAAAGCTCCGCGTTTTTAAGGCCGCCCTTCTTTGTGAAGCCCGCGGAGCGCCATTTCGCCAGCCAGCCCTCGTTCAGGGCCCGGGAGATATACTGGCTGTCGGTGTACACCGTCACGGCGCAGGGCTCCTTCAGCGCCTCCAGCGCCCGGATCACGGCGGTGAGCTCCATGCGGTTGTTGGTGGTTTCCGCTTCGCCGCCGGACATCTCCTTCTCCGCCTCGCCGTAGCGCAGCACGGCGGCCCAGCCGCCGGGGCCCGGGTTTCCCGAACAGGCCCCGTCGGTGTATACGGTCACTTCCTTCATGCTTCCGGTGCGCCGGAGGCCGCGCCCTCTTCCTGCGCCTTGTCGGTGCAGGCGATGGAGATGATGCGGCTGCCGGACCCCACCCGCATCAGGCGGACGCCCTGGGCCGCCCGGCCATAGACGGAGATGGCTCCCGCGTCTGTGCGGATGATGGTGCCGTCGTCGCTGACCATGAGCAGATCCTCCTCCCCGGAAACCAGCTTCATGGCCACGACGGGGCCGGTCTTTTCGGTGACGTTGTAGTTTTTCATGCCATAGCCGCCCCGCTTTTGCGCCGAATCGCCCCGGAGGTATTCCGCGGCGGGGGTGCGCTTTCCGTAGCCGTTGGCGGTGACGGACAGGACCATCTCGCCCTCATGGGCCGCGTCGGCGCCAACGACCCGGTCGCCGGGCCGGAGCCGGATGCCCCGCACGCCCATGGCCGTGCGTCCCATGGGCCGCACGTCCGACTCGGCAAAGCAGATGGCCGCGCCGCCGGCGGTGGCGATAAGGATGTTCTGCGCTCCGTCGGTAAGGCACACGCTCACCAGCGCGTCCCCCTCGTCCAGATTCAGCGCCCGGATGCCGCTGGTGCGGATGTTTTTCAGCTCCGTCAGCAGCATGCGCTTCACCGTGCCCTGGGCGGTGGTGAAGATCAGATACCGGCCCTGTTCGATCTGCCGGACGTGGAGCATGGCCTGGATCCGCTCGCCGGGCTCCACCGGCACGAAATTCACGATGGGCACGCCTCGGCTGGCCCGGCCCGCCTCGGGGATCAGATATCCCTTGCGGCAGTACACCCGGCCCAGAGAGGAGAAGAACAGCAGCATATCGTGGCTGGAGGCGGCAAACACCGTTTCCACATAGTCCTCGTCCCGGGTCGCCATGGCCCGCACGCCCTTGCCGCCCCGGTTCTGCGCCCGGTATTCGCTGGCGGGCAGGCGCTTGATGTAGCCATTGTGGCTCATGGTATAGACGCACTCTTCCTCGGGGATCAGGTCCTCCGCGTCGATCTCGCCGAACACGTCCTGGATCTCGGTGAGGCGCTTGTCGCCGTACTTGTCCCGAATGGCGATCAGCTCGTCTTTCAGCACGCCCCGGAGCATCTCGTCGCTGGCGAGAAGCTGCTGGAAGTAGGCGATCTTCTCCTCCAGCTCCTTATACTCCGTCTCCAGCTTCTCCCGGTTCAGCCCCTGCAGCGCGATCAGGCGCATGTCACAGATGGCCTGGGCCTGCACATCGTCCAGACCGAAGCGCTCCATGAGCCGGGCCTTGGCGTCGTCGTAGCTGGTGCGGATGATGCGGATGACCTCGTCGATGTTGTCCTGGGCGATCAGCAGCCCCTCCAACAGGTGGGCCCGCTCCCGGGCCTTTCTCAGATCGTGCTCCGTCCGGCGGACGATGATCTGCTCCTGGTAGGCGATGTACTCGTCCAATATGTGGCGCAGAGAGAGGATCTTGGGCTGCTTCTGGTCGTCCACCAGGGCCAGCATGATGATGGAGAAGGTGGACTGAAGCTGCGTCTGGGCAAACAGGCGGTTGAGCACGACCTGGGGATTGGCGTCCCGCTTCAGCTCGATGACGATGCGCATGCCGTTGCGGTCCGTCTCGTCCCGAAGGTCGCTGATGCCTTCCAGGCGCTTGTCTTTCACCTGGTCGGAGATGGAGCGGATGAGCTGCTTTTTGTTGACCTGATAGGGCAGCTCCGTGACGACGATCCGGGTCCGGTGGTCCCGGCCGTACTCCTCAAATTCGGTCCTGGCCCGCAGGGTGATCTTTCCCCGGCCGGTGGCGTAGGCCTGGCGGATGCCGGCCCGGCCCATGATGATGCCCTTGGTGGGGAAATCGGGGCCCTTCACGTGCTCCATGAGGTCGGCAAGGTCCGCGTCTGGGTTCTCCAGCACGCAGATGACGGCGTTGATGACCTCGGTCAGGTTATGGGGCGGGATGCTGGTGGCCATGCCCACGGCGATGCCGCTGGAGCCGTTGACCAGCAGATTGGGGAACCGGCTGGGCAGCACCCGGGGCTCTTTTCTCTCCTCGTCGAAGTTGGGGTCCCAGTCCACCGTTTCCTTGTCGATGTCCCGGAGCATCTCGTTGCAGATCTTCGACATGCGGGCCTCGGTGTACCGGTAGGCCGCCGGGGGGTTGCCGTCCACGTCGCCGAAGTTGCCGTGGCCGTCCACCAGGGGATAGCGCAGGGAGAAGTCCTGGGCCATGCGGACCATGGCGTCGTATACGGACGCGTCCCCGTGGGGGTGGTAATGGCCCAGCACTTCGCCCACGCAGGTGGCGGATTTTTTGAAGGGCTTGTCGCTGGTCAGGCCCGTTTCATACATGGAGTAGAGGATACGCCGGTGTACGGGCTTCAGTCCGTCCCGCACGTCCGGCAGGGCCCGGCCCACGATGACGCTCATGGCGTACTCGCGGTAGCTCTGCTGCATCTCCTTGACCAGCTCGCTCTCCACGATATGCTGCTCGGGGAACGCGATGTCCTCCGGCTTATAATCTCTGTTATGTGCCACTGTGCGTCACCTCCTCAGTAATCCAGATTGACGGCATATTTGGCGTTTTCTTCGATCCACTGCTTGCGGGGCTCCACCTCTTCGCCCATGAGCACGGTGAAGATCTGGTCGGCGGCCACCGCGTCCTCCAGGGTGATGCGCCGCAGGGTGCGCTTTTCCGGGTCCATGGTGGTCTCCCACAGCTCATGGGGGTCCATCTCGCCCAGGCCCTTGAAGCGGTTGATCTCCACCTTGGCGTTGGGGTTATCGGCCCGCATCTCAGCGGAAATGACGTCCCGCTCCTCCTCGGAGTAGGCCACCCGCACGGTCTTGCCCCGTGTGAGCTTGAACAGCGGCGGCACGGCGGAATAGACATACCCGTTTTCGATGAGCGGGCGCATATAGCGGAAGAAGAATGTCAGCAGCAGAGTCCGGATATGGGAGCCGTCCACGTCCGCATCGGCCATGATGATGATCTTGTGGTAGCGCAGCTTTTCGATGTTGAATTCCTGGCCGATGCCGGCGCCCAGCGCCACGATCATGGGATAGAGCTTGTCGTTGCCATAGATCTTGTCGGCCCGGGCCTTTTCCACGTTGAGCATCTTGCCCCACATGGACAATATGGCTTGGAAGCGGCTGTCCCGTCCGCCGATGGCGCTGCCGGCGGCGGAGTCGCCCTCCACGATGTAGATCTCGCACAGGGCCGGGTCCCGCTCGTTGCAGTCCTGGAGCTTGTCGGGCATCTGGCCGGACTCCAGGCCGGTCTTGCGCCGCACGCTCTCCCGGGCCTTGCGGGCCGCCTCCCGGGCCCGGGACGCGGTCATGGCCTTTTCCAGCACCGCCTTGCCGGTGGCGGGGTTTTCCTCCAAAAACTGCTCCAGCTTGTCGCTGACCACGCCGTCCACCAGGGTGCGCATCTCGGAGTTGCCCAGCTTGGCCTTGGTCTGTCCCTCGAATTGGGGGTTGGTGAGCTTGACGGAGATCACCGCCGTGAGCCCCTCCCGCACATCCTCGCCGGACAGGCTCTCGTCGTCCTTGAGCAGCTTGGCCTTGTGGCCGTAGGCGTTCAGCACCCGGGTCAGCGCCGTCTTGAAGCCGGTCTCATGCATGCCCCCCTCCGGGGTGTGGATGTTGTTGGCGAAGGAGACCAGCGCCTCGTTATAGCTGTCGTTCCACTGCAGAGCCACCTCGGCGACGGAGTCGGAGCGGTCGCCCCGCATATAGATGACCTCGTTGTGGACCGGGGTCTTGTTGCGGTTGATGAAGGAAACGAATTCCCGGATGCCGCCCTCATAATACATCTCGTCGAAGGCCTCCTTGCCGGGGCGTTCGTCCTTCGTGGAGATGCGCAGGCCCGCGTTCAGAAACGCCTGCTCCCGCATGCGCACGTGCAGCGTCTCATAATCATAGACCGTATCGTCGAACATCTCCGGATCGGGATGGAACCGGACCACCGTGCCGGTGTGGTCGGTGACGCCGACGACGCGCATATCCTCCGTCTTGTCGCCCCGGGAAAAGGCCATGTGATAGATCTGGCCGTTTTTGTGTACGTCCACCTCCAGCCAGTCGCTGAGGGCGTTGACCACGCTGGCTCCCACGCCGTGCAGGCCGCCGGAGACCTTATAGCCGCCCGCGCCGAACTTGCCGCCGGCGTGCAGCACGGTATACACCACTTCCAGGGCGGGCTTTCCCGTCTGCTCCTGGATATCCACGGGGATGCCACGGCCGTTGTCCGTCACCTCGATCACGTCGCCGGGCTTGATCACCACCTGGATGTGGTCGCAGTAGCCAGCCAGCGCCTCGTCGATGGCGTTGTCCACGATCTCATAGACCAGATGGTGAAGGCCGGAAGCGGAAGTGGAGCCGATGTACATGCCCGGGCGCATCCGCACCGCTTCCAGTCCCTCCAGGACCTGGATCTTTGAAGCGTCATATTCCTGCGTTACTTTTTCGTTCAGTTCTCCCATTATGTCCTCTCCTGATGATCCAGCCTCCGGGCCAGGGTGGCCGTGGTGGGCTGCGTTAAAATGACCGTATCGTCCGTACACAGCACGAAGGACCGGGGAAGGTCCTCCGCCGTGTTTTTCACATTGCCGCTCCGCTCCGCCTGAGAGAGAAATCCCCGGGTCAGATAGGACCAGGAGGTATTGTCCAGATCGAACAGCCCCACGATCCGCTCCACGTCCAGAACGGCGCCGCCAACGTCCAGAAAGACGGCTCTTTTTCTTCTCACTTGATCCGCCCCTCCCGGACGGTGAATACCTTCCCGCCGGTCCGGCGGCTGATGTTCTCGTCCTCGCAGCAGGTGATCAGCGTCTGGCCGCCGCCGATGCGGTTGAGGACGAATTCCTGCCGTACCGCGTCCAGCTCCGACAGCACGTCGTCCAAAAGAAGGACCGGATATTCTCCCGTTTCCGCCTTGAATATCTCCCGTTCCGCCAGCTTGATGCTCAGCGCCGCCGTTCTGGCCTGACCCTGGGAGGCAAAGCTGCGGGCGGATACGCCCCCCACGGTGATGAGGATGTCGTCCTTGTGTACGCCCGTCAGACAGGCCCCCGCGTCCAGCTCCGCCTGCCGGTGGGCCTGCTGGTGGGCCAGGATCTGCCGGTATATCTCTTCGGCCGGCGCCTTGGTATCCGTCACCGTGCTCACCGTGTCGTATGACAGCTGCAGCTGCTCTTTTCCGCCGGAGAAGTCCCGGTGGATGGGGGATGCCGCCGCGGCCAGCCTTTCCACAAAAGAGGCCCGGTAACGGATCATCCGGGCCGAGCACCGGGCCAGGCCGTCGGAAAATTCGTCCAGGGCCGATAAAAGACTGGGCTTTTCCCGCCAGTCCTTCAAAATGCGGGTCTTGTTGTCGTATAGCTTGTTGTAGTCCGCCAGAAGGGAGGCGTATCCCGGCCGGAGCTGACAGATGGCGTTGTCCATGAGCCGCCGCCGGGCCGCCGCGCCCTCTTTGATCAAATAGAGATCGTCCGGGGAAAACAGCACCGCTGTCATAAGTCCCGCCAGGGAGGAAGAGGTCTTTTTCGCTCCGTTCACCGTCACCTGCCGCCGCTGGCCCGGCCGGAACAGCAGCTTGATCGTCTGGCTCCGGCCCGCCGACTCCACGTCCGCCAGCACGCTGCCCCAGCCGCAGCCGAAGCCGATGAGCTCCCGGTCGAACCGGGTGCGGAAGCTGTGCGCCCCCGTGAGCAGATACACCGCTTCCAGAAGATTGGTCTTTCCCTGGGCGTTGGGGCCGCAGATCACGTTCACATCCGGCCCGAACTGGACCGCTTCTTCCTCATAATTGCGAAAGCCGGACAGGGCTATGCGCTGGACTTTCATGCGCCGGCCTTCAAACGGACGGGCAGGATCATGTAGGAGAAGCTGTCGTCCCCGCCGGCGGGCTTTACCACACAGGGAGAAGAGGCGTTGTTAAAACACAGCTTCAGCGTATCCGCCGGCGCCGCCTTCAGCGCGTCCAAAAGGTAGCGGTTATTGAATCCGATCTCCAGCGAGGCGTTCTCCCCGCCCCGGACGGGGCACAGATCCCGCCCCTGGCTGACACCGGTGTTACAGTAAATGACGATGTTCCCATCCTCCAGCCGCAGCCGGAGAGGATTTTTCGTCCGCTCGTCGATGATGATGGAGACCCGGCTCACCGCCTGGACCAGTTCGTCCTTGTCCGCCTCTACTTCTATGGAAAATTCCGAGGGGATGGAACGGTTGTAATTCAAAAATTCTCCTTCCAGCCGCCGGGAGACCAGCACCGTGCTCCCCACCGAGAAGGAGATATGCTTCGCTCCCACCGTGATGGCGACCTTCTCGTCCGTGTCGCCGCAGAGCTTTTCCAGGTCGTTCAGCGTCGCCCCCGGAACGATGAAGGAGCAGTCCTCCACGTCCCCGGCCTCTACGGTTTCCCGGCGCAGCGCCAGACGGTAACCGTCTACCGCCACCATGGTGAGCACATCTCCCTTTACCTCGAAAAGCTCGCCGGTATAGACAGGGCGGCTCTCGTTGTCGCTGACGGAAAAGACGGTCTGCCGAATCATACGGCTGAGTATGTTCTGCGGGACGGAGATACTCCTCTCCCGATCCACGGTGGGCAGTTCCGGATAATCCTCGCTGTCCGCGGCCACGGTGGTAAAATCCGATCCCCCGCATACGATGCGGGTGTTCAGCCCCTCTTCCACAGACATCGTCACCGTCCCCACCGGAAGGCTCCTCACGATGTCGTTCAGAAACCTGGCGCCCAGTATGATGGACCCGGGCTCCGCCACATCCGCGGGTATGCTGGTATATATGCCTTTTTTCAGATCGTATCCAGTCACCTTCACGTCGGAGCCGGCCTGGATCAGCAGACCCTCCAGCGCGGGGATGGGACTTTTCGCCGCGGCGCAGCGGCCCGCCGTGACCACAGCTGCCTGCAGGGATGTCTTGTCACAGGAAAATTTCATGTTTCTCCTCCCAATAGAAAGATAGATAGAATATATTCAGTCGTTGTAGTAGTAGGAAAAAAAGATGTGGAAAACAAAGAAAAAGCCTAAAAGAACGGGATTTTTTCTGTGGAGAAGGATGTTGAAAAAGAAAAGGGTTATAAACAGATGATTTTCAAAAAAGCCAAAGAAAAAATTCTCAACAGAAAATATCGCTCTTTGAACAGGAAAATGTTCAAAACTTACTGGTTGCGGGCGTTCAGGTTGGAAGTGATGTCCCGGATGGCGGCGGCGGTCTCCGGATCGGACTTGATCAGGTCCTCCACTTTTCGGATAGAGGACAGGACCGTGGAGTGGTTCCGGTTTTCAAACTGTTCGCCTATGTCCACCAGGGAGAGATTCGTCAGGCTCCGGATGAGGTACATGGCGGTCTGCCGGGCCATGGCCGTGTTTTTGCTGCGCCGCTGGCCCCGGATATCCTCCTCCGATATGCCGTAATAGCGGCTCGTTTCCGCGATGATGGCCTCCGGGGTGGGGATGAAGATCCCGGTACGGATCACGTCCTTGATGGCCCGTTTCACGCTGGAGATGGTGATGGTGTCGTCCAGCATGTCCCGATAGGCGGTGAGCCGGTGGACCACGCCCTCGATCTGACGGATGTTGGCGGTGATGTTGGCGGCTATGTATTCCACGATCTCATCGGTGAGAAGAAGCCCCACGCCCAGAGATTTGTTGCGGATGATGGCCATGCGTGTTTCCAGATCAGGGGGCTGGATGTCCGCCATGAGGCCCCCTTCAAAGCGGGTGCGCAGGCGGTCTTCCAGCTTCACCATGTCCAGCGGAGGGCGGTCCGAGGTGATGACGATCTGGTGGCCGGCCTCGTAAATGTCGTTGAAGGTGTGGAAAAATTCCTCCTGTACGCCCAATTTTCCGGCGATGAATTGGATATCGTCCACCAGAAACAGGTCCACGTTCCGGTATTTTTTCCGGAAATCCTCCTGGGTCTGTTCCCGGATGGAGGTGATCATCTGGTTGGTGAATTCGTCCCCTTTTACATAGCCGATCTTTACGGAGGGATCCTTTTCCCGGATGGCGTGGCCGATGGCCAGCAGCAAGTGGGTCTTTCCCAGACCGGAGTTGCCGTAAAGGAAAAGGGGATTGTATACCTTTCCGGGATTGTCTGAAACGGCGATGGCCGCGGCGTGGGCGAACTTGTTGGATTGGCCTACGATGAAGCGATCGAAGGTATAGGCCGCCGCCTCGGGCAGATCGTCGTCCGGAGCGGGCTTTTGGTAATCCTCCATCTCCTCCGCGGTCAATACCAGTAGATCGAAATCACAGGAAAAAAGGTCGCTCATGGCCTGGCGGATAATGTCCCCGAACCGCTGCGAGATGATGTTGCGCTTGAAATCGGAGGATGCTTGCAGCACGATCCGGTTGGCTTCCAGCTCCACCGGTCGGCAGTCGGCAAACCATGTATTGATCGCCGTGGGCGTGAGCTCGCCCTCCAGCTTCTGCATAACGCTTTGCCAGATGTCCTGTAAGGAATCCATATCCCTGTCCGCCTTTTTGTTGATAAAAGATGGTTCTAATAATAATTAATATGTATCGTCTTATTATAACACTATTCTGGCCGCGATACAACAGAAAAATACCGGCGAAAGATCATATTTTCCAGGAAACCCTTGAAAGCGGCCGCCGGGAGGGTTAAAATACGCCTATGAGGTATATACCGTGAGAGCTTTGACCCTGTCCATACTGGAAAATAAGCCCATCACCCCCCTCCCCGACTGTGTCGAGGGGGGTACTTTGCCTGCCCTGGTCTCCGGATTGGGGCCGGTCCACCGGGCCCATTTGGCGGCGGCGATGGCGGAAAAATGCGGCCGGCCGCTGTGTGTCGTCACGGCGGACGACGCCTCCGCCGAGGCCATGGCCGCGGACCTTCGGTCCTTTTTGGGCCGGCCGGTGGTCACGGTGGTGAGCAGAGAGTATACGTTTTACGCCTCCGAGGGCGTTTCCCGGCAAACGGAACAGCGCCGCCTGCGGGCCTTTGACGCGCTTGCATCGGAAACGCCGCCGGCGGTGGTCATGACGGCGGCCGCCCTTCTCTGCCGGACGATCCCCCCGGCGGTGATGGCCCGCGCCGCGTTTTCGGTGAAGAGGGGCCAGACGCTGGCCCCGGACGATCTGGCGGACAGTCTTGTCCGGGCCGGATACCGCCCGGCGGAGCAGGTGGAAGGCCCCGGGCAATTCTCCCGGCGGGGCGGGATCATGGACCTTTGGTCCGCCGGAGAGGAAGCGCCCGCCCGGCTGGAATTCTGGGGGGATGAGGTGGATCAGATCCACGCTTTCGACCCGTCCAGCCAGCGGCGGACGGGAAAGATGGGCGCGCTGCGGGTGCTCCCGGCGGCAGAGACCCTGCCCTCGCTGATGGAGGGGGGCCGCCAGGCGCTGATCAACGCCCTGGAAAAACTGCGGGAGAGGATAAACCGGGGGGCGGTCCGTTTTGACGCGGAAAAGCTGCGCCAGACGCTGGCGGCGGATCGGGAGGCCCTGGAGAACCGGACGGAGTTCACCGCCGCGGACCGGTATATGAACCTGATCTATCCCCAGTTCACCACGGCGATGGATTACATCGCGCCGGACGCGCTGGTGGTGCTGGATCAGCCGGGAAAGTGCGCCCAGCGGGCCAGAGATTTCCTCAAACAGGCCAACGAGGATCTACGGCTGCTCATCGAGGGGGGCACGCTCCTGGGCCGGGAGGCGCAGTTTTATAAAAATTGGGAGCCGGTGGCGGAAACCCTGGCGGATTGGCCGGTGGTGATGGCGGACGCCTTCACGGTGGGCCGGTACCCCCTGGAGCCACGGACCACTATGAGCATTTCCGCCAAACAGCTGCCCTCCTATGCCGGCAGCGGCCAGCAGGCGGCGGAGGACGTGCGCCACTGGCTGCAGGAGGATTACCGATGCGTGATCCTGGCCGGGGACGAGCGGCGGGCCCGGGCTTTGGCGGAGATCCTGACGGAAAAGGGCGTCCGCCGGGTGAGTCTGGATCTGGCGCTGGAAGCGCTGCCTCAGCCCGGCACATGCGCCGTGGCGGTGGGGAGCCTGTCGGCGGGCCTGGAGTATCCCGGCGTCAAGCTGGCGGTGCTGGCGGATACGCAGATCGCCAAGAGCGGCCTGCGCCCGGCCCGGCGGAAGCGGGCCTTGCCCGCGGGGGCCCGGCTGGGGTCCTATGAAGATCTGTCCGTGGGGGATCTGGTGGTCCACGAGACCCACGGCATCGGCCGGTTCGCCGGGATCTTCAAAATGCCCGTGGATGGGGTGGAAAAGGACTATGTGAAGATCTGCTACGCCGGGACGGACAGCCTGTATGTCCCGGCCACCCAGCTGGATCTGGTGACGAAGTACATCGGCGCCGGCGAGGACGCCCCGGTAAAACTGTCCAAGCTGGGCGGCAGCGACTGGAACCGGGCCCGGAGCCGGGCTAAGGCCTCCGCCAAGGCCATGGCGGGGGAGCTGATCAAGCTGTATGCCGCCCGGCAAAAGAGCCAGGGCCACGCCTTTTCTCCCGATTCCACCTGGCAGAGAGAATTTGAAGACGCCTTCGAGTACACGGAAACGGACGACCAGCTCCGGTGTGTGGAAGAGGTAAAGCGGGATATGGAAAGGCCGGTTCCCATGGACCGGCTGCTGTGCGGCGACGTGGGCTACGGGAAGACGGAGGTAGCTCTGCGGGCGGTGATGAAATGTGTGCTGGATGGGATGCAGGCGGCCATCCTGGTGCCCACCACCGTCCTGGCCCAGCAGCATTACCAGACGGCGGTGAGCCGGTTTTTTGGCTTCCCGGTGAACATCGCCATCCTCTCCCGTTTCGGCACGCCCACCCAAAACCGCAAGACGCTGGCGGCCATGGCGGACGGCAGCTGCGACATCGTGATCGGCACCCATAGGCTGCTGCAAAAGGATGTGCGCTTCAAGCGCCTGGGCCTGCTGGTGGTGGACGAAGAACAGCGCTTTGGCGTGGGGCACAAGGAGCATATCAAGGAGATGGCCAAGCAGGTGGACGTGCTGACCCTCTCCGCCACGCCCATTCCCCGAACGCTGAACATGGCCCTGTCCGGCATCCGGGACATGTCCACGCTGGAGGAGCCGCCTCGGGACCGCCTGCCGGTACAGACCTACGTGATGGAGCACGACTGGGGCGTGGTGGCCGACGCCATCCGCCGGGAGGTGGCCCGAGGCGGGCAGGTGTATTATCTGCATAACCGCATCGACAACATCGAGCGCACCGCCGCCCGGATCCTGGAGCTGCTGCCGGATACGGCGGTGGATGTGGCCCACGGGCGGATGAACGAGGCCGAGCTGTCCGCCGTGATGGAGAAGGTCACCCAGGGCCAGACCCAGGTGCTGGTGTGCACCACCATCATCGAGACCGGCATAGACATCCCCAATGTGAACACGCTGATCATCGAGGACGCGGATAAAATGGGCCTGGCCCAGCTGCATCAGATCCGGGGCCGGGTGGGCCGCAGCGCCCGGCGGGCCTGCGCTTATCTGACCTACCGAAAGGACAAGGTCCTGACGGAGATCGCGGAAAAACGGCTGGAGGCCATCCGGGAATTTGCGGAATTCAACTCCGGCTTCCGCATCGCCATGCGGGACCTGGAGATCCGGGGCGCGGGCAATCTTCTGGGCGCGGAGCAGTCCGGCCACATGATCGACGTGGGATATGACATGTATCTGAAGCTGCTGGAGGAGGCGGTGCTGGAGGAAAAGGGAGAGCCGCTTCCCGTGCGGGCGGAGTGCTCCGCGGACCTGGCGGTCAACGCAAATATTCCGGAAAATTACGTGCGCAGCGCCGCCCAGAGGATGGATATTTACCGGCGCATCGCCCTGATCCGAACGGAATCGGAGGCGGACGATATCACCGACGAGCTGTGCGACCGGTTCGGAGACCCGCCGCCCAGCGTGAACACGCTGATCCAGGTGGCCCTCCTGCGGGGAGAGGCCTCGGCCCAGGGGATCTCCGATATTTCCCAGAAAGGCGGCCTCGTCCGCTTCACCTTTGCCCATTTCGATTTTGCCCGCGTCAGCGCCCTGTACGCCCAGCCCGCCTGGAAGGGCCGGGTAAAGGTGGAGGCCGGGGGAAAGCCCGCGGTGGGCCTGCGCCTGGCGTCCCGCCGCCGCATCCTGGAGGAGGCCCGCTCCTTCATCCGGGACTATGCCGCCACGGCGGAGCAATAAAAAAGCAAGGGGTCCGTCCCCTTGCTTTTCATTTTGCCCGGTCCAGGCGGCGGCCGGTCAGCGCCCCGTTTTCCGCTTGGGCAGGGTCACCAGCCACAGCAGGAGAAATCCGCCGTAGAGCACGCAGTCGCTCATGAGGGGGATATACCGGTCCGACCACAGCCGCAGCTCCCAGGGCGGCAGATCGAACAGCAGTCCGCACCCCAGCACCGCGCCGGCCTCCAGCCATTGCAGCCACCGTCCCCCCGCCAGGGCGCCCATGGGCTGGCCGTCCGGCGGAGGACAGCCGAAGACCGGCCGCAGGGCCTCGTGGGCGCAGCGCAGCAGCATGGTGCACAGCAGAAAATCCGTCCCCACCCACACGGCGATGACCACCGCCTCGATCCGGGGGACCAGATCCAACAGGGAGATGCTGCGGATCATCACAAAAAACGGATACGTCAGCGTCGCGGCCAGCGCCGGGCCGAAGACACACTCCACCGCCAGGCACAGCGCGCCCCCCAGCCCCAGCAGCAAAAGGACCGTGCCCAGCAGCCAGCGGCGGTTTTTTGGCGGCTGCACGTAGCCGGTCAAAAAAGAAAAACACCCCGCCACGGCGCAGACCGACGCGAAGGGAAGCGCCCCGGGTATGGCCTGCGGCAGCGCGCTCCATCCCAGCGGGCCCAGCCGGGAGGCGTCCATATTGGGCAGAGAAAAGACGAGCACCGCCGCCAGCGCGCCCAGCAGCACCGCCCGCAGGATCACCGCCATCCGGGCGGCGGCGCGCAGGGTGCCCAGGCTCACCGCCAGACACATCCCCGCCGTCACCAGAAGGAATAAAAGCGGACCGCTGCTGGGATAGATGGTGGATACCAGCCGCTCCGCGCCGCTGCGGAGGATGAAGCCCCCGTAAAAGAGGAACCAGCCCGCGAACAGGCACAGGACCATCCGTCCCGCCGCCGGGCCGAGCCAGCGCAGCAGCAATCCGCCCATGCCCTCCCCCGGCCGCATGTACGCCCGGAAAGAGGCCAGGACCAGGCCCAGCACCGCTACCGGCGCCAGCGCCGGCAGCGCGCCCAGCCATGCCATACGCCCGGCCAGGCCCAGCGCCGTCTGGGGGAGCAGCCGCAGCAGCGGACTGAGCAGCGACACCAGGATCGCCGCGGAAAACTGTTTTCTTGTGATACGATCTCCGTCCATCTCTCGCCTCGTGATCCCGCGAAATGCGCCGCCGGTCTATTCCGCCAGGTCATAGCTGCGCTCCACCTGTCCCTGCACGGAAACGTTTACGGGAAGGGAGGGGAACCGCTCCTGCCACTGGCCGCCCCAGGCGGCCATGGCCTTTTCGGTGTCCAGGACCGCCTGCCGCAGGCCCAGCGCGTCGCAGCCCAAAGCCTGGGCCTGGGCCACCGCCTCCCGGACCCAGGCCGCCGCCGCGTCCGACAACGCCTGGTCCAGTTCCTCCGGGGCCAGTTCCGGGCCGGCGGCCTTTTCCAGCACCCCCGCTTGGAGCCGGCACTGTATGTCGATCCCCGCCGGGGCGCCGTCCGGGCCGAAGGAGCCGCCGATCCGGGCGGAAGATCCCAGGATCTCCATGGTGCATCCCGACACGGTGATGAGCAGGCCGGCGGGATCGCCGGCGAGGATCTCCGCGCCCAGGGCCTGCTCCGGATCGAGAAAGCCCACCAGCCCCTGTTGCCCCAACAGGGCGTATCCGGCGGGCACCACCGCGCCGGACTGCTTGTCCTCGGTGAATACCCGGCCGTCGGAGGGAACGGTCTCGATGGCCAGGCACAGCGCGCCGTTGCCCTCCGCCAGCGCCGCGGCCACCTCCCGCAGGCTGTATATGGTCCAGCCCATGGACCGGGCCTGCCGGTCCATGGAGGCCAGCCGCTGGGTGATATCGGTGGCCTGCTCCGAGGTATCCACCACCGCGTCCTTAGCGCGTCCTTTCACGACGAGCATATCGGTGTCCATCCGCAGGGTAGGGCTCCGGTCCACCCAGTCGATCACATTTTGCAGCGCCTCCCGGGCGGCCTGCTCCCCCAGGAGCAGGTACTGGACATGGGCATAGAACAGCTGGTTTTCAGGGGAATAATTCTGCAGCCGGGCGATGGCGTCTTCGATGCCGGAGGCCGGGGCGGACATCACCAGAGAGGGCCGGTCCTCCGGCCCCAGACCGGAGGATACGCTCATCTCGACGGCCCCGTCGCGGCTGTCCAGGCCCATGGTCTGGATCAGCAGCAGCCGCTCGACGTCATGCCGGTCCGACTTCAGCCCGGAGGCGCATCCCCCGGTCAGAAGCAGCGCGGATACATATAATATTATTACGGCCCGCTTCATTTACGCTTCCTCACATCCCCGCCGTTGAAGGAGGGGTCCCGGTACAGGTCTCGCCAGGGCGGGCGGCGGACAAACACGCCGTTGGAATCTCCCGCCCGTCCGCCTGCCAGCGGGGACATATAGGCCCGGCCGTAGCTCTCCAGGGAGCACAGGTGCCACAGCAGCGCGATCGACCCCATGATGATGCCGAACATCCCCGCCGCCGTGGCCGCCAGCACCAGGAGGAACCGGCAGATGCGCAGCGCGGCCCCCATATCCTGGCTGGGCATGGTATAGCCCGCGATGCCCGCCAGGGCCACGACGATCACGGCGATGGGGCTGACCACCTTGGCCTCCACCGCCGACTGGCCCACGATCAGCGCGCCGATGATGCTCACGGTCTGGCCCACCGGGTTGGGCAGGCGCAGCCCCGCCTCCTGCAGCAGCTCGAAGGAGACCAGCAGACCCAGGATCTCCACCGCCGTGGAAAAGGGCACGGACTGCTTGGACTCGATCACCGACAGCAGCAGCGTGGTGGGGAGCATCTCCGGGTGATAGGTGGCCACCGCCACATAAAACGCCGGCAGCAGCAGGGTCATGATCAGGCTTATCCACCGCAGAGACCGAACGGCGGACGCGGCCAGAAAATGCTGGGATTCGTCCTCGGTGGTCTTCAAAAACTCGCCAAAAAAGGCTGGGGCCGCGAAGGCCACGGGGATGCCCTCCACGATCACCCCCACCCGGCCCTGCATCAGCAGGCCGGCCAGCTTGTCCGGCCGCTCGGTGTGGATGAGCTGCGGGAAGGGAGAGCGGGGCGCGTCGCACAGGGCGCTGTCCAGGACGTCGGGCATAACGGTCCCCTCCGCGTCCAAGTCCTCCAGCCGCCGGAGCATTTGGCGGGGGATCTCCGGGTCCGCCACGCCCTCCAGCCACATCACCGCCGCCAGAGAATGGCTTTTGCGCCCCACCGTGGTCTGAGAGAGCTTCAATTTGGGGGTGTGCAGCCGGGAGCGGACCAGCCCCGTGTTCACCCGCAGCACCTCCACGAAGGCGTCCTTGCCGCCCTTGACGGACTTTTCCACCGTGGGCTCCTGAACGGCGCGGTGCTGGCTGGTCTTCACCTGGAACACATACGCCGTGCCGGGAAACACCAGTGCGCAGTGGCCGTAAGTAAGGGCGTCCACCAGCCCGTCCATGGTGTCCTGCCGCTTCATGGACGGACCGTATACGCCCCCCGCCGCCAGCCGGGCGGCCGCCTCCTCCGCCTCCATCACGCCGCCGAATCGGGCTGGGTCCGTGAAGGGCCGGAGCACCTGATCGGCCACATCCGAGCCGGAGACCACCCCGTCCAGCCAGCAGGCGAACACCTCCGGTCCCGTCCCCCCGGCCCGGACGCGGCGGCTCTCAAAGTCCTCGCAGCCGGCGAAGATCTCCTGGGTGTTTTCCGGGCTGACGGGACAGGGATAGACCGGATCTGCCGCCGGATGAAAGCCTACATCTTGTGGGTATTTTGGGTGTGACTTCAACATGCAGATAGCTTTCCCGAGGGGCGATTTTTCATGTAAAAAAATTTTTCCCAAAACCGAAAAAAAGTGTTGACAACGCCCGTTTGGTCTGGTATATTAGCAAAGCGCCTCGCGGGGGACCGCGAGCGTGGTGTACCTTGTAAATTAAACAATGTAAGCAAA
>CANQUE010000041.1 GCA_947626905.1 uncultured Oscillospiraceae bacterium
CGCGCCCAGCCAGAAGCGGGCGGAGCATACGCTCTGCCGGATGCCGGTCCTGATGGCGTGTTTCATGCCGCCCTCCTTTTGCTTGCCTCTCAGTACCCCTTCCACACGTCGATGGCGGTACCATCCACGGCGTTGATCACCGCCAGCTCCGTGACCTGGGCAAAGGTCGTGGTCTGGCCGGTATCGTTGCCCGCCTCGTCGTAGACGGGGAACCGGATAGGCTCGCCGTCCTTGTCGCAGTAGGTGGCGGTGCCGTAGAAGGTGTAGGTGGGGGTCATGTAATAGTCCGTGGCGCTGTCCTTCATCCGGATGCGGCTCATGCCCAGGGTCACGTCCGTCACCTCTATGGACAAAACGGCGCCCTGTGACAGCAGCCCCTTGCGCTCCATATCCATGATCCGCATCTGGTTCTCGGCGGCGGAGAGGACGTCGGCGAAAGGCAAAAGCTGCACGTTCTCGTTCACGGTCTCCACCACCTGGTGCATGCTCTCCCAGCCGAAGCCGGTCATGCCGTCCTCGTCGAAGTCGAAGGTCATCTTCTCGTAGCCATAAGTGGTGGCGTAGGCGTCGCTGGTCTTGGTGGCCACGTTGTCGCCGCCAAAGTGGTACGTCAGGGGCACGCCGCCGTATACCGGCGTCAGCCACACGGTGTTGGGGCCAAAGCCCACGTTGTCCTTGGCGGCCTCCATGGCGATGTCCGGCACCACGGCATACTCGCCCACCCCTAAGCTGTTCGCCACCTCCAGCGCCTTGGCCCGGGCGGCCTCCATGTCCACCTGGGGCGGCTCGGCCTGCTCCTGGGACACGGACAGATCGTCCGCCATGACCTCCGGCACATAGGGATAGAACGACAGCCTCTGGACCTTGTAATCGTCCCCCAGCCGTTTGAAGGCATCCAGCTCATAGGTATCGCCGTTATACTGGCCCAGGCCCATGATGAGCTGGCGGCCGGTCTCCTCCAGGCCGTAGTAGTTGGGATAATAGCTCTCCTCATGGAACTGCCAGTCCATGGTCTTGGGCTCGATGGCCTCCGGGGCGGCTACGCATTGCTGCTCCAGGCGGGCGATGCGCTCTTCAAAGCTCTGCCGCACATAGTCCCGGTCATCCGCGTCCAGGGTGGGGTCCTGCTCGATCCGAAACTGCCAGTCGGCGTACCGCTGTTTTTCCGCCAGCAGAGCCTCTTCCAGCTCCGCCCGGGTCATCTGGCCGGTGTACTCGGTGACCGGCGCGTCGCCAAAAAGGGCCTGGGCCACCTTGTGGACCAGCTCCCCGTCCAGCTCCAGCGGCCGGACCCGCAGCACCGGTATGGGACCGGGGACGGCAGGCTCTTCCAATCTCACGTGGAATTTGACGCCGCCGCTCCCCTGCTCCCCGTCGAAGCTGTCCTCATAGACCACCGGCTCCGCGGCGGGGGCGGTCTGCTGTCCGCCGGCGCTCTCCGCCGCCGGGCTGTTTTCCAGCGCCGACTCAAAAGCGCCGTCATTCTTGCTGGCAATGATCCCCTCCTCCGGCGTGGCCTGGCAGCCGCTGAGCAGGAGCGTGAGGGCCGCCAGGGCGGCCGCGATGCGTTTTTTCATATTTGTCCCTCCTTATGAGTTTTTCTCTCCGGTTTCCAGAGCATGATAGCTCCCGGCTGCATCAGTCCGGCATCATTTCTCTTAAGACTTTCTTAATTTACTTTAAGAACTTCTTAATTCGCCGGCGCAGCCGTCCGCAAAGAGCCTCACAAGGAGGGACGTCTATCTGATTTGCGCTCAGTAGCCCATTCCCCGGTCGATAATACTGCCGTCGATGGCGTTGACCGTCAGGAGGCTGGCGTAGGGATCGTTCTTCGTGTTCCCGTTTTCGTCCGTGACCGTGCCAAAGAAATCCCATGCGGGCACCAGCAGGCCGGAGCCATTCCTGTCCTGCTCCGCGATGCGGGTATAGCCAAGGCGGATCTCATTTACGCTGACCGTCTGTTTCAGGCCGTCGTTGTTGACCAGGTACATCTTCCCGAAGATCGCCATCACGTCCTCAAAGCCCAGCAGGGCGGCGTCTGCCGTCACGGTGTCCCCGATGGTATAGGGGGCCTCCCAGTGCATCCCCACGACGCCGCTGTCGTCCACGAAAAAGGCCAGGGTCTCATAGCGCCAGGGTTCGTTATACACCGTGGCGTCCGTCATCATATCGCCGGTGGCGGAGGTGTAGGTGATGGGAAGGCCGCCGAAGCTGCGGGTATACAGCACGACCCAGAAGTCCCGCTCCGGCCACCGCTCGTTTCCCGCCTTATATCCCTTCCAGGCGGCGTAAAAGGCCATATTTTCGATGCCCAGCTTCTCCACCAACGGGTCGGTCAGTGTCCGAGCGTCGTCGGCGGAGATGGTCAGCCCGGACAGCTCCCGGCCCGCTGCGTCCGCATATTGGATGTAGAGGGGGCCAAGGAGGATATAGTCCTCGTTGCCGGCGCTGTTTCGGTCGTAGAGCGCGCGGTCGGCGCCAAGGCCCGCGAGATCCCCTACCTGGAACGATTCATAGCCGTATCCCTCGGAATAGCCGACGCCCTCAATGAGGCGCACCCCGTCCTTCTCTGTGAACTGGCCGGATATGGGGGCGATGGCATCCATCTCCGGGGCGGCGTTGTACTGCTCCTGGAGCCGGTCGATGGCCTGCTGCATCCACTCCTCCCAAGTGTGCTCATTTCCGTTTTCATCGAAGTAATTCATGCCCTCGTCTTCCTCCGAGGGCCCCTCGGCCAGCATCTGCTTGTATTCCAGGATCTGCTCCATGATCTCGTCCTTTGAGCGTTCGTAGGGATCATGCAGGGGCGTGTGGACGAGCGCCTGCATCAGCACGTCCGCCTGGGCCTGGGTGATGGTCCCGTCGGTCACGCGGAGGATGGGCGCCGCCTCCGCCTCCGGCACCGTAACGGCCGCGTCGATGGTCACCCGCACCTCCCCGCTCCCGCTGGAAACGCCGCCGTGGTATACCTCCGGCGCGTCCACCCGCTCCGCCAGCGCTCCCCGGCCGGGCTGTCCGCTCTCGGCTTTTTCGATCAGGGCGTCGTTGCTCTTGCCCACCACGATGGGCGCTTCCGGCGTGGTCTGGCAGCCGGCGGCCAGGAGCATCGTCAGGGCTAGCAGGGCCGCGAAAGTTCTCTTCACCGCGCTCCCCCTCTCAGTAGCCCAGGCTCCGGTCGATGATGGTGCCGTCTACGGCGTTGATGGTCAGCAGGCTCCGGTCCGGGTCATCATAGGTAACGCCTTCCTCGTTGGTGACCGTCCCGAAGAAGTCCCAGGCCGGGACCAGAAGGCCGCTGTCGCTCACGTCCTGCTGCCGGATACGGACATAACCCAGGCGAATGTCTGTGATGGTGTCATCCTCGTTAAGTCCGTCATTTTGGACTACATACATCTTTTCAAAAATATCCATGATGTCGTCAAAACACAGCAGGGCCGCGTCTTCTGTCACCGCGCCCTCCAGCTCACAGGGACCCTCCCAGACCATATCCACGATGCCGCTGTCATTGACATACAGCGCCAGGCTCTCGTTCTCCCACTGTCTCTCAAACGGCCCGCCCATCATGAAGCCCACGCTGTTGTTCACATAGGTGACGGGCACGCCGCCGATGGATCGGGTATACCGCACCGCCCAGCAGCACCGGGGCGGAACGTCCTCGTTTCTGAGGCCGCCCATGCGGTAGCCTCCTGCGCAGTACAACAGACTCACGGAGTAACAGGTCATGTAAGGTATGTCCAGCGCTTGTACCACCGCGTCCGCCTGGGCTTGGGCTTCCTCCGCGGTGAGATGAGGCTCCGGCACGGCGGACAGGTCCTGATCGGGGTAAGACAGCTCCACTTCCTGCCGGGGCATATAGTTCTGGGAAAAGTTTTCCGTCCGCGAATATTGGGCCATGGTGATGCCCACCACACCCGGCTGATCCTGTACGATCTGGATACCCTCATAGCCGTATTCCTCCGATTCGCCCTCACCGGCGATCTTGTAGATCACCCTATCGTATGCCTGTTCCTCCTGGAACTGGCCGGAGATGGGCGTTTTTTCCGGATCCGCCGGGGCGGACTCATATTCGGTCGTGAACACGTCTATCAGAAATTGCATATGTTCCTCCCAGGTGACCTCCTGGCCGTTGATAGTGTAGGACGTGTTCGCGTCCGCCTCCGACGGTCCCTCGGCCAGCTTCTGCTTTGCCTCCAGCAGCTCCGCCTCGATCTCGTCCTTGGTCTTCGGCTGGTCGGGGTCGTACAGCGTGGTGCGGACCAGCCCCTCCCGGAGGGCGTCTGCCTGCTCCTGGGTGATGGTCCCGTCCTCCACCCGGTAGACGGGGACCTTCTCCGCCTCCGGCACGGAAACGGCCGCGTCGACGCTCACCCGCAGCTTTCCGTCCTCGCTGGAAAACGCGCTCTCATACCGGTCCGGCGCGTCCACCCGCTCCGCCAGTGCGCCGCCGGTCTGGCCGGCCGCCTTTTCGATGAGATCGTCGCTGCTCTTGCCCACCACGATGGGCCCCTCCGGGGTCTGCTGGCAGCCGCATACCGCCAGAGCCATCATCAGCGACAGGACCATGGCCGCTGCTCTTTTCATAGCATCTCCTCCGTTTCGGTGATACACCCATTATGGGGAGAGGGCGGGAGAAAAACTATCAACTGGTTCTTATTTTTTTCTTTTTATTGCAGGAAGACCTGCACGGCGGTGCCCTTGCCCGGCGCGCTGTATACCTCCAGGCGGGCGCCGTGGGCGTCGGCGATCTGCTTGGCCAGCGCCAGGCCCAGGCCGCTGCCGCCGTTTTTCTTGCTCCGGGACTTGTCCACCATATAAAACGGCTCGAAAATGCGGCCAAGGGCCTCCGCCGGGATGCCCCGCCCGGCGTCGCAGACCTCCAGGACGTTGTCGCAGGCCGTGAGCCACACCCTGCCCTCCCCGCCGCCGGGGTCGTACGCCTTGCTGGCGTTGTCCACCAGATTGACCAGCAGCGACTGCATCAGGTCCTCGTCCACAAAAACGGTCCCGCCGTCGCAGGCCGTTTCCAGCGCCACGTTCCGGCTGGCCAGCAGCTGCTGGGTACTGGCCCGGACCCGGTCGATCAGTTCCCGGACCGGGACCTGCTTTTTGGCGATCTGCTGTTTCAGGGCAACGGTCTTGAGCAGCTTTTGTGTCAGCCGCTCCAGCCAGGTGCACTGCCGCTCGATGTGGGCCAGGGACTGACGCCGCTCGTCCTCGGTCATATTGACCTTTTGCAGCAGCCGGGTGTGGAGCAGGATGGCGGTGAGGGGGGTCTTGAACTCGTGGGTCACGCCGCCGATGAACAGCCGCTGCCGCTGGGCGGTTTCAGACAGCTCCGCCACATGGTCCTGGACGGCCTGGGCCATGGTATTGAAATCCGCCGCCAGAGCGCCGATCTCGTCGGCCGTGTCCACATCGGCCCGGATGTCATACTCCCCGCCGGCGATCCGCCGGGCCGCGCCGGACAGCGCCGCCAGGGGCCTGGCGCCCCGGCGCATGAGAAGCGTCACCGCCCCCGCCCCCAGCGCCACGCCCGCCAGGCTCACGCCGAGAAAGATCAGCGCCATCACCGTCAGGCTGCGGTGGATGTCCATCACATCCTCCACCACATAGACGGCGTAAGCCTCCTGGCGGACGACGACCTCGCTGGCGGCCATGAGCACGTCCCGGTCCCGGATCTTGCCCTCGAAAAACGTCTGGTCCCGGTAGGCCCCGCCCCAGGGCTCCGGGACCGGGACCGGGTCCGCCCGGGGAGCCAGCCAGTCCGACGGGTCGATGTCCAGCGCGGAGCTCAGGGTCTGGTCCCGCCGCATCAGCACGGCGGTGTTGTCGGCAAAGCGGGCAAAGCAGTAATTCACCAGCGAGTCCCGCACCGCGTCAGAGTCCGTGTCCCGCAGGTAGTAGCCCGCCATTTCCGAAAAGGACACCGCCAGATCCCGCTGCTTGGTCCGGACCTGCTCCCGGGACATATCCAGGATGGTGTGCCGGGCGTACAGGAGCATAGCGCCGGAGCACACGGCCACCACCGCCGCCAGCACCCCCGCGCAGGCCGAGGCCGCCTTCTGCCACAGCTTCATCTCAGCGGTCCTCCAATCTGTACCCCAGCTTGGGCAGCGTCCGGATGGCGTCGCCCAGATCCAGCTTCTTGCGCAGACTGAAGATCTTTATGTCCAGCACCCGGGTTTCTCCCACATAGTCGTATCCCCAGACCTCCTCCATCAGCTGCTCCCGGGTGACCGTCATGTTCTTGTACCGCAGCAGGAGCAGCAGAACGTCGAACTCCATGGGCTGCAGGTACACGGGCCTGCCGCCCTTCGTCACGGTCCGGGTCTCGCTGTTGAGCTCGATGTCCCGGACCCGGTACACGGTGTTCAGCCGCCCGGTCCGCCGCAGCACCTTCTCCATGCGCACCATGAGCGTCAGCACGTCGAAGGGCTTGACGATATAGTCCTCCGCCCCGTCCCGCAGGCCCTTGATCTCCGAAGCGGAATCGGTCTTGGCGGTCATATAGATCACGGGGATGTTGTACCGCTGCATGTGGCCGAACAGCTCGAACCCGTCCACGCCGGGGAGCATGATGTCCAGCAGGGCCAGATCATAGGCGTGGTCCGTTTCCAGCGCCTGCAGCGCCCTGCGCCCGTCGTCGAACACGGCGCAGTCGTATCCCGCCACCTGCAGGTTCAGAGCCACCGCGCTGGCGATGCTCTCGTCGTCCTCTACGATCAGGATCCGGTTGTTCATACCGCACCTCCTCAAAAGCACTGTCGCTCTGATTATACCAAAACCGGCCGGGACAGGAAAAGCGGGGGCGGGCGGGGAAATGTTAATTCTTTCTTATTTTTGCCCGCCCCCGAAAGGCGGCGCCCCTCAGCCCAGCCCGGGCCCGTAGATCACGCTGCCGTCCACGGCGTTGACCGCCGCCAGAAATACGGTCTCCTGGGCGGGCTCCTCCTGCACCACCTGCCCGTCCGGGCCGAGATATTGGCTCATCACCTGCCGGCCGTCTTCGTCGTATGCGGCGGCCGTGCCGAAAAAGGCATAGGCGGGGACCAGATAGAAATCCGTGGCGCTGTCCTTCATGGGCACGCAGGCCAGGCTCAGCTCCGCCCGGTCCGCCGTGACGCGCACGTCCGCCCCCTCGAAGGAGACCCACTCCCGGGGGATCATTTTCATCTGTTCCTCCGCCGTTTCCAGCGCCCGAGAAAAGGGGATCAGCTCCACGTTCTCGTTGACAGTGGTCACCGTCTGGGTGGCGTTATAGTACCACATCTGCCGGAACCGGCCGTTGTAAAATTGCAGCTCGATCATCTCCGGGCCGTAGGAGGCGGCGTATTGCTGCGCCGGGTCCTGCACGCCGGTGCCGTACTGGGCGGCCGGGATGGAGCCGTACATCCTCGTCAGGCTCATCTGGCAATATCCCTGATCTCTCTTATATGGGTCGATCCCGGCCTGCCCGATGCTGTCCGGCACCACGGTCCACTGGCCCAGGCCCATCTTTTCCACCGCCTCCAGGGCCCAGGCCGTCATGGCCTCCACGTCCTGCTCTCCCCCGGCGTCGTCTGTCTGCTCCCCGGACAGGAACCGCTCGTCCGGGCAGACATACAGAAAGTGTACCCGCGTTTCCGGATTCTCCGACACCCCCAGCACATAGGGCACGCCGTCCAGGGTGGCGGTGGCCTTGATCTCCCGGGTCCCGTCGTCCTGATAGCCGCCCGCCATCTCCGGGGACATGTAATAGTCCGGCGAGTGGAATTCCCAGGCGCAGGGGACTTGCTCCACTGTGTCGGAGGCGGTCTGATAGGCCCTCTCCAGGTCGGCGATGCGCCGCTCAAAGTCCTCCTTCGCCTTCTGGGCCAGGGTCTCGTCGCCGCCATAGTAATACACCATCGTGTCCCAGTCGCCGATGAACTGCCGGATCTCCAGGATCGTCTGCTCGATCTCCCCCCGGGTCATCTGCTCCGTGTACTCATAGACGGGCCCGTCCCCGAACAGGGCCCGGGCGATCTGCTCCGCCTGCTGGCCGGTGAACGCCATGGGCCGGACCTGGAGCACCGGCGCCGCCCCCGCCGCTTCCGGCTCCGTCAGCTCCACCCGGACGGACACGTCCCCGGCGGCGTTTTCAAAGCTGTCGGTATATACGCCGCCTTCCGCCTCCTGCCCGGCGGCAGACGCCGGAGGCGCCGTGCTCTCCAGAGCCGATTCAAATACGCCGTCGTTCTTGCTGGTCACCACGCCCTTCTCCGGGGTGGCCTGGCAGCCGCCCAGAAGCAGCACGAGGGCCGCCAGCGCGGCCAGGGACCTTGTAAAAGCGCTCGTTCTCATCTGTAAAAACCTCTCCTTTCCGACATTTTCCGGGCAAATGCCCGCCGTCAGTACCCCTTTCCCACGTCGATGGCGGTGCCGTCCACCGCGTTGATCACCGCCAGCTCCCGGTACTGGGTGTTGGTCGTGGTCTGGCCGGTCTCGTTGCCCGCGTCGTCATACACGGGAAACTGGATGGGCTGGCCGTTCTCGTCGCAGGAGGTGATGGCGCCATAGAAGGTGTAAGTGGGGGTGAGGTAGTAATCCGTGGCGCTGTCCTTCATCCGGATGCGGCTCAGGCCCAGGATCACATCCTCCACCTCCACGGACAGGGCCGCCCCCTCCAGGAAAGAGCCGATATAATTGGGGTCGATCAGGCGCATCTGGTCCTCGGCGGCGGCCAGGACGTCCTCAAAGGGCAGCAGGGACACGTTCTCGTTCACCGTTTCCACCACCTGGTGCATATTCTCCCAGGAAAACTCCTCCACCCGGTCCCCGTCGAAGGCGATCACGATGTCCTCATAGCCGTAGTTGGTGGCGTAGTCGTCGCTGGCCTTGGCCGCCGGGTTGAACCCGCCCATGTGGTACGTCAGCGGCACGCCACCGTATACCGGCGTCAGCAGCACCTGGCTGCCCAGGTCCTGCCAGGAGGCCAGGCGCGTCACATCCTCCGCCGGGGCGAACGGACCGATGTCCATTTGCTCTACCAGCGCCAGCGCCCGGGCGTTGGCGGCCTGGGCCGCCTCCCCCGTCAGGGGCTTCCGCTGGGGCGCCTGCTCCTGGCTGTCGTACTCGGGAAAGGCCCCCGTGCGCTGGATCTTGTAATCCTCCCCCAAATAGCTGGTGGTATACAGCTGCCAGCGGCCGCCGTCTGCCTGGGCCTCCGCCGAAATGAAGCGGCTGCCGTCCTCCGGGTCCTCGCGCATCTGCCAGTCGCAGAGCTTCCGCTCGACGCTCTCCGGCGCGGAGGCATAGACCTGCTCCAGCTCGGCGATGCGCTGCTCATAGGCGGCGCGGACATACTCCCGGTCGTCCGCGTCCCGGATCGGATCGGCCTCTATCTGATACTGCCAATCGGCGTAGGCCTGCTTTTCCTCCAGGAGCGCCTGCTCCGCCTCCTCCCGGGTCATCTGGCCGGTGTATTCGTATATCTCCGCGCCGGGAAAGAGCGCCTGCGCCACGCGCCTGGCCATGTCCCCGGTCAGCTCCAGGGGCCGGACCCGCAGCACCGGCATGGCGGTATCCACCGCCGGCTCCGCCACCCGGATATGAAAGGTGGCGTCCGCCTGCTCGCCGGAGAAGGTGTCCTCGTATATCACCGGCTCCGCAGCGGAGGCGGCGGGGTCCTCCGCCGGGGCGGGCGTCCCCTCCAGGGCCGACTCGAAAGCGCCGTCGTTCTTGCTGGCCACCACGCCCTTTTCCGGCGTGGTCTGGCAGCCGCCCAGAAGCAGGATGAGGGCCGACAGCGCGGCCGCGATGATCTTCTTCATGGTCTTTTCCTCCCCATGTGACGTTTTGTTTCCATCCTGCGCCATCATAGGCCCCGGCTGCATCGGACCGGCATCATTTTTCTTAAGACTTTCTTAAGACCGGCCGCAAAAAAACGCGGCCGCCCGGTCCATGACAGGATCGGGCGGCCGCGGCGCGCCGCTGGAAATATGTGCTTTTTATGGGGCTCCGTCCAGCACGGCGGCCTGCCAGGGGCCCAGGCGGCCGGAAAAGGGCCGGCCGGTCAGCCGGTCGGTCCGGCCGGCATATCCGGCGGCCTCCGCCTCGCCGCCCTTCGCGTGGAGCAGCAGCGTGACCTCCTTGTCGCCCAGCCGGCGGGTCAGCGCGGCGACCCCCGCGCCGTCGTCGGCGCGAAACGCCGTGACCGTCCCCTCCGTAAGGCAGGGGCAGCCGCGGCGCAGCGCCGTCAGCCGCTTATACCAGTCGAACAGCTCCCGGTCCTGCCGCTTTTCGTCCCAGACCATGCCCCGGCGGCAGTCCCCTCCATCGCCCCCGTCCATGGCGTACTCGTCGCCGTAATAGATCATGGGCATCCCCGGCAGCAGCAGCTGCAATGCCGCCGCCAGGCGCATCTTTTCCCGGTCTCCTCTCACGGCCCGGGCAAAGCGCCGGGTGTCGTGGGAGCCGATGAGGTTCCACAGGACCTGGTACGTTTCCCGGTGCAGGTTCCCCCGCAGAAAGCCCAGATCCTCAAAAAACTCCGTAACGGTGATGCTCTCCCGGACGATGAGATCGGTCACGGCGTTGGCGAAGGGATAGTTCATCACGCTGTCCCACTCGTCGCCCAAAAGATAGTCCCCGCCGTAATGCCACTCCTCCCCCACGATCAGCGCCTCGGGGAATTCCTTTTTCACCGCCTCCCGGAAGCGCCGCCAGAACCGGTGGCCCACCTCGTCCGCCACGTCCAGCCGCCAGCCGTCCGCGCCGCACTCCCGCAGCCAGTACAGGCCCACGCCGATGAAGTACTCCTCCACGGCGGGGTTTCGCAGATTGAGCTTCGGCATACCGCCGAAATAGCTGAAGGTCTTGAAATTGGGCTTCTCCCCCCACCTCATCCGCAGCGGGAAGCCCTCGATGAAGTACCAATCCAGATAGGGGGACCGTTCCTTTTTCTCCACGATGTCCGCGAAGGGGAAAAACTGCTGGGAGGAGTGGTTGAACACCCCGTCCAGAATGACCCGCAGGCCCAGCCCGTGGGCCCGGCGGACCAGCTCTTTCAGATCCTCCGCCGTCCCCAGCTTCGGGTCCACCCGGTAATAGTCCACGGTGTCGTATTTGTGTACGGTCCGGGCCTCAAAGATGGGGGTCATATACAGTACGTCCGCCCCCAGCTGCCGGATGTGCTCCAGGTGCTCCGTGATGCCCCGGAGGGTGCCGCCCAGATCCGTCCGGTGGCTGATGGGCGCTCTGTACCAGCTCCTGCCGATGGGCCCGGTGGGGGCGAAGCTGGCGGGAAAGACCTGATAGACCACCTTGTTTTTCGCCCAGCCGGGCACGGTGAGGCGCTCCTCCTCCCGCTGGTTCTGGGGACAGTCGAACATCCGCTCAACGTCGTCGAAGGGCTCCCGGCGAAACTCGTAGTTGCCGTAGTATATCCGCTCCCCGTCCGTGCCCTCCAGCTCGAACCAGTAGCGCAGGCACACCATGTGGAAGCCGATCACCGCCTCGTAGTAGTCGCTGACCCGGTCCCGGGCGGCCAGGACCATATCCACGGCCTGCCGGGTGTCCTTGAACCGCAGGGGCAGGTATTTGTCCTGATAGTGCAGCGCCACCCGGCGCATATCGCCCTTCTTCACCCGGATGCGGATCAGGAACCGGTCCGGCTCCAGGGCATAGCAATATCTCTTGTCCGCAAAATGGCACACCGCTGAAAGTTCCACGGAAAACGCTCCTCTCCTTGCCATAATGCCATTTTTTCCCGGAAAAATCAAGCCTGTCCCTTGAAGGGGGACCATGATCCTGCGCGATCCGGCTATGAGCGGGGCAGAGCATCTGGACAGTCCCGAAGACCGATGCTAAAATAGAGGTGCGGAAAGTCGTCAATAGCAAGGGACCAGCCGACCCAAAAACACATCCTGCCCATCCGATTATAAGTACCCGATATTCTGTTCTTGCACACATTCGCAGCAGTGACGTTGTCCTGGAGGGGACAGGCAGAGAGTTTATAACGATCCTGAAAGGAGGGGCTACAAATGCGAGGATTAAAAACGCCCGAGAGTGATAAATTCTGCCGCTTCCACGAGCTTGTTGAATCTGAAGCCGAGAAAAAAGGCGGGGTGTTCTTTGGATTCAGCGGAGAAGGGAGAGCGTTTGTGACCCCGGAGATGGAAGGCGAAGACCTTAGTGGCTGGCTTGTCCCGAATGATAAAGCCGATGAGTTTGAATCCCTTTGGAAGCGTGAACCAGTCGAAAAAGTTGACGCTTGGTCTGAGTTTTTTGTTTTTGTGATTTGGCACCTAAAGGGAGATAAGGTGAGCGTAGAGTTTAAGACATTTTAGGAGTTGCTATCAGAGCACCCCGGCGCCGTTTTGGGCGCCGGGGTTTTGACTACATTTTGACTACAGACACGGGAGCAAAGCGGTCCAAAACGTGCTTTTTCAGTCCGGGCGGCCCGCGGGGGAAGCCTCGCCGGCGCGCTGCCCGGAAAATGCGCAAAGCCTTGCGGCCCTAAGGCCGCAAGGCTTTGCGTGGCGGAGAAGGAGGGATTCGAACCCTCGATACCCTTATGGGGTATACACGATTTCCAATCGTGCGCGCTCGACCAGGCTACGCGACTTCTCCACGCCCGTCGGACTTGCTTATTATACCCGACAGGCCCTGCAAAGTCAAGGAAAATTTCCCGCTCTCAGCGGCTCTCCCGCCAGGCCCGGATGGCCAGGGCCGTGCCGTCGGCCCGATAGCCCGCGGCGGTGTATCGGGCGCGAAAATCACAGTCCAGCGCCACCGTCAGCGGCAGCTCCCCCGGCTCCAGATATACCGCCCGGGCCAGGTCCTCTCCCGCGCCGTCCCGGTCATAGACCACCTGGCCGGGGTACGCTTTCAGCAGGGCCGCCAGGCCCTCCCCGCCGTCCGGTCCGGGCAGCGCCAGCGCCAGCGGCGGCAGCGCGCCCCCCTGCCGGGCGGCCCAGGCCAGCTCGCCCAGCACGTGCTCCGAGGGCTCCTCGCCGGGCCGGACCCAGACCAGCAGCCCGCCGGCGGGCAGCAGCGTTTTGGCCGGCACCGCCTCCCCCTCCGGGCCGGTCAGCTCGAAGGGCGCCAGGGGGATGCATACCGGCTCTTCCTTCGCCGCCGGCGCTCTCAGCTCTGCCCGGCGGGTCTGTCCCGGCCCCAAAACAAAGGTTTCCGTCCGGACATACTGCGCGCCGCTGACCAGCCGCCGGGCGGCGGTCAATCGCCACAGACCGGGCGCCGCCGGGATCTCCGCCGGACCGTGGACGTCCTCCAGCGCCAGGACGCGCCAGCCGTCCTCCTCCCGCCGGGACAGGGTCCAGTCCCGGCCGTATACCCATGGTCCCGGCCCCTCCGGCTCCAGGCAGATCCGCCCGGTCCTGTCCGGGCCCGCCAGCGGATGATACGCCCCGTCCCGCCAGAACTCCGGCGTTCCGTCCGCCAGGTCCAGCCGGGCGGGCACGCCGCAGGTCCGGAGGACGGCCACCGCCAGCGACGCCATCGCCCGTCCGTCCCCCAGTCCGGCGGCCAGGGTCGCGGCGGGTCCCGCTTCCGCCGGGGGATAGGCCCGCTCTCCGGCGGGCGCGACGGTCCAGCGGACCCAGGTCATGGCCCGCTCCGGCGCTTCGGCTATGGCCGCCCGCTCCGCCGGGGACAGCGCTCTCTCCACCGCTCCGCGCCAATCCTCCGGCGGCTCCAGGCCGATCCGGGGGCACAGCACCTCCCGGACGAAATGCTCTTCCCGGGCGTATGGAAGGGCCCCCCGCAGGTGGGCCAACAGCGTTTCAAAGGACCCGTCCCGCAGATCCTTCTCCCCCATGGCCTCCAGCATCCCGGCGGCCAGCGCCCGCTCCCGGCCGGAGCAGGCGGCATACAGCCGGTATATCTCCGGGGCGTTGCCTCCCGCCAGGCGGAAAAACCGGGCCCATGGCTCCCCGGCCCGCTCATACTCGGGCCGGACCCATGCCGCCGCCCGGGCCTGGCGCAGCGCGGCGCAGCGCTCCTTCGTCCGGGCCCGTTCCCGCCGCTGGACGGCGGTGAGGACCGGCCGGTCGGGCATCCGGGGCGGCCCAGGGAAAAAGCCCCTCTCGTCCGTCCCGGTCACGTCCCCCCACGTCAGGGTCAGCGCCGCCGGGCCGTCCCCCGCCGGGATATCCCCCGCGGCCATGCGCCCGTCCAGCCACGCCTCCGCGTGCAGGGTGCACCCGCCCAGCGCCGTGCGCAGCACACCGCTCTCATCCGTTTGGCCCCACAGCACCGGCCGGAACGCCCCCATATTCACCACCGACAGCTCCACCCGGGCCCCGGCCGCCGGATACCCGGCCCCATCCGTCACCCGCACCGTCACCGGGCGGGTGGGGGCATACCGCTCCGTCACGGCGTACAGCCGCGCCGGGCCCATACGCCCCGCGGGCCGGTCCGCGCCATAGTCGAAAAAGGTCCTGTACCGGACCAGAGGCGCCCGGGCCGCGGCGGCCTGGAACCAGCCCATATCCGCCGCCGGCTCCGGCTCGCACGCGCCCATGAACCGCCACCGGCCGCCGTCCCAGAACTCCACCCAGGCGTGGTTGTCGTCGCAGTGGGCCCACCAGGGCACATACACCTGCCGGGCCGGGATGCCCACGCTCCGCAGGGCGGTGACGCAGAACACCGACTCCTCCCCGCAGCGGCCCGTACCGGTGCGGTAGGCGCTCAGGGGGCTCATGGTCCGCCCGTCGGTGAGCTGGTAGGTCATATGCTCCGCGCACCAGCGGTTCACCTCCAGGGCCGCCGCCGTGGCGTCCAGCCCCGCCACCCGGTCCGCCAGCGCCTGCCAGAACCGCTCCCGGCACCCGGCCAGGGACTCGTCGTTCACCCGGGGATACCACACGAAATGCAGGAACAGCGCCTCCTCCGCCTCCCGGCAGAAGGGGCTGTGCTCCCGCAAAAACAGCCCATGCCGGGCGAAGGACGCCAGCGTGTCGAACCCCGCCCCCGCCGCGTCACCCAGGGGCAGCGTGGCGTAAGCCAGGGCCATCAGCGTGCGCATATCCCCCGCCAGACGACCCAGACGCCGGTCGATCTCCGCCCCCAAAGGCCCGTATCCGGCCCGGGCGTCCCGCCACAGCGCCTCCGCCAGGGCCGCCGTTTCCTCCGACAGCCCCATCACCGGTCGCCCCGGATAAACGCGGCCACGTCCTCGGCGTGGGTCAGGGAGAACCGGTCCTCCGGCGGATAGACCGCGCCGCCGAAGAAAATGGCGGGGTTGCCGCCGCAGCTGCGGTCGTATTCCGTGCGGTGCATGGCCGCGTGGAGCCACTGGCAGCCGGTGGTCCGGCGGCACCAGCCGGCGTTTTCCGCCGTGACGCCGCCCCCGGGCAGGATCTCCATGCGCCCGGCGCAATGCTCCCTCATGGCCCGGATGGTCTGCGCCCCTTCGGGCACGGTGGGCCGCTGGCCGCTGGTGAGCACCCGGGTCACCCCCAGCTCCATCAGCGTGTCCAGCGCTTCCCGCCAGTCCGGCGTCACGTCCAGCGCCCGGTGGAACACCGACTCCCGGTCCCCGATCACGTCCAGCATCCGCCGGCACCGGGCCGCGTCCACCCGCCCGTCCGGCAGCAGCACCCCGAACACGATCCCGTCCGCACCGTTTTCCACGAACAGCCGGGCGTCCTCCAGCATGGTCTCGAATTCCGTGTCCGTGTAGCAGAATCCGCCCTCCCGGGGCCGGACCATGCACATCACCCGCAGCCCGGGCGCCCGGCGCTTCACCGTGCGCAGCGTCCCCAGGCTGGCGGTCAGGCCCCCGTGGAACAGATCGCTGTTCAGCTCCACTCGCTCCGCGCCGCCCTCCCAGGCGGCGATGGCGTCCCCGGCGGACCCGCAGCAGACCTCCAGCATCGGCTTCATTTTCCCGCCTCCTATGCGTCGAAAATATGTCTGTGCCGCCATTGTAACACGCTTTGCCCCGGCGGGCAAGGGAGGGCGGAGCGCTTGGCTTACAACGGAATGTTAATTCTGTTGTATTAGGACGGGTGCGAAGAAATCTGAAAAAAACATTAGGAGGACAACAAAAAATGGCAAAACGTGTACTTAGCCTGCTTCTGGCTCTGGTCATGGCTCTGTCACTGTGTGTCCCGGCCTTCGCGGCTGAGGGCACCGACACGGCCGCCGAGGGAGAAGCAGACGAACCCACTACCATCGCGCTGAAAGATCCCGAAGGCGAGGGCGTCGCTGAGGCAGTCGCGAAGCTGAAGGCTTCCGTCGCCGCGCTGGAAGCTCTGAAAGCGGATATCGAGAGCGGCGTGAAGACCTACAATTGGCCGGCTAAAGCCACCGTCAATTATTATGGCGATGGCATGCTGTATACCGTGATCGACGAGGCCAACGCCCTGATCGGCCAGATCGACGCCAAGGACGGCGAAGTTGAACTGACCGCCATCCAAGCCGTGCAGGAGAAGATGACCAAGTTCCTGGAGGGCGGCAATGCGTATGATAAGTTCATCACCGGCCCCAGTGCCAAGGATAAGGATGACCTGACCACTGTTCTGAGCGAGTGCGATACCCGTTACGCCCAGGCGAAGTTCCCCATCAGCGCCGCTGACCTGGCCGCTGGCGAGGGCAACACCAATTACGACACCTATGTGAAGGCTTATACCGCCGCCTACCGCGCCCGCGTCGAGGCCGCTCTGGCTGAGGCCGCGCGCCTGGAGAGCATCGGCGACAACGCCACCCACAAGGAGTATGCCGCCCTGCTGGCGGAGATCGACGACATCATCGCCGACAAGAAAGACGAGAGGCCCGCTGACCGCGACACCGTGGCAGCCCTGGAGGCCGCCGTTGCCGAGGCCGAGGCCCTGGACGAGGACGATTACACCGCTGCCAGCTGGCAGGCCCTTCAGACCGCCCTTGCTGCCGCCAAGAGCAAGCTTGACGAAGCGCAGCTGTATGGCGCTGCCGATAGCCGTTATAACATCAACGTGGCCCTGGAGAAACTGGAGGCCGCCGTGAAGGCTCTGAAGGCCAACGTGGTTTCCCAGGAGATCACCGGCGCTACCTTCGGCGCCAACTATGAGAAGATCACCGTCACCGTGGGCAACAAGACCGATTACGACGCCACGACCCAGGGCGACGACCACAAGTATGCCGTCACCATCCAGGTCCCCGGCGGCAAGGAGATCACTCTGTCCAGCATCCCCACCACTTACATCGGACCGGGCATGAACTGGTCGAAGGAAGTTTCCTACACTGACGCGAAGGCCGGCGCTTCCCCCACTCTGGACGGCACCATCTTCCCCGCCAACGCGAAGGTGACCTTCAAGCTGTACACCGTTCCCTCCGACGCGAAGGGCGATCTGAAGAATTGCACGCTGGTGCAGACCTATGAGTACACCGTCAACGGCGATTACAACGGCCCCGAGATCAAGTCCGCTGCCTGGAGCGCCGAGAACGCCAACATCAGTGTGACCCTGACCAAGGGCATCGTCACCACGACCGGCAACTATAAGTCCGGCAAGCTGACCCTCACCGGCCCCGACGGCAAGGTCATCGCCGCCAGCGAAGTGAAGCTGACCAACGGCACTGTGAGCTATGAGCTCCCGGTCAAGGAGCCCGTCCTGGG
>CANQUE010000042.1 GCA_947626905.1 uncultured Oscillospiraceae bacterium
AAAATAACCGCCTGCGCCCGGAGAAAGTTCCGCTGAAGTGCTTTCGGACAGGGGTTCGATTCCCCTCAGCTCCACCACGTCAGAACGGCTCTGAAGATTCATAGTCCTCACAAGTGAGGCCTATTCATCGGTCAGAGCCGTTCTTCCTTTTCCCCGCGCGGCAGGCGCGCCACGCGGGGGACCCGAGGGATAAGTGCCTACAGTATTTTGGACAGTCTGTTTCGGACTGGCCGGATACTGTAGGCACTTTTTATTCTTTACTGCCGACACCGGGAGCCGACCGGTGTCGGCTGATGGCTTGCTGCTTGAACTCTTTGCTGCAACGCATGGTGGTTATCCTTGCCCTTTCATAGAAATAAGGCTATAATAACAGCGTGTTGAGGAACCAGCAAGTTTTGATGGAAAGACTGGGGCTGATTATGAGTTAATACTGTAAGCATTTTTGGTTTATCTGATATATATGGCAAGCAAGGGCTTGAAACGGGGAGGTAGAGTGGTGGTTGCTGACAGTTTGATTATCCTTGGATGTCTTGTAATGTCCATCATGTTTCTGGTTTCTGGGGGTCTTATTCTAAAAATTAGAAAGCAGTGGGCAAAGACCACGGGAATAATATTCTTGATAGCTGGCGTGGCCTTTATGGTTTTCTTTATCGTTGGGGTGGCGATTGCTCCATCAAAGTCTAAAACAGAGGCCGATGCAGTGGAGGATACGCCCGCAGCAGAATTGACGGAGGCGGAGAAGTTTGCCCAGGACAACTGCGTTTCGTTGGCACTTGCCGAGGACATTGAATATGCTCTGTCCCAGTCGGAACACGCTTATAAACTGCACCAAGTCTACGAGTGGAAACAGATCGACGATTGGGCTGCAGGTCCGCGATACACGGGTTGGATGGACATGGAGTACATTTGGGTATTCTATGTAAAGGACAACAAGGTGGCAAGTATACGCCAGCAGAAAGGGTTGGAGTTTGTCTATCAGGCTGCGGAGGAGGCAAGCGTCGAATCAACGGATGGCTCTATTCATCTGGTAGATGGTGAGCTCGGTGAATATGGCAGGAAAGATTCCACTTATCCCGAGTATGTTGATTATTACATCCCGGAGGGACGATATTCTGTTAGTGGTAATGCTAAAAACAGCATCGTTATGATTATCGATAATTCTACAAATGATGAAATTAGTCGGCTGACCCTTGCCGCGGAGCAAAGCGGCGAAATTGAAATAACATCGAATCAGCATATCGAACTGACGATTTACTCTGATGTCACCTTGACAGAAATCCAATAAGATAATTTTTGTGTGAATGGTGCGTTATCGCGCGAGCGGGAAAATCTGCGGTACATGAGAGAGAACGGTAATATAGGATCACAACATATAATGAAGGTAATTGAACGATACCTGTGGTAGGAAGTGCAAAATGGATAAGGATAACCATCAGCAAACAAAGAAGCCGGCCAACCTGACAACTTTTTACATAAGCCTATGATAAAACAGGTAATGGTATTTTGAAAAATACCAGAAAGAAAGGATCATATAGTGAAAAAGAAGCTATTGGGACATATAAAGAAGATATTGAGATGCATTATTAAATGCAAGATAGGAAAAAGACTGGAGCATAGGGAAAAAGAGAGATGCAGGTTGCACGCAGATTGGAATCCGTTGACTCGGGAAGAACTGCAGAAAATAAATCGCAAAGATAAATACGGTTATATGATATATAAAAATCTACAGTATTTTTCTCCTGAATTTGTAACAGACGCATATTATCGAACTGAAATTTTGTCTGTGCTCAATAAATATGATTACTCAATGTTTGGGCGTCGTATCTGTACAGATTTTTCGGATAAAAACTATTTTGAAATACTTATGCCGGAACTGAATTTTCCAAAGGCAGTATTGCGACAAATCAATGGGGTCCTTTATGATTCAGCGTATGATATAGTATCGATGGACGGCGTCGTTCAAAAATTACGGCAATATGATTGGTTGGCTTTGAAGGAAAGTAATAATACGGAACATGGAAGGGGCGTGAAAAAAGTAAGTTCTGAAGAACTGATCGGCATTTTAACTCGCGGAGATTACAAGAAAGATTTCATAGTGCAAGAAATTATTCAGCAACATGAAACGCTGGCTTATTATAACGACTCTTCAGTCAATATAGTAAGGGTGACAACTCTGTTCTGGTCTGGCGAGGTCTTTAATTTGGGAGCGATTTTGCGGGTTGGAGCACCAGGAAGTTTTTGCGATCTTCTTTCAAATGAGGGAGTGGCTCCAAGAGTGATCCCATTGGAAAATGATGGAACATTAAAGAAAGAGGCATATGATCCCGATAATTTTTATCGTCTTGAGAATGTATTTGGGAAAGAGATCATTGGGGCAGTGCCACGTTACAAAGAAATAGCAGATTTAGCAATGGAAACTCATAAAAGATTTGCGCATCACGGAATTATTGGTTGGGATTTTACTGTGGATAAAGATAATAATATCGTTTGTGTTGAATATAATACTTGTTGTCCGGGAATTGTGCAGTCACAATGCGCGCTTGGCCCAATTTTTCATGTTCAAAATCAGCAAGGCGAGTTTTTTCTTGATGCAGTCAAAAATCATAAATTAAGAGCCTAATCTACTGGGTATCACGATGGTAGAACAGCGCCGAAGCCGCTATTCTACCCAGAAATACCGGTCGTGCGGACCCGGCTCACGCCGGGACCGCACGACATGGTATAAACTCTAATATTCTAGGGAAGGGGGTCATTTCAGTGAAAGAATACAAGCTGCTTGGCGCTGACGGGAAATTCTATACATCTACGACTCCGGGGACCTATGGGGGAAATAGCAAGGCCAAGATTTATGGCCGCCTGGACTGTCCAGCCGCCCTGTCCACGATAAAGACCCATCCTGGGAGCTATGAGGAGGGCAGAGTGTTCTTTGCCGATGAGAGAACAGCGGTCGCCGCTGGCTATCGTCCGTGCGGAAGATGCCTCCGCGAGAAGTATATCGAGTGGAAAAGCGATGAGAAAAAATACCGAGAGAAGATCCTCAACGGTCTTATGACGGATCTGACATCGTGATAAATCCGCTATGCCTCAGCGTTATGGTAAAGGTCACGACTCTGTCGAGCATCCTGTCCGTTTCGTCGGGGAACGATTCTTCCATGATCCGCACGATATCCGCGATCGTGTTCTCTCCGTTTATGTTCTTCCATACGACAGTGCCGTACTTGTCGAGTGCGATATGGCTCACGCGCGGCTTTTTGAATATCCTCTGTGCGATACGATCATAAAAACCATTATGCTCCATATCGACCTCCGCCGTGCCGTCGTCGGTCATTCGCCACGGGTGTTTATCGTCGCGTATGGGGATCTGGTCCATATAATTCGCCGGTATTTTTCTCTTTCCCGCCATTATTCCTTATTCTTCTTTCCGCCGAATATGAACACCAGCATAACAGCGATGAGTCCCACAAAGAACACAAGACCGCCCCAATTGCCCAAAACTCCGCCGAGGCTCATATCAATGCCAAACACGGTGCATACCGCCAGAATGATCCCGACGATCCCCTCTCCGGCGATCATTCCCGAGGAATACAGTATGCCGTTGTCAATGACCTCTTTACGTTTCGGCTCCGACTTGAACTTGCGCTTTTCCACCCAAAGTCTGATAAGCCCGCCAGCCATGATAGGGATGGAGAGATGTATGGGCAGATATAGACCAAGTGCGAACGGCAGCACCGGTACTCCGACGATCTCAACGGCTATGGCGAGAAATACGCCGGTGAATACGAGCCCCCACGGCAAATCGCCGCCCATAACGCCCTCAACCACCATTTTCATAAGCATGGCCTGCGGCGCCGGAAGTCCCTGGGAACCATAGGGCCATGCCGCATTCAACAGAGCCAGCACACCTGCTATGGCAAGCCCCGACGCTACCGTGCCGATAAGCTCGCCGTACTGCTGATATATCGGCGTCGCTCCGACGATATAGCCCGTTTTCAGATCCTGCGATGTGTCGCCGGCCATTGCGGCGACAATGCAGATGACCGTTCCGATACATATGACCGTCGTCATTCCGGCTATACCAGTGTTACCGGTGGCTTTAAGGATGATCGCGGCAACAAGGAGCGTGGCGATGGCCATACCGGATATGGGACTGTTCGACGAACCGACAAGTCCGACCATACGCGCCGAAACAGTCGCGAAGAAGAAACCGAACACGATGATGATCAGCGCGGCAAAAAGTCCTATCGGCACACCTGGTATGAGCCACAGCAGTATTGCCACGATGACAGCGCCTATCAGCGATACAGGCAGGGAAATACTTCTTTCCGTGCGCACAGCCGCCTCGCCTTTATGTCCAAAGCCTTTCATCGCCTCTGAAAAAGCCCTTACTATAAGCGGCAATGATTTGATAAGGCTCAAAATACCTCCGGCGGCGACGGCTCCGGCGCCTATGTACCGGATAAAATTGCCCCATAGTTCCCATGTGCTCAACGTGTTGAATGCCTGCGTCGCGGGATACATCACAGCGTCGCCGCCGATGAACACGAGCAAGGGCATGATGACGAACCAGCCCAGTACCGCGCCGCTCAAAAGATAGGAGGACACTTTCGCTCCGCATATATAGCCGACGCCCACCAGAGAAGGAAGCACGTCCATACCTATGCCCGATCCGGGGTACGCTTTTATCGACCAGTCTATCTCGCTGGGAAACAGGCGCAATCCATCGGCAATAAACTTGTAAACTGCCGATATGCTCAGACCTGAAAAAACGATCTTCGACTTGTCGCCGCCCTCCTCTCCGGCAAGCAGCACTTCTGAACAAGCCTGCCCTTCGGGGAACGGCAGAACTCCGTGTTCTTCAACGATAAGCGCCGTGCGCAGAGGTATCATGAACAGCACGCCGAGTATGCCGCCGCATATCGCTATGATCGTGATCATAAAAAACGACGGCGCCTCGCCCTCGCCCTGCGCTGCCCACATGAACAGCACGGGGAGCGTGAATATGGCACCTGCTGCAAGCGACTCGCCCGCCGAGCCGATCGTCTGCACCATGTTGTTTTCAAGGATCGACTTCTTGCGCATGATTACGCGTACGACGCCCATGGATATTACCGCCGCAGGGATGGACGCGGAAACGGTCATACCGACGCGCAGCCCTAAGTACGCATTTGCCGCACCGAACACCACGGCGAGGATCACGCCGAGGATAATAGACATCGGCGTAAACTCCGGCATGACCTTATCCGCAGGGATGTAAGGCTTGAATTTCTCGTTTCGGTCGTTCACTTCAGTTTCTTCCTTTTCTATTTAAGGTAGAATAATGCCGATGACGCTATTCTACCACAAAGTTATAAGATCATCAACTGCGCTGTCCCCTGGAATAAACCATCATTCATGCATGAATTGACAAAGGGAAAATGTTAAGATTATAATACCAACTGGTGTGCATCTTTGGTTTTTTACAAATTTGGATGCCACGAGGTGAGAGAGTGTGAAAAGGAGATATTTATGGCTGCTGTTGGCGCTGGCGCTCTGCCTGACGCTGGCGGCGTGCGGCACGGCGCCGGAGGAAAGCGCCCTGACCAGTCCCACACAGGCGCCCGCGGCGCCGGCGGAAACGGCGGGACCGGCCACACCGGAGCCGGCCCCTACGGAAGAGCCGACGCCGGAACCGACGGAGGAACCGGAAGATCCTGTGGCGGACGCGCTGGAGCAGTACCGTGTCATCGTCGGCCAGGCGGATACTTACCAATACGATCCGTACGCGGAGCCATCCGGCAATTACCGCTACGCACTGGTGCAGATGCGGCCGGAGGACACGGTGCCTGCCCTTCTTCTGGAGCAGGAAACGACGGATTATCTTTACATCGCGCTGGCGTTCCGCTATGACGCGCAGAGCAAGACTGTGACCCAGGCGGAGGGCAGCCTCATGGAGGGCTCCTCGCCGATCGGCGGCTTCCGGGGCGGCCTGGCCATGCAGGGGGACGGAAACGGGATCCGGGTGACGGAGATGTCGGCCGGGACCGGGATGACGGATATCTACCGCGTGACCCTGGACGGGAACGCCTTGAAAACAGAGGAGCAGTGGTCCGGCATGATGGATTCGATCCCGGCGGAGCTGGGATTCATCGAGATCGAATGGCATGAGGTCGGCGATATGGCCGGGCTGGAAAGCTGGACCCCGGGAGAGGCCCCGCAGCCCGAGCCCGCCGCGCCGGCGGGGGCCGGGACGGATGCGCCGCTGCCGGAGGACGGGGACAATATCGTCCTCACCGGGACATTGAACGAGTACACCTATGAGCAGACCGTGGAGCTGCAGGGCGTCCCCGACCCCAACGCCGGGTGGGCGGACACCAGTATGACGTATTGGATCGTCGTGCTGGACGAGCCGCAGACCATCGAGATCGGGGAGGGCGCCGGACCCGGGTACCGTGCCGGGGAAACGTTCATGATCTCTGTTTTGGAGCCGGCGGGGCTGGAAGCCTATGCCGGACAGCATCTGATATTCAGCATTGACCCCGAAACGTCCTGGTGGCAGAGCGATACGTCTTTGCCCATGGGCGCGGCCAGAACTAGAAGCATAAAAATATTGAACTAAAAGGAGAGCGAGGCCGCGAAGAACCGGCGCGTGATCGTGCTGGACATGAACGACCCCATCGCCCAGGAATGGATGGGGGAGTAGACCCGATCGTATAGGCAATGAGCCGCCGCGGCGCGTTCCGCGGCGGCTTTTTCAATATAGCCCGCCGCCGGCGGCTGTTGCCCGGGGCGGGGATGTTTGGTACAATGGGGACCGAGGAATGGCCAGAGCGCCGGAAAGGAGAGGCGGAAATGGAAAAGAGCCAAAATTATGGCGGGGAGGTCACGGAGCGGGACCGGTACAGGCGGCAGGACACGCTCCTGTTCTTCGACGGACACCGGCAGGCGTATCCCCTGTACCAGGCCTTTGAGGACCGGCTGCTCCGGCTGTATCCCCAGACCGGGGTCCGGGTACAAAAGACCCAGATCACCTTTTCGTGCCGCCATGTGTTCGCCTGCGTGTCCTTTATGCGGGCAAAGAGAAAGGCGGAGATGCCGGAGCATTATATCGTCCTCACCCTGGGGCTGCCCTATCCCCTCCAGTCGGAGCGGGTCGCGGTGAAGACCGAGCCCTATCCCGGCCGGTGGACGACCCACATCGTGCTCAGCAGGCCGGAGGAGCTGGATGAGGAGCTGTTCCGGTGGGTGTGGCAGGCGTATGAGTTCGCAGAGCGGAAATAGAGGAAAAGAGAGAGAAGACAGGACGCTGGATATCAACGTCCGGATCGACAGGGAAGAGGATCTGTCCCGGGATTTTGACGGTTTTTCCCATTTTCGCGGCGGCGCATCTCAGGCAGATTTGCTCTTGCGGCCAAACTGGCCGGCGCGTATAATTATAATGGGGTTGGATGTGGAACATCGGGCAAAATACGTATAAATCAGGAGCAGATCAGGCATATGAGCGATAAGAAAGTCAAGCGGATCGGGATACTTACCAGCGGCGGCGACGCGCCGGGGATGAACGCGGCGGTCCGCGCGGTGGTCCGTTCGGCGGTAGGGTTCGGCATGGAGTGCGTGGGCATCCGCAGGGGATGGAACGGGCTGGTGTTCAGCGACTTTTTCCCCATGAACACGGATACGGTCAGCCATATCTTGGCGTCCGGCGGCACCATCCTTTACACCGCCCGCAGCCAGGAATTCCTCACCCCCGAGGGCCGGGAAAAGGCGCTGGCCACATGCAGGATGCTGGGGCTGGACGCCGTGGTGGCCATCGGAGGCGACGGCACCTTCCGGGGAGCGCTGGAGCTGTCCCGGATGGGCGTGACGGTGGTGGGCATCCCCGCGACCATCGACAACGACGTGGGCTGTTCCAACTATACCATCGGTTTCGATACCGCGTGCAATACAGCCGTAGAGTGCATCGACAAGCTGCGGGATACCATGCAGAGCCACGAGCGCTGCTCGGTGGTAGAGGTGATGGGCCGCCATGCCGGGTATCTGGCGCTGTACGTGGGCCTTTCCGTGGGCGCTACAGCCGTGCTGATCCCGGAGAGGAATACCGACTTCGATACGGACGTGGTGGAGCGCATCCGCCAGTCCCGGCTCATGGGCAACACCCATTTCATGATCGTGGTGGCCGAGGGCGCGGGCAGCGCCGTGGAGATCGGCAAGCGCATCCACGACGAGATCGGGCTGGACCCCCGGGTCACCGTGCTGGGCCACATCCAGCGGGGCGGCGCGCCTACGGCCCGGGACCGGGAGATGGCCGCCCGCATGGGCTACAACGCCGTGAAAGCCCTGGCCGAGGGCAAGGGGAACAGCATCGTGTGCACCCGGGAGGGCGGCATCGTGGTGACGCCCATCGAGGAGGCCATGAAGCAGTCCAAGCATCTGCAGATGGAGCGCTATGAGGTGCTGGAGGCCATGCACGCCACCAAGCGGTGACGGCTGGCTGTCCCATCCATCGAAAACCAAGCGCCGCCTGCCAGGCGGCGCTTTTTTCGTTGCATGGCCGGGGGAAAAGGTGTATCATAGAGAAAAACGACAGATAGGAGCGAAATGTGATGCAACTGACGTTTTTGGGCGCCACCCACGAGGTCACGGGAAGCTGTACGCTCATCGAGGTGGGCGGCGTATACGGCCTGGTGGACTTCGGCATGGAGCAGGGCGAGAATGTGTTCGTCAATGAGCCGGTCCCCGTTCCGGTGAACCAGTTGGATTTCGTCCTTTTGACCCACGCCCATATCGATCACTCCGGCAACCTGCCGCTGCTGTGCAAACAGGGCTATTCCGGCCCCATCTACGCCACGGCGGCCACCTGCCACCTGTGCGAGATCATGCTGCGGGACTGCGCCCATATCCAGGAGTCTGACGCGGAGTGGAAAAGCCGCAAGTCCCGGCGGGCCGGCGGCCCGGCTGTGGAGCCGGTGTATACCATGGACGACGCCCAGGCCGCCATCGGCCACCTGCGCCCCTGCAATTATGGCGAGCATATCCACATCGCCGAGAACGTGGTCATCCGGTTCGTCGACGCGGGGCACCTGATGGGTTCGGCCAGCATCGAGGTGTGGCTGACCGAGGGGGACGTGACAAAAAAAGTGGTGTTCAGCGGGGATATCGGCAACCTGGATCAGCCGATCATCAACGACCCCCAATATCTGGACGAGGCCGATTATGTGGTCACGGAGTCCACATACGGCGACCGGTACCACCAGAAAGCGGACGTTAACAACGTGCAGTTTTTGGCGGACGTCATCCAGCGCACCCTGGACCGGGGCGGGAACCTGGTGATCCCCTCTTTCGCGGTGGGCCGGACCCAGGAGCTGCTGTACTTCATCCGGGAGGTGAAGCTGGCGGGCCTGGTCACCGGCCACGGGGACTTCCCCGTGTACATGGACAGCCCTCTCGCCAACGAGGCCACGGGCATCTTTTTGCAGTGCGACCGGGAGTATTTTGACCCGGAGGCCCAGGCGCTGCTGGACCAGGGCGTCAACCCGCTGGTGTTCCCCGGCCTGAAAGTGGCGGTTTCCAGCGAGGAGTCCAAGCAGATCAACTTTGACAAGACCCCCAAAGTCATCCTCTCCGCCAGCGGCATGTGCGAGGCCGGGCGCATCCGCCATCACCTGAAGCACAATCTGTGGCGGAAGGAGAGCACGATCCTGTTCGTGGGCTATCAGGCGGCGGGCACCACCGGCCGCGCCATCCAGAGCGGGAAGGACCACATCTCCCTGTTTGGCGAGGAGGTGGCCGTGAACGCGGAGATCTGCGTGTTCCAGGGCAAGAGCGGCCATGCGGACAAGGCCGGGCTCATCAAGTGGATCACCGCGTTTCAAAAGAAGCCCGCGATGGTGTTCGTCAACCACGGGGAGGACGAATCCTGCGTCAGCTATGCCAAGTGCCTGCACGACGAGTACGGCTTTGAAACTGCCGCTCCCTATTCCGGCACGGTGTACGACCTGCTGGCCGGGCGGTTCGTGAAGGTGACGGAGGGCGTGCCCATTGAGAAGAAGACGTCCAAGCAGGCCCGCAACGACAGCGTGTTTGGCTCGCTTCTGGCGGCCTGCCAGCGGCTCACCGATCTGGCCCGTGCCTGCCGGGAGATCCCCAACAAGGAGATCGCCAAGTTCACCGGCCAGGTCAACTCCCTGGCGGATAAGCTCTCCGGCTGGGCAAAGAAGAAGTGACCGTCTGATCCGGACGGAGGGAAGAGAGGCGGCGGTGCGATGAAACGGTTTGACCGGCTGTCGGAGGGGGAGAAGATCCTCCTGACGGCCCGCTCCGGCTGGCGCAGCTATATCCAGCCGGTGTGCGTGGCGGGCATACTCGGTTTTCTCACCTATGTAGCGTTTCAATTCGGGGGGATACTGCGGCTGCTGCAGCTGGCGATCATCATTCCCCTGGCGGGCTGGGCGATCCGGTTTTATGCCCTGCGGCTGCGGGCGTTTTTGGTGCTCACCGACCGGCGGGTGTACGGGGAGATGGGCTTTTTCGTCACCCGGACCATGGAGGTGCCCCTGAGCCAGGTGGGGGGCGTGTACATCGAACAGAACCCCATCGGCAAGATCACCGGCCGGGGGACCGTGGCCATCAGCGCCGCGGGCAGTCTGTTCACCTTCGCCCATATCCCCGCCTGCGTGAAGGTGCGGGACGCCATGATGAAGCAGGTGGAGCTGGTCCAGGACGAGGACGACCGGCGCCATAACGAGGCCATGGCCACCGCCATCGCCAAGGCGGGCAGCCGCTCCGCCCAGGGCCGGCGTCACCGCCGGGAGGGGAAACGGATGAGGCGCGGCCGGTGAGGCCCCGTCGGCGTCTGGAAAAAACAAAGGATGGTATGACAGCGGTCGTACCATCCTTATATTTTTGTGTTTTGGGCAGGTCCCATGGCTTTTTCACGCGCTCCCGGAGGCCCGGCTCTCCGGGGCTGGCCGGTCCAGGGTCAGGGCGGTGTGGATCAGGATCAGGATCAGGGCCAGGAGCATGGCCGTGGCCCCGTAGCGCATGGGGAGCAGGTAGTACATTTTCAGATACGCGTGATAGCCCAGAAGCGAACCGAAACTGACGCACGCCGGCACCAGGGCCAGCCGGGGCCATACCACCGCCAGCACCAAAGTCAGCACGTCCGCCATGAAGAAGTACCGGTCGTGCATATGGGGCAGAAGGAAGGGCACCCCCACCGCGAACAGCACGCACGCGCAGGCGAGGGCCCGGTCGTTCAGATCCCGCAGCCGGATCACCAGCCAGACGTACAGCGCGGAGCAGAAGAAAAAGGCCAGCACGATGCCCACCCGCTCGCCGCCGGTGGGGGACAGGGCGTCGAAGTTCACCAGGGCGTAAATGGAGGAGGAGTTATAGTTGAGTCCCTCGCCGATGGTGCTGGTGTTGCGCAGGTAGAGGGTCAGCAGCTCCCAGAAGCCCCGCCCGGCCAGTACGGCGGGGAGGATGGACAGGATGTAGGTCAGGGGGAAGACGAAAATGTGCCGCAGCTTGATCTTCCCCTTCACCAGGAAGAGGAAATACACAGGCAAAAGGAAGATCCCCTGGAGCTTGAAGGATATGCTCAGGGCGATGGAAGCCACGGACAGGGAGGGCCGGTCCGACAGGGCGAAGTATATTGCCAGCACCGCGAAGGCGCAGTAGATGCTGTCGCACTGGCCCCACAGCGAGCCGTTCAATATCACCGTGGGAAGCCACAGGGTCAAAATGAAGGCGGCCATCTTTTTCGCCGGGTCCTGCCCGGTGAGCATGCCGGTCAGCTTCATGGCCCCCCAGGCCAGCACCACGTCAAAGAAGATGCTCAAAAGCTTCACCAGCAGCAGGTCCCGTACGCCGCTGACGGAGATGACAGACAGGAAGTATAGATACGGCACGTTGTAGTTGCAGCTCCAGATCTCCCGGCCTAGCCCCTTCCAGGGACCGTTTTCCCGCAGGGACTGGATCCACACCTGGACCCAGTCCAAAAAGTCCAGGGTCTCATAGGTGAGGAAGCAATACCGCAGCGCGAAGGCCAGCGGCACGGACACCAGCGCCGCCGCCAGCCAGACCCGCTCCCGGAGCAGGCCCTCCCGCCATAACAGCCACAGGGCCAGCAGCAGCTCTCCATATAAAAGTATGGTGGCGCGGTAATCCAAGGCTCGCTCCCTCCCAAAGAAAAAACGGCGAGATGCCCCGCCGCAAAAATTAACAATATTTGTCTTGACAAGAAGACTTTGAAAATGATAGAATATCTCGCTATGCTTAACCAGACAGGCATTCAAACCCATTCTCATGGATCGTCTATATTTTACCACATCCCCGGTAAAAATCAAGACAGACCATGAAGATTTTAACAACTTGTCCTGGCGTATCATTTACCGAAGGAGTGATCGAACTAAATGCCGAAGGAAGTCAGCTATGGCAAGACTCTCCGCAAGAGCTTTGCCCGGGTGGACGAGATCCAAGACATGCCCAACCTGCTGGAGATCCAGAAGAATTCCTACAAGTGGTTCCTGGAGGAAGGGCTGCGGGACGTGTTCCGGGACGTGGCCACGGTCACGGACTATTCCGGGAATCTGGAGCTGTCGTTCGTGGACTATACCATGGACGAAAAGCCCAAGTATTCCGTGCAGGAATGCAAGAGCCGCGACGCCAACTATGCCGCGCCTCTGAAGGTTTCCGTCCGGCTGCGGAACAAGGAGACCGAGGAGATCAAGGAGCAGGAGATCTTCATGGGGGATTTCCCCCTGATGACCGACAGCGGCACCTTCATCATCAACGGCGCGGAGCGCGTCATCGTTTCCCAGATCGTCCGTTCCCCCGGCGTCTACTTCGACGCCCATCAGGACAAGGCCGGGACCGAGCTTTACGGCGCCACCACCATCCCCTATCATGGGGCCTGGCTGGAGTATGAGACCGACGCCAACGACATTTTCTATGTCCGCATCGACAAGAACCGGAAGCTGCCGGTGACCTGGCTGCTGCGGGCCCTGGGCGAGTATCGCCCCGACAAGCCCCACACCTGGCTGACCTGCGTGGCCGATACCGAGGCGGGCGCCGTCACCGACCAGCAGCTGCTGGAGGTGTTCGGTCAGGACCCCCGGATGGTGAGCACCCTGGAGCGGGATACCTGCCACAGCCGGGAGGAGTCCCTGCTGGAGATCTACCGGAAGCTGCGGCCCGGCGATCCTCCCACGGTGGAGACCAGCGAGGCCATGCTGGACGGCCTGTTCTTTGACCGGCGGCGGTACGATCTTTCCAATGTGGGCCGCTACAAGATCAACAAGAAGCTGGCGGTGTGGAGCCGGATCATCGGCACCACCCTGGCCGCCCCGGTGGCGGATCTGCAGACCGGCGAGATCGTGGCCGAGGCGGGGGAGAAGATCACCCGCGATCGAGCCGAGGCCCTGGGAGCCCGGGGCCTGCTGGAGGCCACCGTGGTCAACGAGCACGGCCAGACCATGCGGGTGTTCGGCAACGGCACGGTGCCCATGGCCCCGTTCGTATCCTTTGACCCGGCGGAGCTGGGGGTAAAGGAAAACGTGCGCTGGCTGGTGCTGCGCCAGCTGCTGGAGCAGTTCGGCGACGATGAGGCGGCTTTGAAGGACGCCGTCGCGGAGAATATCGACGTGCTGATCCCCAAGCACATCGTGGCGGACGACGTGTTTGCCTCTGTCAACTACCTCAACTGCCTGGCCCGCGGCGTAGGCAACGCCGACGACATCGACCACCTGGGCAACCGGCGGGTGCGCAGCGTGGGCGAGCTGCTGCAAAACCAGTTCCGCATCGGCTTCGCCCGCATGGAGCGGGTGATCCGCGAGCGGATGACCCTCCAGGACCTGGACGTGATCACGCCCCAGAGCCTGATCAACATCCGGCCTGTGTCCGCGGCCATCAAGGAGTTCTTCGGCTCCTCCCCCCTGAGCCAGTTCATGGACCAGACCAACCCCCTGGCCGAGCTGACCCACAAGCGGCGTATGTCGGCCCTGGGCCCCGGCGGTCTGAGCCGGGAGCGGGCCAACTTCGACGTGCGTGACGTGCACTACAGCCACTACGGCCGCCTGTGCCCCATCGAGACCCCCGAAGGCCCCAACATCGGCCTGATCTCCTATCTGGCCAGCTTCGCCCGGGTGGACGAGTACGGATTTTTGGTGACTCCCTACCGGCGGGTGGATAAGGCCACCGGCCTTGTGGGCCGGGAGGTGGACTATCTGACCGCCGACGTGGAGGACCGGTTCTTTGTGGCCCAGGCCTCCGAGGTGGACGAGGAGGGCCGGTTCATCCACAACCGGGTCACCTGCCGTCACCGGGACGAGATCATCGCCGTGCCCCCCGAGCAGGTGGATTACGTGGACGTGAGCCCGCGGATGATGGTGTCCATCGCCACGGCCATGATCCCCTTCCTGGAGAACGACGACGCCAACCGGGCCCTGATGGGCGCCAACATGCAGCGCCAGGCGGTGCCTCTGCTCACCACCGAGGCCCCCATCGTGGCCACCGGTATCGAGCATAAGTGCGCCATCGACTCCGGCGTGTGCGTGCTGGCGGAGGACGACGGCGTGGTGCTCAGCGTGGACGCCGACCACATCAGCGTCAAATATGCCTCCGGGGACATCAAGGACTACCACCTGATCAAGTTCGCCCGCTCCAACCAGTCCACCGCCTTCAACCAGCGGCCCATCGTGTCCGCCGGGGAAAAGGTGAAGAAAGGCGACGTGCTGGCGGACGGCCCCTCTACCAAGGACGGGGAGCTGAGCCTGGGCAAAAACATCCTGGTGGGCTTCATGACCTGGGAGGGCTACAACTACGAGGACGCCATCCTGCTGTCCGAGCGGGTGGTCATGGAAGACGTATATACCTCCATCCACGTGGAGGAGCACGAGTGCGACAGCCGGGACACCAAGCTGGGACCCGAGGAGATCACCCGGGATATCCCCGGCGTGGGCGACGACGCGCTGAAATACCTGGACGAGCGGGGCATCATCACCGTGGGCTCCGAGGTCCGCTCCGGCGACATCCTGGTGGGCAAGGTCACCCCCAAGGGCGAGACCGACCTCACCGCCGAGGAGCGGCTGCTGCGGGCCATCTTCGGTGAGAAGGCCCGGGAGGTCCGTGACACCAGTCTGAAGGTGCCCCACGGCGAGAGCGGCATCGTGGTGGACGTGAAGGTGTTCACCCGCAAGAACGGCGACGAGATGAGCCCCGGCGTCAACCAGGTGGTCCGGGTCTACATCGCCCAGAAGCGGAAGATCTCCGTGGGCGACAAGATGGCCGGCCGCCACGGCAACAAGGGCGTGGTCAGCCGCATCCTGCCCCGGGAGGATATGCCCTATCTGCCCGACGGCACGCCGCTGGACATCGTGCTGAATCCCCTGGGCGTGCCCTCCCGTATGAACATCGGTCAGGTGCTGGAGGTGCACCTGGGCTACGCCGCCCATGCCCTGGGCTGGAAGGTGGCCACCCCCGTGTTCAACGGCGCCAATGAGGAGTCCATCCGCCAGTGCCTGAAGGACGCGGGCCTGCGGGAGGACGGCAAGATACAGCTCCGGGACGGCCGCACCGGCGAGCCCTTCGACAACGACGTCACCGTGGGCTGGGTGTACTTCCTCAAGCTCCACCACCTGGTGGACGACAAGATCCACGCCCGCTCCACCGGCCCCTACAGCCTGGTCACCCAGCAGCCTCTGGGCGGCAAGGCCCAGTTCGGCGGCCAGCGCTTCGGCGAGATGGAGGTCTGGGCCCTGGAGGCCTACGGCGCGGCGTATACCCTGCAGGAGATCCTCACGGTCAAGAGCGACGACGTCACCGGCCGTGTGCGGACTTATGAGAGCATCGTCAAGGGCCACAACATCCCCCAGCCCGGCGTGCCCGAGTCCTTCAAGGTCCTGGTAAAAGAGCTGCAGAGCCTGTGCCTGGACGTGAAGGTGCTGGACAAGGACGGCCAGGAGATCGAGCTGAAGGACGACGAGGACGACGATTTCACCCCCACCTTCGGCTCCGTGGAGAACAGCCGGTCCGACGACCGGGAGTTCGAGCGCAGCGGCTACAGCATCGACCAGATCGATGAGAGCGAGCTGGAGCTGGACTTCGGCAGCGAGGACGGCCCCATTGACGACGACTATACCGACGACGGAGAGGAGGACATCGACCTATGAGTTACGCACCCTTTGAAGCGATCCAGATCGGCATCGCATCCCCGGAGATGATCCTTTCCTGGTCTTCCGGCGAGGTGAAAAAGCCGGAGACCATCAACTACCGCACCCTCAAGCCCGAGCGGGACGGCCTGTTCTGCGAGCGCATCTTTGGGCCCACCAAGGACTGGGAGTGCCATTGCGGCAAGTATAAAAAGATACGCTATAAGGGCAAGATATGCGACCGCTGCGGCGTGGAGGTCACCCGCTCCAAGGTCCGCCGGGAGCGGCTGGGCCATATCCAGCTGGCCACCCCGGTGAGCCATATCTGGTATTTCAAGGGCATCCCCTCCCGGATGGGCGTGCTGCTGGACCTGACGCCCCGAGTACTGGAAAAGGTGCTGTACTTCGGCGCCTATATCGTCACCGACCCGGGCTTCTCCCCGCTGCAGAAGTGCCAGATCCTCTCGGAAAAAGAGTATCGGGACATGAAGGAGAAGTACGAGGACGACTTCGAGGCCGGCATGGGCGCCGAGGCCGTGAAGAAGCT
>CANQUE010000043.1 GCA_947626905.1 uncultured Oscillospiraceae bacterium
ATCAGAGAATACGAGTGAACGCAGAAAAACTGGACGGGCGAACAAGACCTAGAGTATTTAGTGCATAACATAGCGGAAAAAACTATCTACCTACAAGATGCTGCCAAACGAAACGTCTCGCGTCTGCACGGGTAGTATTTTTCCAACTGACCGATTCGTCTACCACTTTCCCCGGTTATATTGCGTTTTTAGTGCATTTGAAATATCATAAAAATGACAGGGAATAAAGTACTATGACAGCACTCCAACTCCACGTCAAGACACAGCGTCGGAGCAAAGTCCGCTTTGCTCCGACGATTCTTTATGCCTTCGGCACAAAAATCGTCATCCGCCCGCTCCCTTGCTCCTCCTCTTCCGAAACGGGTGACGCTCAAGTCGCCTGCTCAGTTGCAAGCGCCCTCGCTGTGGCTCTGTTTCACTGCCAACCCGTTTCGGGTACGGGAGAAGGTGCTGGGCTTTTGCAGGAGCCCTATTGGAAATCAGAGGTTCCCGGGCGCTTTCATTTATCGCTGTTAAAACTGGCTGGGCGCATAGCGCACGGTCACGATATGAACTTGCCGCTGCTCTTTCAGCACTTTATAGACGATGACGTAGTTTTTGACGAATAGCTGGCGATAACCTTGGTTGGCATAGATACCTGTCTGCCGTATAGACCCGCGTTCAGGTAATGTCTCCAGACTGTAGATCGCTTCTTCCAAGGCGTCTACCATATTGGCGGCAGTTCCTGGAGCAAGCAGATGGTGAGCTATATAAGAATAGATGTTATCCAGATCACGGTCTGCGCGGGAATAAAGTTTGACAGCATATTTATCCAAAATGTTTCCTCCGCAGAGCTGGAAGCGCGGTCCTGGCATCCAAAAGAACACCGTCCGCTTCAAATTCTTTCTCCGCTTCACGGATAGCAGCATCGGTCCGTGCGGTACCGATCAGGTCATCGTAGGCCTCAATGCTCATGACAACCAGATCACCATAGCCATTTTTAGTGATGAACAGCGGTTCACGATTCGCATGACAGAATTCGGAGATCTCAGTTGTGTTTCGCAGGTCTGTGATCGGTCTGATTTGCGGCATGGTTTTCAGCCTCCTTTCTGTATATAATTATAGCAGAATTATGTACAAAACGCAACCTAAACATGCGACAAGTATTTGATCACTCCCTAAAATGACGCAAAATGTCGCTGTGTGCCTGCCCGCAAACCCTTGATAATTGGGGCTTTCTTATGGAATCCTATAAGAACACCCGTACCACGTCAGAACGGTTCTGGAGATTCTGAGTGCTCGCAGGCGAGCTCTCATCATCGGCCAGAACCGTTCTTCCTTTTTCCCATCGCAGACGCTGCGCTGGTCTGCGATGGGAGCTTGATACGGCGGTCCGGTTGGATGAAAGGTCACGTTTTTGTACCACCGGGAGTGTTGCGCTGAAAAGCAGTTTTTGTTATACTGGGCAGAGCGGACGGTCCCTTCCGGATACCCGGCATGGCGGCGCTGCGAGCGGATCGGCGCTATGATCGGAGGAAGGGGTGAACGGATGTGGAATATTATACCGGAGAACAGGCATTTCGTGACCCTGCGATCATGGACCGTATCCATAAGTGCGGCCAGGAGATATTGGATGTATTTGTCGGGATATGCGAAGAGCACGAGCTGAAGTATTATCTCGCCGGAGGCAGCCTGTTGGGAGCGGTCCGCCACAAGGGCCCGATCCCCTGGGATGATGACATAGATGTCTATATGCCCCGAGCGGATTTTGACGCGTTCAAAAAACTTATGCTGGAAAGACCGGAGAGCGAAACATACCATATCCAGTGCCTTGAGAACGAACCGACGTTTGCACATTTTAACGTCCATTTCAACAAAAGCGGCACGCTCTATAAGACAGAAATTGCTGCGGAGAAAAAGCGCCGTTATATGGAGCTGTGGATCGACGTATTCCCCCTGGACGAATGCCGGGGAGATATGACGACGGTTTGGGGCAGGCTGATAGGGAAGTATCTCATGTCTTTCAAATACGAGTTGACGATCAGGGCGAAGCTGATCCGGAAAGCGCCGTCGCTCAGGCACAGAGCGGCGCAGCTGCTGTTTAAGCCCCTGTCCGATGACCGGCTCTGGCGCCTTACAGACCGGCTGATGCGCAGGGATAACGGAAAGCGGTGCGATCACTATGCCAACTGGACGGGGCGGTGTCCGTTCCCGGCCAATATCATGCCCAAAAGCTGGTTTGAGCCGGCGTGCAAGCTGCTATATAACGGGAAATACTATTGGGCGCCCGGCGAATGGGACAAGGTACTGACACAGCGTTACGGGGATTATATGCAGCTGCCGCCGGAGGATCAGCGGATCACGGGTTTCCCGATAGAAATAGGGCTATAGGAGCGGACTATGGGCGTGATAGGCTATACTGACGGCGTATTTGATCTGTTTCATATCGGCCACCTGAATCTGATCCGGGCCGCGAAGAAACGATGCGATCATCTGATCGTCGGCGTACATTCCGACGCGGTCGTAGAGGGCTATAAGCACCAGCGCCCCATCGTCAGCGATCATGATCGCCGGCAGATCGTCGCGTCCATCCGTGAGGTGGATGAGGCGGTCATCAATGAGACCCGCGATAAGCTGGCGCTGTGGGAGAAATACCATTTTGACGTGGTGTTTATCGGCGACGATTGGAAAAACACCGAGCGGTGGAAGCATTTTGAAGCGGTATTGGGCCAAGTCGGCGTGCGGGTGGAATATCTGCCCTATACCCATGGCGTTTCCACCACGCTGCTGCGCCAGCGGATCATGCAGCAGCATATGGCAGGGCCGGCGGAGGACCAGCCGATCCGGAAAGCATGACGGAGGCTTTATGACCGGCGATCTCAGGGAGAGAACAGGAAAAGGCAGGGACGCATGATCTTGATAAATGAGGCAAAAAAGGCATATCGGCATTTGGCGCTGGCAAAGGAAAGGCACAAGGCGGTCAACTTCGGTAACGACTTGCTTTCGGCGGTGAACGGCCCGATAGCGGACCGGCGCAGACAGGGGTTCTCGCTTTGGGACTCGTATTGCTTTGAACTGAACAACCATGATCATCGGGATTATATCTCCACCTGGGAAGCCTGGCAGCCCCGAAAAAACAGCACGCCCTATTTCAAGATATCGGATGACAAATATCTTTTCGCGTGTGTATTCGGCCCTCATATCACGGTGCCGCCGACATACGCGCTCATCGAGAAGGGGGAGCTTCTGGACGTGGACGTCCGGGGCGGGGATATTTATGACCGCCTCCGGGAGCGGGGGGGGGTATTCCTCAAGGACAGGTTTGGCTCGGAAGGGTTCAACGTGGTGGAGCTTCGGGCGCAGAGCGATGGCCTATACCATCGGGACAAGCTCCTGACCAGAGAGGACCTTTCGGATATCATCCGGGGTTTTCCCCATGGGATCATACAGGGAAGGCTTGCCCAGGGACAGTTTGAGAACGGCATTTTTGCAGAGAGCATCAATACGATCCGCGTCATATCCATGCGCCGGCGCGACGGCGTGGAGCATGAGGTGGTGGGGGCGATGCACCGGTTCGGCACGAAGAAAAGCGCGCCGGTGGATAATTTCCGCCAGGGCGGCGCTTGTGCGCGGGTGGATATCGAAACAGGCAGGCTGGGCAAACTGGCGGCTATGTTTGACACGGATCGGGAGGGAAGGCATATTTTCCGCGCTCAGCATCCCGATACCGGCGCCCAGGTGGAAGGGGCTGTGATCCCCAACTGGGAGAAGCTCAAGGGCCTGGTCGCAGAGCTGACGCGGAAGCTGCCCTTTTTTGAATATACTGCCTGGGACTTTGCCGCGCAGGACGACGGATTTGCACTGATAGAGATCAACATGAAATCGGGGCTGGGCTTCTTCCAGGTCCATGGCGGGGCCCGGCATACGCCGCTGGGAGAAAAGTACAGGGAACACGGATATTTGGTAGAGCCCTGGGGATAATGGGGCAAAACAGGGAAACAGACCGGACGGGCGGCCTTTTTGGCCGCCCGTCCGGTCCGGTGGACGTTGTGCGCGGTCGGATGCCTCCGCCGGGGAGGGCGCCCGCGCGTTTATTTTTCGAGCCACAGAAAATCCATGAATCCCGGCACCAGCTTTTCCCAGCTCGCCTCGTTGTGGCCGCCGCCGCGCTGGCACACGACGCGGGTCAGCGCGCCCTTCTCCTCGATCTGCCGCGACAGCTCGAGGTTGTTTTTCGCGGTGCGCGTTTCATAGTCCCCCGCCGGGCTCCGGCGCCGGCCCAGGGCTTCCTTCGTCCCCCAGGAGAGATACACGCGCGTGTCCGGGGCGATGGGAGAGCTCTCGATGTCCTTGCGCAGGCTGGCCATGCAGGGCGATATCGCGCTGGAAACGCAGGCGGCCTTGGAGTATACGCCGTTATATTTCACGGCGGCGTACAGGCTCATCAGCCCGCCCATGGACGAGCCGCCGATGGCGGTGGTCTCCCGGGCGGCGCAGGTCCGGTATTCCTTATCGATCATGGGCTTCAGCTCCTCCGCCATGAAGCGCATCGTCGCCTCGCCGGTGCCGCGCAGATCGCCCCAGAATTTGCCCCGGATATGATACGGGCAATATTCGAACAGCCGCTCGTTGCCCTCGTGTCCGCATTCGATGCCGACGACGATGATCCGCTTTTCCCAGCTTTGAAGAAATTCCAGCAGGCCCCAGCTCTTGCCATAGGTGGCGTCCTCGTTGAGGAAGAGATTGTGCCCGTCGAAGAAGTACATGACCGGGTAGCGCTCCGAGGAATCCTCGTAGCCGTCCGGCAGCCAGATGTGCAGCGGGCGGTTCTTGCCCGCGGGGGTGAAGAGCATATCGCGTTTGATGAGCATCGGAAGACCTCCCTGAAAACAAATCGTCTGCTCCGATTGTACCACGATCCGGCCCCGGCGTCCATCCTTTGTGTGACGCTTGCCCGCCGGCCGGGTTGCAGGGCCGGCGGGAATATGATATGATGCAAAACGCCGGGAGGGATACGGATATGAGCGACGAGGCGCTGCTGACCGAAAACGAAGTGATCGAAGGGACGTACAATTTCCTGCTGCAAAAGGGCCGCACCACCCACAGGCGGGTCGTCCGCATGGCCGACGCGGGGAAAAAGCAGAAGGGCGTCGACCTGCAGGTACGGCTGGAAAACGAGCAGGGAAACGGGAACACCTATTTTATCGAGGCGAAAGGGACCCTGAAGGCGGACGGGACGGAGATGAAGTCGTCCTTCCATACGAATTTCCGCTGGGCCCTGTCCCAGATCGTATTGCGGATCCGGGTCGACTCCCGGCGGAACAACTATATCTACGGCATCGCAGTGCCGGACGGGAAGATCGAAAAATGCGTGGCCATGATCCATGACAACTGGGCCCTCAAGCATCTGAAGATCCGCTTGTATGGGGCGTTCCGGGACGGGGACAAGCTGACGGCTCAAGAGTATCTGCCGAGCAGGATCTATGATTGAATGAAAAAGGACGCGGCTATGGACAGAGGGCGGGACCCGGCCCCGGCCGCCGGGGACCGGGAGCGGATATGGCCGGCGGCGCTGGCCATCCTTTTGTATATGGCGGGCGGCGCGGCGGCGGCCCGGATGGGCGGCTGGGCACTACTGGCCTTTTCGGCGGCGGCGCTGGCCGGGCTGACAGGGGCCGCGCTCCGAAAGGGCCGGGGCCGGTATTACGGCCTTTGCCTGCCCCAGGCGCCTGCGGGCCGGCTTTTGTATTATCTGCCCCTGGCGGCGGTGTCCGGGGTGAACCTATGGTTTGGGGCGCGGATGAACGGCGCGCCTCTGGCGGCGGCGCTGTACGCCGGGTCCATGTTTTTGGCGGGCGCGGCGGAGGAGGTGCTGTTCCGGGGGCTGCTGTTCCGGGCGGTGGCGCAGAGGAGCCTGCCCGCAGCGGTGGCCGTGTCCGGCGTCAGCTTCGGCCTGGGGCACCTGGTGAACATCCTCCAGGGGGGCGATCCGGGAGCGGGACTGTGCCAGGTGTGCTATGCCACGGCCATGGGCCTGATGCTGGCGGCGGTGCTTTTGCGCAGCGGCAGCCTTCTGCCCGGGATGCTTGCCCACGGGGTGTTCAACGCCCTGGGCGCCTTCGCCAACGAGAGCGCGCTCTACGCCCATCTGGTCCCGGTGTCCGCCGCGGTGACGGCGCTGGCGGCGGGGTATGGGCTGTATTTGTGGAAAGGCGCGCCCCGGGCCCGGCCGCCCCGGAGGCGGGCTTGACTTGGGCGCGCAAACGCGCTACAATACACTCTATTCCTGCGGAGAAAGGGCCAGGGTCCCGTGTTCGCGGGGGCTTGTTTTTGGCCGCGTCCCGCGGCCGTGGAAAGCGGAGGACAGACATGGTCTGGTACATTTTGATCCTGTTGGCCGGCTATCTGATCGGTTCGGTGAACAGCGCCATCCTATTGGTGTGGAGCAAATTCCGGCGGGATGTGCGCTCCAGCGGCAGCGGCAACGCCGGAGCCACCAACGTGGCGCGGGTGTATGGCATGTCCATCGGGTGGCTGACGCTGGCCTGCGACGTGGGCAAGGCGGTGATCGCCGGGCTCATCGGATGGGCTCTGATGGGCCGGACGGGACTGATGACCGCGGGTCTGGGATGCCTGATCGGCCACTGCTGGCCGCTGTTTTTCAAGTTCCGGGGCGGCAAGGGCGTGGCCGTGGCCGCCGGCACGCTGCTGGTGCTGGACTGGCGGATGTTCCTGCTCATCGTGGCGCTTTTCCTGGCGTGCACGCTTTTGAGCGGGCGGGTGTCCCTGGGCTCGTTGGTGGGGGTGGCATCCTTCCCGCCGCTGTATTGCCTGTTCCATGGGGCGGACGCGCCGCTGGCCCTCGGGACGGCGATGTGCCTGCTGGTGATCTTCCAGCACCGGCAGAATATCCGCCGGCTGCTGAAGGGGGAGGAGCCTCGCTTCACGGCCCGGCATTCCCAGCAAGAGCCGAAAAAATGATATAGGCGCGAAAGCGCGGACAGACAAAGCCGGGGCAAAGTTTCCTTTGCCCCGGCTTTTGGCACGGCATGAGGGATTCGAACCCCCGGCCTTCTGGTCCGTAGCCAGACGCTCTATCCAGCTGAGCTAATGCCGCTTGTGCCCGAACATCATAGCACAAGCGCCAGAGGATTGCAAGGGTTATTTTCCGAAATTTCCCCTCACAGGCCCAGCGAGCCCGCCACGTCGTCCACGACGTCGCCCATAGACTTGAGAGCGCGGCCGATGTTGAGCTTCTTTTTCTTCGGCATCGCGATCATGCCTGCCACGGAGCCGACGACGATGCCCAGCCCCATGCCTTTGATAAACGACATGTTGTTCATGCTTTACCCCTCTTTCCTGGATCTTTCACGGCTAGTATTTCCCGCCTGTTTATGATATAATCGCCCTGCCGGCAAGATCGTGGTAAAAATGGCGTTTCCATTCCCGGCCGGCGCCGGTCCTGTGCGGCGGGGAGCGGGGAAGAGAATTTATTTAAGGAGACCGGTATGATCATCAGCATACTTGCGGTGGGCGACGTCTGCGGCGCGCCGGGATTGAAAATATTGGAGCAGCGGCTGAAAACGGTGCGCAAGGAGCGGGGCATCTCCTTCGTGGTGGTGAACGGGGAAAACGCCAACGTGGTGGGCGTGACCCCGGACCAGTGCGACCGCATCCTGAACGCCGGGGCGGACGTGATCACCCTGGGCAACCACACCTGGGTGCGGTGGGAGCTGAAGCCCTATCTGGCGGAGCGGGCCAATATCCTGCGGCCCATCAACTACGCGCCCCAGTGTCCGGGCCGGGGATATGGCGTCTACCAAACCCCTTTCGGGGAGATCATGGTGGTCAACGCCCTGGGCCGGTTCACCCTGGACACCAACACCGACAACCCCTTCGTGGAGGTGGACAGGCTCCTCACGGAGCTGGAGGACCTGCCGAAGATCATCCTGGTGGATATGCACGCCGAGGCCACCAGCGAGCGGCTGGCCATGGGGTATTTCCTGGAGGGCCGGGTCAGCGCCGTATGGGGGACACACACCCATGTACAGACCTCCGACGCCCGGGTGCTGCCGGGGGGGACGGGCTATATCAGTGACCTGGGCATGACCGGGGCAGGCCACAGCGTGCTGGGCATCGACGTGACCCAGTCCATCAACAAATTCCTGGGCGACCCGCCAATGCGCTACAGATCCGGGGACGGGGACGGGAAGATGGAGTGCTGCCAGTTTGACATCGACACGGAAACGGGCCGGTGCGTGGGCGTAGAGGCGCTGCGGATAGAATGATCAGGATATTGCACGCGGCGGATCTGCATTTGGATTCGCCCTTCCAGGCTCTGGGCCGGGAGAAGGCCGCCCTGCGCCGGAGCGAACAACGCTCGCTTCTGGGGCGGATCGCGGATCTGGCCCGGGAGCAGAAAGCGGATATGGCGGTGTTCGCCGGAGATCTCTTCGACGCGGACAGCCCCTATTCGGAAACGGCCCGGCTGCTGGAGCAGGTGCTGCCCCAGATGGAGATCCCTGTGTTCCTGGCCCCGGGCAACCACGACTGGTACGGGCCCCGGTCCCCCTGGACCCGGCTGGAGCTGGGGGAAAACGTGCATCTGTTTACGGACGGGGGCGTGGCCTGCGCTGCGGTGCCGGAACTGAACGCCCGGGTCTGGGGCTCGGCCTTCACCGCCCGGCACAGACAGCCGCCCCTGGCCGGTTTTGAGGCGGCCAAGGACGGGGACACGGTGGACATCATGGTCCTGCACGGAGAGGTGGGCGTGCCCGGCTCGGCCTACGGGGCCATAACGGAGTCTGAGCTGGCCCGCAGCGGGATGGACTATGTGGCTCTGGGCCATAACCATACCTTCAGCGGCCTGCGCCGGGCGGGGGATACCTTTTACGCCTGGCCCGGGTGCCCGGAGGGCCGGGGCTTTGACGAGACGGGAGAAAAAGGCGTGATATTGGCGGAGGTGGAGCCGGGCAACTGCCGCGTCCGCTTCCTGCCGCTGGAGGGGCGGCGGTATGAGGCGCTGGAGGTGGACGTGACGGACAGCTTCGACCACGGCCGGACCGTGCTGGAGGCCCTGGGCCGGGACCCCAGCCGGGACGTGTACCGCGTCACCCTCACCGGCCGGCCGGAAACGGCGCCGGATCTGCCGGGCCTGCAGAGCGCCCTGGAGGGGCGGTTCTTCGCCCTGGAGCTGCGGGACAGGACCGGCCTGCGCCGGGACGTATGGGAGGGCCGGGAAGTGCTGAGCCTGCGGGGCCTGTTTTTGGCGAAGCTGTGGGAGCGATATACCTCCGCCGGGTCCGACCAAGAGCGGGAGGAGATCGAGCTGGCCGCCCGGTATGGCCTGGCGGCGCTGGAAAACGGCGAAGAACCGCCGGCCGTCTGAGGAAAACGGGAGGACCGTATGATCATAAAGAAGATGACGGCGTGGTTCGGCACGCTGGAGGGGGCCAGTCTGGAGCTGGGCGAGGGGCTCAACATCCTGTACGCCCCCAATGAGAGCGGGAAATCCACCTGGTGCGCTTTCCTGCGGGCCATGCTCTACGGCGTGGACACCGCCCAGCGGGCACGCCAGGGCCAGCAGCCCGACAAAAAGAAATATCTGCCCTGGAGCGGTACGCCTATGTCCGGGAGCATGGATGTGCTCACGGATATGGGGCCGGTGACGCTGCGCCGCTGGACGGAGCGGGCGGGCCAGAGCATGCAGGCGTTCTCCGCTACCGTCACCGGCACGGACGCCCCGGTGGCGGGCCTTACGGGGGAAGACGCCGGGGATGTGCTCACCGGGGCGCCCCGGGAGGTGTTCGAGCGCAGCGCCTTCATCCATCAGGCGGGCCTGGGCCTGACCAACGACCCGGAGCTGGAGAAGCGGTTTGCCGCCATCGTATCCGCCGGGGATGAGGAACAGTCCTTTACGGAAACGGACAAGCGTCTGCGGGCCTGGCTGCGCCGGCGGCGGTCCGGCCGCCGGGGGGCCATCCCGGAGCTGGAGGGAGAGATCGCCCGGGTCCGGCAGGAGCTGGACCGGATCGGGGAGGCGTCCCGGGAGGTGGAGTCCCTGGACCGGGAGCTGACCGACGCCCAGGAGCGGCAGGTGCTTTTGGTGCGGCGGATGGAGGCCGCCCGGGAGGCGGCCCGGAAGAAGGCCCTGGCGGATTACCGGGCCGCCAAAGAACAGACGCAGCGGTGCTCCCAGGCCCTGGCCGACGCCCAGGAGGCGAAGGCACGGGCGGTGGAGGCTGTGAAGGGGACTGTGTTCGGCGCCATGGGGCCGGATCAGGCCGATGAGCAGGTGCGGCAGGACATGGACGCGCTGACGGATACGGCCGGCGCGCTGACCGCCCTGCCGAAGGATTGGGTCCCCGTCATCCCCCCGGCGATCGCCGGGGCGCTGTGGCTGGGGGCGGCGTCGGTGTTTTGGCCAAACCCGGTCGCCATCGCCGCCGGCGGGGCGCTGTTCCTGGCGGCAGCCGTGGCAGCGTGGCTGTGGCGGCGGCGCATCCTGGACCGGCGGCATGCCCTGGAGGCGGCCCGTCGGCATATATTGGACGGCTATGACGCATCCGCGCCGGAGGACATCCGGGACCGGCTGGAGGAATATGAGGACCTGTGGGATCGGGCCCAGACCGCGGCCCGGACCCAGACCCGGGCGGAGAGGGCCCTGGAAGACGCCCAGGCCCGCCAGAGGGCCGCGGAAGAGCCGGTGCTCAAGGGGCTGGACTTCGTTCACGGGGACAGCGAGGCGGCCCGGGCCTCCCGGGCGGTGGCGGAGGGACAGACCCGTTTGGAGAGGCTGCGGGAACAGCGGGCCATGGCCGAGGGCCGGGTCCGGGCCATGGGGGACGCCATGGTGCTGCGCTCGGAGCTGGACCGGCAGAACGCCCGGCGGGAAACGCTGCTGGCCCAGGAGCGGGCCCTGACCCTGGCGGCGGAGGGCATGGAGCAGGCGGATCTGGGCCTGCGGGAGAAGTTTTCCCCCATGGTGGCCCAGCAGGCCGCGGCGCTGTTCGCCCGGCTCACCGGCGGCCGCTATGACGAGATCACCCTGGCCCGGGATCTGTCCGCCAAGGCCCGGCGGGCCGGCGACGCGGTGGGCCGGGAGGCCGATTATCTGTCCCAGGGGGCGAAGGACCAGCTGTATCTGGCGCTGCGTCTGGCGGTGTGTGCGCTGGCGCTGCCGCCGGAGAAGGCCTGCCCTCTGGTGTTGGACGACGCGCTGGCCGCCTTCGACCGGGAGCGGATGGCCCGGGCGCTGGACCTTTTGAAGGAGCTGGCGGAGCAGCGGCAGGTGCTGGTGTTCACCTGCCACGAACGGGAGAGCGCCTATTTTGCCGGGGACGACGCGGTGACGAAGATCGCGCTGGGTGGTTGAGATGGAGAAGACGCTACAGTTTGCCGTGCCCTGCCTGTTCGGGCTGGAGGGCCCCTGCGCCCAGGAGCTGCGGCGGATGGGCCTGGAGGATGTGCGGGCGGAGAACGGCCGGGTCCGGTTCGCCGGGGACGCGCTGGCCTGTGCCAAGGCCAACATCCGCCTGCGCACCGGGGAGCGGGTGCTGCTGCGGCTGGGCGGGTTTGAGGCCCGGACCTTTGACCAGCTGTTCGAGGGCGTCCGCGCCCTGCCGCTGGCGGACCTTATCCCCAAGGACGGACAGTTCCCGGTGAAGGGCTACAGTCTGGATTCCGCCCTGCACTCCGTGCCCGACTGCCAGAAGATCATCAAAAAGGCCGCGGCCACCGCCCTGGGCCGAGCCTATCGCACCGACTGGCTTCCGGAGACCGGGGCGCTGTATCAGATGCAGTTTTCCCTGGTGAAGGACTACGCGGAGATCTATCTGGACACCACCGGCGCACCCCTTTTCAAGCGGGGCTACCGGCCCGGCCATGTGGCCGCGCCCCTGCGGGAGACCCTGGCGGCGGCGCTGGTGGGCTTCGTCCGCTACCGGGGCCGGGACGGCTTTTGGGACCCCTTCTGCGGCAGCGGCACCATCCCCATCGAGGCGGCGCTGATCGCCCGGAACCGGGCCCCCGGCCTGGCCCGGCCCTTCGCCGCCCAGCGCTGGGGCTTCATCCCCCGGAGGGTCTGGACCGACGCCGCGGCGGAGGCCCGGAGCTTGGAGTATCACGGCCAATACCATATCTTCGCCTCTGACGTCGACCCCAAGGCCGTGGCCCTGGCCCGGGAGAACGCCCGGCGGGCGGACGTGGAGGTTGACATAACTTTTTCTGTGGCCGACGCCCGGACCGCCCCCGCCCCCTGGGAGCGGGGCGTGATCGTGTGCAACCCGCCCTACGGGGAGCGGATGCTGGAGCGGCAGCAGGCCCAGGCGCTTTACCGGGACATGGGCCGGACCATCGGGAAGCTGCCGGAGTGGAAGCAGTATATCATCTCCTCCGAGCCGGACTTCGAGCGGCTGTACGGCCTCCCCGCCGCCAAGCGCCGCAAGCTCTACAACGGCATGATACAGTGCTATTTGAATATGTACGAGTGAGGTGGGGGAAACCATGGCGAGCAAGATGAAAACTGACATACTGCGGGCGCTCCGGGGCCTGCGGTGGAAAAACTTCCCGCTGCCATTTCTGGCCGGGTGCGTCAACGCTTTCGGCGTGACGATCTTTTTGGCGCCGGTGAAGCTCTACGACAGTGGCATCTCCGGCACATCCATCCTGCTTTCGCAGATCACCCCGGAAAAGCTGAGCCTTTCCCTGTTCCTGCTGCTTTTGAACATCCCCCTTTTCCTGTTCGGGGCCAAAAAGCTGGGCGCGGCCTTCACCGTCTACTCCCTGTTCGCGGTGGCGGTGTACGCGGGGGCGGCTTGGCTCATCACCGACGTGCTGCCCATCGACGTGACCATGGCCTCCCCCCTGGCGGGGCAGGACCTGCTGCTGTGCGCTCTGTTCGGGGGTGTCATATCCGGAGCGGGCAGCGGCCTCACCATCCGCAGCGGCGGAGCCATCGACGGGATAGACGTGCTGGCGGTGATTTTCGCCAAAGGGCTGAATATCACCGTGGGCACCTTCGTGATGGTTTACAACGTGCTTTTGTACATCGTGTGCGGCTGTGTCGTCCACAGCTGGATCCTGCCGCTCTACTCCATCGTCACCTACGCGGCGGGACTGAAAACCGTGGACTTCGTCGTGGAGGGCTTCGACCGGTCCAAGGAAGTGCTCATCGTCACCGATAAGCCCAAGCCCATCAGCGACGCGCTCATCGACGCCTTCGGCTGCGGCACTACGAAGATCGCCGCCGTGGGCGGCTACTCCAATGCGGAAAAGACAGTCATCTATTTCGTGGTCAACCGGTTCCAGATCGCCCGGATGCGCAATATCGTCCGCCAGATCGACCCCCATGCGTTCATGACCATCAGCGACGTGGCGGACGTGTTCAAGAATAACGACAGGTAAGGGCGCTGCCGCCCGACGGCGGCGCAGGAGAAGGGGTGCGTTTATGAATGTCAGGATCGCGCTTATGCAGCTGCTGCCCTGCGGCAGCCTGCAGGGGCAGAGGGAAAAGGGGATAGCGGCCTGCAAACGGGCAAAGGAGCTGGGGGCGGATATCGCGCTGTTCCCGGAGATGTGGAGCGATGGATACGCGCTGCCCCAGGACGGGCAGAAGCTCCGGGAGCTGGCAGTCCCCGCCGATGGGCCGTTTGTGGAGGCCTTCGGGGCCCTGGCTGCCCAGCTGCAGATGGCGATAGCGGTCACCTTCCTGGAGAGGCACGAGCCAAAGCCCCGCAATTCGGTGGTCCTCTTCGACCGCCGCGGGGAGCGGCGGCTGCACTACGCCAAGGTCCACACCTGCGCTTTTGACCTGGAGAGGGTGCTCGCGCCCGGCGAGGGGTTTTCTGTGACCGAGCTGGACCTGGGAGACGTGACGGTGAAGGTGGGCGCCATGATCTGCTTTGACCGGGAGTTTCCCGAGAGCGCCAGGCTGCTGATGCTCCAGGGCGCGGAGCTGGTCCTGGCCCCCAACGCCTGTCCCATGGAGATCAACCGGCTGGCAGCGCTGCGCACCAGAGCCTATGAGAACAAGATGGCGGTGGCCACCTGCAACTACCCCGCGGGGCAGCCGGACTGCAACGGCCGCTCCACGCTGTTCGACGGCGTGGCTTGGCTGCAGGATGCGCCGGGGCCGCGGGATATGTGCGTCTTCCAGGCCCCGGAAGAGGAGGGGATCTACATCGCCGAGCTGGACCTGGACCTGCTGCGCGGGTACCGGGAGCACGAGGTCATGGGGGACAGATACCGCCGTCCGGAAACGTACGGCCTGCTCACCTTGGAAACGCGGGAACCGGCCCCGGCCTGGTGAGGAGCCCGCGCCCCTGGCCTGAGCCGGACTTCGAGCGGCTGTACGGCCTCCCCGCCGCCAAGCGCCGCAAGCTCTACAACGGCATGATCCAGTGCTATTTGAATATGTACGAGTGAGGTGGGGGAGAGATATGACGGAAAGAGAGAAAATGCTGAGTGGCCTGTGGCACGACGCCAATTTTGATCCGGACATACTGAAGGATCGACAGAGGGCCGACTCGCTCGGCTATGATTTCAATATGGCCAGACCGGGAAGTCCGGAACAGCGCTCCGCTCTGCAAAAGCTGCTGGGCACGGAGATACCCAAGGGGCTCGCCGTCCTTGCTCCGGTCTATTTTGATTACGGCACCTACACCCGTTTTGGGGAGGGGACCTTTGTCAATCACAGCTGTTACTTCATGGACGGCGGCACGATCACCATCGGAAAGAATGTTTTTATCGGCCCGTTCTGCGGTTTTTACACGGCCAGCCACCCCTTGGACGCGGCCAACAGGAACAAGGGCCTGGAAAGAGCGCTGCCCATCCGCATCGGGGACAACTGCTGGTTCGGCGCGAATGTGACCGTGCTGCAGGGCGTCACCATCGGCAGCGGCTGTGTGGTCGCCGCCGGCAGCGTAGTCATCCATGACCTGCCGGACAACTGTCTGGCGGCGGGCGTCCCCGCTTCGGTGAAAAAACACATCGAGCAATAAAACGTTCTGCTTTGCGGAGAACATGAAGTGCACAAATTTTTCTTCCCAAATTTGTGCAGATTACCAGTTGAAGAAAACGATAGTATAGGGTATTATAACGGTGTTAGCACTCATGGACAAAGAGTGCTAACACCGTGAAATTTGTATTTACATTTTTAGGAGGCATATACAATGACATTGAAACCGTTGGCCGACAAGGTGGTCGTCAAGCGCCTGGAGGCGGAGGAGAAGACCAAGAGCGGCATCATCCTCGCCCCGTCCGCCCAGGAAAAGCCGGAGATCTTTGAAGTCGTGGCGGTGGGCCCCGGCGGCGTTGTGGACGGCAATGAGATCAAGATGGAAGTCAAGGCCGGCGACCGGGTCATCACGGGCAAGTACAGCGGTACCACCGTGAAGGTGGAGGAGCAGGAATACACCATCGTGCGCCAGGGCGACATCCTGGCCATCGTGCAGTAATTTAGGAGGCAGATAAACAATGGCAAAGCAGATCATTTACGGCGAAGAGGCCCGCGCTGCGCTCCAGCGGGGCGTTGACAAGCTGGCGGATACCGTCAAGATCACCGTGGGCCCCAAGGGCCGCAACGTGGTCCTGGACAAGAAATATGGCTCTCCCCTCATCACCAACGACGGCGTGACCATCGCCAAGGAGATCGAGCTGGAGGACCCGTTCGAGAATATGGGCGCCCAGATGATCAAGGAGGTCTCCACCAAGACCAACGACGTGGCCGGCGACGGCACCACCTCCGCCACCAT
>CANQUE010000044.1 GCA_947626905.1 uncultured Oscillospiraceae bacterium
GTGGACAGCCTGCTGGTGATCCCCAACGACCGGCTGAAGTTCGCCACCGACCAGAAGGTCACCTTTGCCAACGCCTTTGAGATCGCGGACGAGGTCCTGCACGAGGCCGTCACCAGCATCTCCGGGCTCATCAAGAACACCGGCTTCATCAACCTGGACTTCGCCGACGTGTGCACCATCATGCGGGGCGCCGGCTTCGCCCACATGGGCGTGGGCCACGCCGTAGGCAAGGGCAAGGCGGAGGACGCCGCCCAGATGGCCATTTCCAGCCCCCTGATGGAGACCTCTATCAACGGCGCCCGGGGCGTGCTCATCAACATAACCGGTTCTGAGGACATGGGTCTGGACGACGTGGAGACCGCCGCGAACCTGGTCCAGGCTGCCGCCCATCCCGACGCCAACATCATCTTCGGCGCCTCCTTCGACAACTCCATGGAGGATGAGATCCGGGTCATCGTCATTGCCACCGGCTTCGACGAGGGCACCCAGACCGCCAACGCGGTGTCCGCCTCGCTGCCGACCACGGCCCAGCCCGCTCCGGAAGCCCCCGCGGCCGAACAGCTGTTCTCCCGGGCCGAGAAGCCGGAGGAGCCGGCCAAGCCGGAGCCCGAGCCGGAGGAGGAAGACCCCTTCGACAGCATCTTCCGCATCTTCAATTCCAAATAATGGCTGAAATACAGCGACTGCCCGCCTGAAACGGCGGGCAGTTTTTGTGTGATGGGGAAAATGACAAAAAACGAAGGGGATTTTTGCATGTTTTTCTTGCAAATCGTCCTATACAGCGTTAAAATGAGGAAAGCATCAAGGAACTCCGGCGCAATCAGATAAAGAAAGAAGGATCGGCACATGGCAGCGAAATTTGAGATCAAGAAAGCAAAAAACGGACAGTTTGTTTTCAGCCTGTATGCCACCAATGGCCAGGTCATTGCCACCGGCGGCGAGACTTACGGCTCTCTGGACGCATGCAAGGGCGGCGTGGAGAGCGTGCGGAAAAATTGCGCCTCTCATGTGGAGGATCAGACCGCCGCGGGCTCTGAGGCTCTGACCCATCCCAAGTATGAACTGTACAAGGACAAGGGCGGCGAGTTCCGTTTCCGGCTGAAGGCCTCCAACGGGGAGATCATCGCCGTCAGCGAGGGGTACAAGGCCAAGGCCAGCGCCAAGAACGGCATCGCCTCTATCGGCAGGAACGCCCCGGAGGCCCCTGTGGTCGTGGCGGAGTGATCCTGTGACAGCAAACGGCGCCCCCGGTTCTTCCGAGCCGGGGGCGCCGTTTTTCCAAACTGTCGCGTATGCCCGCGTGAGGGCCGTACCGCCGCCGTGGGCCGGTCCCGCGTCATTCGCCCGGCCGGACGTCGAGGATCCGCAGATCCTGTTCCCGGTCGAGCTTTCTCGCCAGCGCCTCCAGATCCCGCACCGCGCCCCGGTCGCCCTCCAGGACGACGGCGCTCCGATCCGCCAGAGGGGCCAGATGGGCGCGGCCGCGGCTGCCGGTGACGGTGAGCCCGTCGGAAAAGTCAGCCCCGAACTCCGCCAGCGCTTCCCCCATGGCCCGCATGAGCCGGGCCCGATCCCGGCAGGGCAGTACCCGCCGGGGCGTCAGCTCGCCGCCGGGGAGCCGATAGACGCCGTCCAGAGCGTCCAGGTTGCACTGGTAATAGGCCCTGGGCGAGCCGATATCGCACCAGTATCCGTCCATGACGATGCCCTGCATGGGAATGCCTTTTTCCAGCAGACGGGGGAACAGATCCCGGGCGAAGTCATATTTTATCCCGGGAGGGATGTGCTCCAGCAGGTCTGGACTGAGCGCGTATATCCCAGTGCTCACCCTGTCCGTCACCACCCGCTCCCATGTGGGTTTTTCCAGAAAACCGGTGATGCGCCCGTCCTTGCCGGTGAGGACCAGCCCGTAGGGGAGAGGCTCCGCCTGGGTGGAGAGGGCCACCGTGACGCCGCCCCGGTGGCGGCGCATCAGCTCCCGCAGGTCAAAATCGCAGGCGCTGTCCCCGCTCATCACCAAAAAAGGCTCGCCGCCGATAAAGTCCGCGCAGTTGCGCACCGCGCCGGCCGTGCCCAAGGCCACCGGCTCTGTCCGGTATTGGATGTGCACGCCGAAAGCGGCGCCGTCGCGAAAGTGTTCCCGGATGACCTCCGGCTGATAGTGGAGCGTCAGGCACAGGCTGTCAAAACCGTTTTCCCGCAGCAGCGCCACGGTCCGTTCCAGCAGCGGCACCCCCAGAAGGGGCATCATAGGCTTGGGAACGCCGCCGGATATGGCCTGCAGCCGCGTGCCTTCTCCGCCGGTGAGTATGACCGCTTTCATCCTTTCACCTCTCGTTTATTGTCTGCCTGCCAGCTAAAAATATGTGAAGCGGCCGCGGGAAAAAGAATTGTATTATTATGGGTAATCTGGTATAATAACCTAGTATATCTATGGGGAGCAGTATGCCATGAACAAGATCACAAAAAGATTGGGACAGGCCGATTCCCGGTTTTATATCCTCTTTCTGTTCCTGTTCGCCGCCGTGACGTGGTTGTTTTTCCACCAGACCTATCTGGCTCTGGCGGAGGCTGCCGTCGCGCTGATCCTGCTTTTGACCCATATCGCCGTGGTGCGCCGCCGGAAGCGGGAGCTGATGGAGTATATCCAATCGGTCACCTACGACAGCGAAGCGGCCCGGGACAACGCCATGATGAACTTCCCTCTGCCCATGGCGGCCTACTTTGTGGACTCCGGGCGGATCGTGTGGGGCAACCAGGAGTTTTTCAACATCTGCGGCCGGTCCGAGCCCATGGTGGATGTGTCGATAACCGACCTGGTCCCGGGATATCAGAGCAAGTGGGTGCTGGAGGGGAAGACCCGCTGCGCCGGTCTTGTAGAGCTGCGCGGACGCCGGTACCAGGTCCACGGCAATCTGGTCCGGGGCAAGGGGGAGGAAAAGATCAGCAGCACCATGGGCGTCACCTACTGGGTGGACGTGACGGAGTATGACGACATCAAGCTGGAATACGCCGCCTCCCGCCCGGTGGTCATGCTGCTGATGATCGACAACTACGAAGAGCTGATGAAAAACGTCCCGGAGCGGACCCGCAACGACCTGCGCAACCAGCTGGAGGACCTGATGGTCCAGTGGACCGACGGCATGGGGGGCTTCATGCGGCGGTATGACCGGGATCGGTACATCTACCTGTGCGAGCGGCGGTATTTCGACAAGCTGGTGGAGGAGAAATTCACCATCCTGGACAAAGTGCAGGAGGTGGTCAACTCCTCCGGTATCCACGCCACCCTGAGCATCGGCGCGGGGCTGGACGGCGCCAGCCTGGAGGAGGACTTCAACTTTGCGTCCCTGAGCGTGGAGATGGCTCTCAGCCGGGGCGGCGACCAGGCGGTCATCCGCAACCGGATCAATTTTGAATTTTACGGCGGACGGGCCGCGGAGGTGGAGACCCGCACCAAGGTGAAAAGCCGGGTGGTGGCCAACGCCCTGGGCTCGTTCATCAAGGACGCCTCTACCACCTATATCATGGGCCACCGGTACGCGGATATGGACGTGCTGGGGGCGGCGGTGGGCCTGGTGTGCATCGCCCGGTCCTACGGCAAGCGGGCGAAGATCGTCATGGGCAGCGGGCCGAACGCCTGCTCGCTGATGATGGAGGATCTGAAAAAGCACCGGGAATATGAGGATCTCTTCATCTCTCCGAAGGAGGCCATGCTCCAGGCGGACTCCCGCAGCCTGCTGGTGGTGGTGGATACGAACCGGCCCGAGCAGGTGGAGGACAGCGCCCTTCTGCAGACCATCAGCCGCCTGGTGATCATCGACCATCACCGCCGGACAGCCACCTATATCGAAAACGCGGCCCTCACCTTCCTGGAGCCCTATGCCTCGTCGGTATCGGAGCTGGTGGTGGAGCTGATGCAGGAACTGTTGGAACAGAGCGACATCAGCCGGATAGAGGCGGAGGCGCTGCTGGCCGGGATCGTCACCGACACGAAGAACTTTTCCCTGCGCACAGGGGAGCGCACCTTTGAGGCCGCCGCGTTCCTGCGGCGGATGGGGGCGGACACCGTGGCGGTAAAGAGGCTGTTCCAAAGCGATATGGAGCACACCGTCAGCCGCTATTCCATCCTGGAGCGCTCCAGGATCTACCGGCACAATATCTGTCTGGCGGTCATGGACCATCCGGTGGACCGGGTGGTGGCCGCCCAGGCGGCGGACGAGATGCTGAATATCTCCGACGTGGAGGCGTCGGTGGTGCTCTATCCCTCGGAGGAGGGAAGCGTGATGCTCTCCGCCCGGAGCATCGGGAGCACCAATGTGCAGGTGCTGCTGGAAAAGCTGGGCGGCGGCGGCAACCAGTCCGCCGCGGGGGCGCAGATCCCCGGCGTTTCCGTCCAGGAGGCGGAGGAGCGCCTGAAGGCAGCCATCGACGAATACATTGACTCGTAAAGGGGAGAACGCATATGAAGGTCATTTTGCAACAGGACATCAAAGGCCAGGGAAAGAAGGGCCAGCTGAAGGAGGTGTCCGACGGCTACGGGCGCAATTATCTGCTGCCCCGGGGCATGGCCATCGAGGCCACGGCGGACAATCTGAACGCCATGCGCCTGAAGGATAAGGCCCGGCAGGCCCAGATCGCCCGGGAGAAGGCCCAGGCCCAGGAGTACGCGGAGAAGCTGGGGGCCGTGGTGGTCCATCTGAAGGCGAAGGCGGGCTCCGCGGGGCGGCTGTTCGGCTCCGTCACCTCCAAGGAGATCAGCGAAGCCCTGGCCGCCCAGCACGGCATCAACATCGAAAAGAACCAGATCGTGCAGACCGAGCCCATCAAGCAGTTCGGCACGTTCCAGGTCAAGTGCAAGCTGGGCTATGAGATCTCCGGCACCATCCACGTGATGGTCACCGAGGAGAAGTAATTTCGCCGGGGGAGAGCTATGGACGAGCTGCTGGGCCGGAAAGCGCCCTATTCCGCCGAGGCGGAGCAGGCCATCCTGGGCGCCATGCTCATCGATCCTGCCTGTATCCCCGATGTGGTGGGCAAGATCAAGGGCGGAGAATTCTATATCGACGTGAACCGGGAGATCTTCGAGACCATGTTCGCCATGTTCGCCATGGGCAAGAAGATCGACCCGGTCACTGTGCTGGACGAGATGCGGGCCCGCAAGTGCTGGAAGGAGAGCTCCCAGCAGTATCTGAAAGAGCTGATGGACGTCACGCCCACGGCCGCCCACGTGCTGCACTACTGCGAGATCGTCCGGGAACGGGCGCTGCTGCGGGCGCTGGGCGACTCCGCCACGGAGATCAGCGACCAGGTCTATCAGCAGGGCGGCCAGGCCCAGGAGGTGCTGGAGCTGGCGGAGCGGAAGATCTACGCTCTGCGCAAGGAATCCACCTCCGGCGGGCTGCTGCCCATGAAACAAGTGCTGCAGGACGTGATGAGCCAGATCTCCCAGGCCGCCGCCAATGGCAGCCAGCTTCCCGGCATCTCCACCGGCCTTGCGGATATCGATGAATGCCTCCAGGGGCTGGGGGAGGGGGATTTTGTCCTCATCGCCTCCCGCCCCGGCATGGGCAAGACCAGCATCGCGCTGAACATCGCCGTGAACGCCGCCAAAAGCTGCGGCAAGACGGTGGCTATCTTCTCCCTGGAGATGAGCCGCCAGCAGCTGGTGCTGCGGATGCTCTCCTCGGAAAGCCACATCGACCTGTATCAGCTCAACCAGGGCCGGCTCAGCGGCGAGGAATGGGGCCGGCTGGCGGAGGCCGCCGGATCGCTGAGCCAGGTGGACATCCGCCTGGACGACAACCCCACCATGACCGTGGCCGAGATGGCCGCCCAGTGCCGCCGGATCGACGATCTGGGGCTGGTGGTGGTGGACTATCTGCAGCTGATGCAGAGCGCGGGCAGCGGCAACAGCTGGGCCAACGAGAGCCGTACCCAGGCCGTCAGCGATATCAGCCGCATGATGAAGGTGACCGCCAAGGAGCTGCGGGTGCCCATCGTATGCATGAGCCAGCTCAGCCGCGCCAATGAGGCCCGGCAGAACAAGCGCCCCATGCTCTCGGACCTGCGGGAGTCCGGCTCTATCGAGCAGGACGCGGACGCGGTCATCGGCCTGTACCGGGAGGGATATTACAACCGGGAGTGCGAAGACCCCAACTCCGCCGAGGCCATTATCCTGAAAAACCGCCACGGCCGGGTGGGGACGGTATACCTGCGGTGGATCCCGGAGTATACCACCTATGTGAACGACGAGCACCGCCACGACGAGGATGGATACTGATCTGCTGCCCCGCCAGGGGCTCGTGCTGTGCGCCGTATCCGGCGGGGCGGATTCGGTATATCTTCTGTGCCGGCTCCGGGAATTGGGCTATCCGGTGGCGGCCGCTCACTTCAACCATGGCCTGCGGGGCGCTGAAGCGGACCGGGACGAGGCCTTCGTGCGGGAGATGTGCCGCGAGATGGAGATCCCTTTTTACGCGGAAAAGGGCGACACGGCCGCCTATGCCCGGGAGCGGTCATTGGGACTGGAAGAGGCGGGGCGAAAGCTTCGGTACGATTTTCTGGAGCGGACGGCGGACCGGACGGGCGCGGCCTGCATCGCCACGGCCCATACCGCCGACGACAACGCCGAGACCCTGCTGCTGCGCCTGGCCCGAGGGACCGGTCTGCGGGGCCTGGGCGGCATCCCACCCCGCCGGGGGCGGATCGTGCGCCCCATGCTGGACGTGGCGCGGGAGCAGGTGGAGGCCTATCTGGCCGAGCGCGGGATCGGATATGTGCAGGACAGCACCAACTTCTCCGACGGTTTTGCCCGCAACCGGGTGCGGCATGCCGCGGTGCCGGCGCTGAGGTCTGTGAACCCGGCGTTTGTCCGGGCCGCCGGTCAGACGGCGGCGCTGGCCAGGGAGGATGAGGCGTTTCTGGAGGGCCTTGCCAAGTCGTTTTTGGCGGAGCACGCCGACGGGATGTCCGTGGACGCGGCGGCGCTGGCGGCGGCGCCATGGCCGGTGGCGAGCCGGGCGGTGCGGCGTATGGCCGGGCGCGAGCTGGGACCCGGGCATGTGAAAGCGGCGCTGCGGGCGGCCCGGGAGGGCGGCGCGGCGGATCTGCCCGGCCTGCGGGTCGCCGGGAGCGGCGGCCGGCTCTGGTTCGGGGCGGCGGACGCTCCGCCGCTGCCGGAGAGGCCGGTGCCCGTGCCGGGGACGGTGGCCCTGCCGGAGGCGGGGCTGGTGCTGCGGGCGGAAAAATTCATAGACCCGACTCGGGTTGTTCACAATTCGTACAACATTTTTTTCTTCCAATGTGAGAATATATATGGTAATATAACAGTCGCCGGCCGTCGGCCGGGGGATGAGATCCGTCCGGCGGGCCGCGGCTGCGGAAAAAAGGTGCGCCGGCTGCTGCAGGAGATGGGCGTGCCGCCCTGGCGGCGGGACAGCGTGCCGGTGCTCCGGGACGAGGCCGGGGTGCTGGCGGTCTACGGCGCCGCCGCCGACCAGCGGACCGTGGTGCGAAACAGGTCCGGCGAGATCATAAGAATAGAGATATCTCCGGCGGAAACCGGATGAGGGAAGGGGAAACAGAGATATGCACCCTGACGTGGAAAAGCTATTTGCCAGCGAGGAAGAGCTGAAACAGATCATTGCCCGGCTGGGCCGGCAGATCACCGCGGACTATGCCGGAAAGATGCCCATCTTTGTGGGCGTGCTGCGGGGCTGCTTTGTTTTCATGGCCGATCTGGTGCGCGCCTGCGATCTTCCCTGCACCATCGATTTCATGGTGGTGTCCAGCTACGGCGCGGGCACGACCTCTACCGGCGCGGTGAAGATCGTGAAGGATCTGACCGAGAATATCGAGGGCCGGGACGTGATCATCGTGGAGGATATCCTGGACAGCGGGAACACCCTCAGCTATCTGCGCAAATATATGATGGCCCGCAAGCCCGCCTCCATCCGCATCGTCACCCTTCTGGACAAGCCGGAGCGGCGGACGGCGGATGTGAAGGCCGACTACGTGGGGTTTGCTATCCCGGACGCCTTCGTGGTGGGCTACGGGCTGGACTACAACGAAAAATACCGGAATCTTCCTTACATCGGCGTCCTGAAGCCGGAAATCTATTCATGAGGTAGATCAATGGACAACATGCCAGGCAACAATAACAATAACCAGAACGGCCCCAACAGACCTGTTGGGCCCGGCCCCGGCGGCGGACAGGGCCAGGGTCCCGGCGGCCCAGGTAACCGACGGGCCCGGGATATCGGCTTTTATGCCCTGGTGCTGGTGATCCTGCTGGCGGCGGTATTCACGCTCACGGGGAACAGGACGTCTGTGGAGGTGCCCTATTCCCAGGTGATCGAGCTGTTTGAAGACAAACAGGTGGAGTCCTATGTGGTGGCCGGAAACGAGCTGACCCTCTATCTGCGCCAACCCCTTGAGGGCCAGACGGAGATCACCCGCACCCTGCGGGATGTGGACCGGTTCTATGAGGATCTGGGGGATCTGATCGAGGCCCAGCGCAAGGATGGGACGCTGACCGTTTACGACGACAATGAGGGCTTCGTGGCCCCCTGGTGGCTGTCGTTTTTGCCGTATCTGATCGTCATCGTGGTGTTCGGCGTGCTGTGGTACACGATGATGAGCCGGGCCACCGGCGCCGGCGCGGGGGGCGTGGCGAAGTTTTCCAAGGCCCGGACCCGTACCTCCAACGACGAGCAGCAGCGCAAGACCTTCGCCGACGTGGCCGGGTGCGACGAGGAGAAGGAGGAGCTGCAGGAGATCGTGGAGTTCCTCAAGGACCCGGCCGCCTATACCGCCATGGGCGCCCGCATCCCCAAGGGCGTGCTTCTCGTGGGCCCTCCGGGCACCGGTAAGACCCTGATGGCCAAGGCCGTGGCCGGCGAGGCGGGGGTGCAATTCCTGTCCATCTCCGGCTCCGACTTCGTGGAGCTGTACGTGGGCGTGGGCGCCAGCCGTGTCCGCGATCTGTTCGACCAGGCCAAAAAGGTGGCGCCCGCCATCATCTTCATCGACGAGATCGACGCCGTGGGCCGTCAGCGCGGCTCCGGCCTGGGCGGCGGGCATGACGAGCGGGAGCAGACGCTGAACCAGCTGCTGGTGGAGATGGACGGCTTCACCAACAACGAGGGCGTCATCGTCATGGCGGCCACCAACCGGGCCGACATTCTGGACAACGCCCTGCTCCGGCCCGGCCGCTTCGACAGGCAGGTATATATCGGCCTGCCCGACGTGAAGGGCCGTGAGGAGATATTGAAGGTGCACGCCAAGGATAAGCCCCTGGGGGACGACGTGAACCTGAATTCCATCGCCCGGGGCACCGCCGGGTTCTCCGGGGCGGATCTGGAGAACCTTCTCAATGAGGCGGCTCTGCTGGCCGTGCGCCGCCACCGCCGGTTCATCGTCAACGACGATATCGACGAGGCCATCCTGAAGGTGGAGATGGGACCGGAGAAAAAGAGCCGGGTCATCACCGACAAGGAGCGGCGGCTCACCGCTTACCACGAGTCCGGCCACGCCATCGCGGCGAAGTATCTGGAGCATGTGGACCCGGTGCACTATATCACCATCATCCCCCGGGGCCAGGCCGGCGGCTTCACCCTCATGCGGCCCAGCGAGGACAAGACCTTCCGGGCCAAGAGCGATATGTTCGAGCAGATCGTCATGGCCCTGGGCGGCCGTGTGGCGGAAAAGCTCTTTCTGGACGATATCTCCACCGGCGCCTCCGGCGATATCCAGCAGGCCTCCAAGATCGCCCGGGCCATGGTCATGCAGTTCGGCATGAGCGAGCGTCTGGGCCCCATCAGCTTTGACGACTCGGGCCACAGTCTGTTCATCGGCCGGGATTTCGGCACGACAAAGAGCTATTCCGAGGAAACGGCCGGCATCATCGACGAGGAGGTCAAGCGGATCTTCGACGAGGCCAGCGCCAAGTGCGAACAGCTCCTCACCGAGCACAAGGAGCAGCTCATCGCGGTGGCGGAATACCTGCTGGTGCATGAGTCTATGGACGGGGAGGACTTCGACTACTTCTGCGAGCACGGCTGTCTGCCTCCCAAAAAGCCGCAGGGCGTGTCGCCCAGAGCGAAAGAAGCGCCTGTCCGGCCGGCGGCGGCGCCGGCGGATGGAGCGGACTTCATCCGGGAGGAGCCCGAAGCCGGGCCGCAGGCGTCCGGTCCTGACGGCGCAGACCAGACGTAATGGATTTGTGATACCGGAAGGCGGGCTCTGCCCGCCTTCCTTATAGGAGAGAAACATGAAATTAGGAATCGTAGGCCTTCCCAACGTGGGAAAGAGCACCCTGTTCAACGCCCTGACCAACGCCGGGGCAGAGTCGGCCAACTATCCGTTTTGCACCATCGACCCCAATGTGGGCGTGGTGGCGGTGCCGGACGAGCGGCTGGATTTTCTGGCGGAGATGTACCATCCCAAGAAATTCACCCCCGCCACCATCGAATTCGTGGATATTGCGGGCCTGGTGAAGGGCGCCAGCAAGGGAGAGGGACTGGGCAACAAGTTTCTGGGCAATATCCGGGGCACGGACGCCATCATCCATGTGGTCCGCTGCTTTGACGACGCCAGCATCCTGCGCCATGAGTGCTCCACCGACCCAAAGGGCGATATCGAGACCGTAGATCTGGAGCTGGTGATGGCGGATCTGGAGATGGTCCAGCGCCGTCTGGAGAAAGCGCAGAAGTATGTCAAATCCGGGGAGAAGAAATATGCCAAAGAGGCGGATCTGATGGCCCGGCTTGCGGCGTGGCTCAATGAGGGCAAGTCCGCCCGCAGCTTCCCCTGCGAGGGGGACGAGGCGGATATGGTGGCCCAGTCCGACCTTCTCAGCCTCAAGCCGGTGATCTACACCGCCAATATGGACGAGGACGGCTTTGCCCAGGCGGAGCAGAGCGAATACTATAAGCAGGTGAAGGCCATCGCCGACGCCGAGGGCAGCATGGTGCTGCCGGTATGCGCCCGGTTCGAGCAGGACATCGCCGAGCTGGAGGACCCGGCCGACCGGGAGATGTTCATGGAGGAGCTGGGCATCCGGGAATCGGGCCTGGAGCGGCTCATCAAGTGCTCCTATTCGCTGCTGGGGCTGATCTCCTTCCTCACCTGCGGGCCGGACGAGTGCCGCGCCTGGACCATCACCAAGGGCACCAAAGCGCCCCAGGCCGCGGGGAAGATCCACACCGATTTCGAGCGGGGCTTCATCCGGGCCAACATCATCGCTTTCGAGGATCTGAAAGCCTGCGGCAGCGAGGCGGCGGCCAGGGAGAAGGGCCTGCTGCGGGCCGAGGGGAAGGAATATGTGATGCAGGATGGGGATGTGACCCATTTCCTGTTCAATGTCTGAGCGCATCCGCTGGCTGGACGGATGGCGGGGGCTGGTCTGCTGTCTGATGGTCTTTTACCACCTGGTATACGATTTTATCATCTTCGGCTGGCAGCCTTATTCCATCACCCAGAGCTGGCCGCTGTTCACGCTCCAGCGCTTTATTGCCCTGAGTTTCATCTTCCTGTCCGGCGTGAGCGCCCGTTTCACCCACAGCAATCTGCGCCGGGGATTCGTCACCGCCGGGGCGGGACTGCTGGTCATGGCGGGGGCCTACATAGCGGGGGAGCCCATCCGGTTCGGCGTGCTGCAGTTTCTCAGCGTGGCCATGGTGCTGTATCACTTTTTTGGGCGGTACGCCCAAAAGACGCCGGACGCGCTGGCGCCCTGGCTGTGGGGGGGTCTGTATCTCATCACCCGGGTGATCAGCTACACCACTTTTGTGGATGTGAAGTGGCTGTTCTGGCTGGGGCTGCGATTTCCCGGGTTCCAGTCCTCGGATTGGGTGCCCGTGCTGCCCAATCTGTTCATGTTCCTGCTGGGAGCATGGTTCGGAGGGAAGCTGCTGAGCGCCCCGGCGTCGGGTCGGCTGCGGACCATGGGCGCGCCGAAGGTCCTGGCATGGATCGGGGAGCGTACGCTGGCGGTATATCTGCTCCATCAGCCGGTGCTTTACGGGGCCTGCTGGCTGGTGAGCCGGGCGCTGGGCTGAGCGGGGATAGCCGTTTCTTCGCCCTTATGGCCCATGGCGCGGGCCGGGCGATCTCCACGCCGATACCGCTTGACATCGGTTTTGAACCGTGATATATTTCTACAACAGAAAGGCGACGACGGGAATTGCGCCGGGAAACGCCCCCCAGAGAGAGAGGACCGCAGGCTGAAAGTCCTCTCGGGAAACGCCCCGCCCGCTGACCATCCCCGAGCCGCGGGACCCAAAGGCGACGAGTAAGCCCCGCCGTGTGACGCGCGTGAAGCGTCTATGAGTGAAAGTTTAGGGTGGGACCGTGTGTATTTTACGCACCCCTGACGAGCCGTCAGGGGTGTTTTGTTTTATGGAGGGAGACAACATGGAATACAACTTCAGCGACGCCGAATACAGGAAAATGTACCGGCACACCACCAGCCACGTGCTGGCCCAGGCGGTGAAGCGCCTGTATCCCCAGGCCAAGCTGGCCATCGGCCCGGCCATCGAGGACGGGTTCTATTATGACATCGACATCGAAAAGCCCTTCACCCCCGAGGACCTGGAGGCCCTGGAGGCGGAGATGCGCAAGATCTGCAAGGAGAAGATCAAGCTGGAGCGGTTCGAGCTGCCCCGGGAAGAGGCCATCGCCTTCATGCAGGAACGGCAGGAGCCCTATAAGGTGGAGCTGATCCAGGACCTGCCTGAGGACGCGGTCATCAGCTTCTATAAGCAGGGGGACTTCACGGACCTGTGCGCCGGGCCGCACCTGGACTCCACCGGCCGGATCAAAGGCAACGCCATCAAGCTCACCACTGTCAACGGCGCTTACTGGCGGGGCGACTCCAGCCGGCCGATGCTCCAGCGCATCTACGGCACCTGCTTCCCCAGCAAGGCGGAGCTGGACGAGTACCTGGCCCGCATCGAGGAGGCCAAAAAGCGGGATCACCGGAAGCTGGGCAAGGAGCTGGGCCTGTTCATGCTGGCCGACGAGGGCCCGGGCTTCCCGTTCTTCCTGCCCAAGGGCATGGTCCTGCGCAACACCCTGATCGACTACTGGCGGCAGGTCCACAAGCGCTACGGCTATGTGGAGATCTCCACGCCCATCATCCTCAACCAGGAGCTGTGGCACCGCAGCGGCCATTGGGACCACTACAAGGACAATATGTATACCACCGTCATCGACGGGGAGGACTACGCCGTCAAGCCCATGAACTGCCCCGGCGGCATGCTGGTCTATAAAAACGAGCCCCACTCCTACCGGGATCTGCCCCTGCGGATGGGCGAGCTGGGCCTGGTGCATCGGCACGAGCTGTCCGGCGCTCTGCACGGGCTGTTCCGGGTCCGCTGCTTCACCCAGGATGACGCCCATATCTTCATGACCTGGGACCAGATGCAGGACGAGATCCAGAACGTGGTCCGGCTGTTCGACGAGGTCTATTCCGTGTTCGGCCTGACCTATCAGATCGAGGTCTCCACCATGCCGGAGGACCATATCGGCGACGAGCAGACCTGGGAGTTGGCTACCGAGACACTGAAAAAGGCCATCGAGGCTATGGGCAAGGAGTACACCATCAACGAGGGCGACGGCGCCTTCTACGGCCCTAAGCTGGACTTCCATCTGGCCGACTCCCTGGGCCGGACCTGGCAGTGCGGCACCATCCAGCTGGATATGCAGATGCCCGAGCGGTTCGAGCTGGAGTACATCGGCGCGGACGGGGAGAAGCACCGCCCTGTCATGATCCACCGGGTGGTCCTGGGCTCCATCGAGCGCTTCATCGGCGTCATCACCGAGCACTTCGCCGGCGCGTTCCCCACCTGGCTCAGCCCGGTGCAGGTGAAGATCCTGCCCATCACGGACCGGACCATGGACTATGCCAAGGATGTGGCCGCCAAGCTGGAGGCCGCCGGCATCCGCACCGAGGTGGATACCCGCAACGAGAAGCTGGGCTTCAAGATCCGGGAAGCTCAGATGGAAAAGGTGCCCTACAAGCTGGTGGTGGGCGACAAGGAAGCCGCCGAGGGGACCGTGGCCGTGCGTACCCGGGATGCCGACAAGGGCGCCATGCCGCTGGACGCGTTCCTGGAAAAGCTCCAGGAAGAGATCGCTTCCAAGTCCAAAACTTCGCTTTTTTGACATAGCATAATCGGACAGGCCCCCTCGTAGACTAGCTTTAGCTTACGAGGGGGTTTGTTGATGAGCGTAGCGAGAAAGAAACTGTGCGTGGCGCTGGGCGTGCTGTTCGTGCTCAATATATTTATCATCTGCATGGCGCAGCGAGCCGAGGCGGTCACATACCAAAAAGGCTCGACCGGCTCTGTGGTCACCACGATCCAGGAAAAACTGTCCCGATGGGGCTATTATTCCGGCAAGGTGGATGGCATATACGGCTCCAAGACGGTGGAAGCGGTAAAATACTTCCAGCGGAAAAACAATCTGTCGGTAGATGGGAAATGCGGCCCCAAGACCTTGTCGGCGCTTGGCATCAGCGTCAGCGCCGCCAGCCAGAGCACCAGCGGCGATGTGGACCTTTTGGCCCGGCTCATCTCCGCGGAAGCCAGGGGGGAGCCGTACGCCGGCCAGGTGGCCGTGGGAGCTGTCGTTTTGAACCGGGTGGAGAGCCCCGCGTTCCCGGGGACCATCTCCGGGGTGATCTACCAGTCAGGGGCTTTTTCCTGCCTGCAGGACGGACAGTTCTGGAAACCGGTGGCGGACAGCGCCTATAAGGCGGCCAGAGATGCGCTGAACGGGTCCGATCCCTCCGGCGGCGCCCTCTATTATTTCAATCCTGCCACAGCCACCAGCAAATGGATCTGGTCCAGGCCGCTGCTCACGGTCATTGGCAGACACAGATTCTGCGCGTGACCCTCCCGCGGGAGGGTCATTTCTTTGCGGGCAGGCAGCAAATGCGCGTAAAAATTTTTTGAGAATTTGTGTTTTGGGTGTTGACATTTTGAGCCAGGTCTGGTATATTAGCAAAGCGCCTCGCGGGGGACCGCGAGCGTGGTGTACCTTGTAAATTAAACAATGTAAGCAAA
>CANQUE010000045.1 GCA_947626905.1 uncultured Oscillospiraceae bacterium
ACCATTAGCTCAGTTGGTCAGAGCAGCCGGCTCATAACCGGTCGGTCCGGGGTTCGAGTCCCTGATGGTCCACCACCGCGTCAGAAGTTTTCGGAGGACGATGGGTCCTCGCAAGCGAGGCCCCATGCGTCGGTCGAAAAACTTCTTCCTTTCCCCACGGGAAACGCTTCGCTGGTTTCCCGCGGGGGCCCCAACGGGGAACTTGCTGTGGGAAACACTTCGGTGTTTTTCATGGGGCCCTTATGGGGGAATAATGTAGGGGAATAGCTCAGTTGGCAGAGCGACGGTCTCCAAAACCGTAGGCCGAGGGTTCGAAACCTTCTTCCCCTGCCAAGATAAAAGCCTTGAATCTCTAGGAATTCAAGGCTTTCTTGTATCTCCGGGAGGGTCGAGTTTCCCTTATCAGGTTCAAAAGGCGGTTTTGCCGGCTAAATTATTCCGGGTCCCCGGCGATCCTATGCTGCCAAAAATGTTGTTTCTTCTGCAAATTATAAATTTTATTCCACAAAGTGGGATTTGCGTGTATAATAGAAACCGTCAAGCGAACCAATTTAACGCCATCGCAATCAAGACAGATCCAAAACATTGACAGGAGGAATATATGATGAGTCTTGAAGAGATCTTCAGCGAGAGCTTAGAACAGACGCGGGATATCCCGGCGGAACAGAAGGACCTGTCAAAGGACTTCCCGCCAAAGCTGGAACGCGACGCTTCCACCGACATCCAGGCGCCCAAGCTGGAACGGGGCGCCGGCGCGGGCGGACATGATATGCGCTTTGGGGAGTCAGTAGAGGCAAGAGTGGCCCGGCATGGTCTGGAAAGGGCTATCGAAAAAGGAAATAAGATCGCCGCCGAACACAGAAACCGCGATCTGGCAGAGGTCTTGGCGAAAGAAGCGGAGAAGAAGCTGGAAAAGAAAAACAAGCACTGATCATCTTATGGCAGGAAAGGCGGGAAGGATATGGCGGCGGATGTGACCCGGATCATAGGCATCGACTTCGGCACCAGCACCTCGGTGGTGTGCGTCAAGCGATATAAGGACGGCAGCCCCGTGGGGGACGCGTTTTCCAGTTCCTATGTGACCTTCGGCAACGGCCAGGGGGACGCGCGGGCCTACACCCTCGTGCGCCGGAACAGCGACGGTACATATACCTGCGGCCGGGAGGCCGGGGACGAGGCGCCGGGGTCGGAGGTCTTCCGGGAGTTCAAGATGGATCTGGAGAGCCCCGACGAGGCGAAGCGGGCCCGGGCCCGGAGCCTCACGGAGGAGTTTTTCGGATATCTCTACCGGTGGTACGATCACCAGCGCAGCGACATGGGGGACGCCGGGGACCGGGAGAAGACCATCGTCAGCTTTCCCGCCAAGTGGTCGGAGGGCACGCGTGCGTTCATGGCGGAGGCGGCCAAAAAGGCGGGGTTCCCGGATGTAAGCGTCATGGACGAGCCCTCGGCGGCGCTGTACGCCACGCTGACCCGGAAGATGAACGACGTCAGCGCCAACGGCTTTTTGCGCACAGGGAAGCCGGGGTATATGCTGCTCATCGACATGGGGGCTGGGACCACGGACCTGGCGGTGTGCCGGTATACTGTCACGGCCGGGAGCGGGGACGTGATCCGGGCGGAGCAGATCAAAAACGAGCTGGTGGCCACCTGGCCGGAGAGCGCCGACGCGCCCACCTTCGGCGGGCGGGAAGTGGACCGGCTTTTGGAGGACTATCTTACCGAATACATGACCTCCTGCGGCCTGGCCGGGGATATGGCGCGGCAGCTGGTGTGCCGGGCGGACTCGGTGAAGGCCTGGAAGGAGGATACGGTTTCGGCGAGGCTCAATGACGGGGCCGTAGTGGACAGCTGCGGCTTTTTGTCGGGATACATGATGCTCCTGCCCCAGAAGCGGCCTTTCCCGGCCATCGACCGGGCCAAGCTGGAGGGGATGCTGGGAGAAAAATTGAACGGCTTCAAGGCACTCGTCACCGGCTGTCTGGACAGGGCTGGTGCTCTGGAGCCCGCCATCCGGGAGCAGGGGCTGGACCTGGTGGTGCTCACCGGGGGCCACAGCACGTGGTACTTCACGGAGGCGCTGCTGAACGGCGTCATGCCGGGCGTCTCCCATCCCGCCCTGCGGCGTGTGCAGGCGGAGAAGGCGCGGGTGATGCGGCTATCCAACCCCCAGGAAACGGTGGCGCTGGGCCTGGTGTACAGCCAGCTTCCCATGCGCCTGACCAAGGAGGAAGAGCCCAAGCCCAAGGAGCGGTTGCAGCCCGATGAGAAAACAGTCAAGGAAGCGCCCCGGCCCAAACAAGAGCCGATCCGAAAAGCGCCACAGCCCGCGGACACACGTAAATATACCGTTACGGTCACGAGGAAGCGGCAGTTTTTGGGATCCGCTTTAAAGATGTTCGTTGCAGTGGACGGCGGGACGGAGCACCGGCTCGGCCTTAGCGAGTCCTGCAGCTTTTCCGTGTCTTCCGGCAGCCACACATTCGCCTGCTGCCTGAAAAATTCAAAAAACGCCCGAACAGAAGCCATAGAGATCGACGTGGACCGGGATATGAACCTGCTCACGGACATCGGCGGTCCTCCGGCCTTCCCTATCTGCTTCCAGGAAGGGGACAAAACATGGAGCACCCCCTACGATCAATATGCCGTCAGGCTCACGAGAAAGGTGCAGATGCTCGGTATCATCAGTAAGATGATCGTCACAGTGGATGACGACCAGACGTTTGAGCTGGCGGCTGGCGATCCGTGCCTCTTTTCCGTCCGCGCGGGCACGCATACGCTTTGCTTTTCGGTCAACGGGAGCAGTAATACCGCCAGGTACCAGACGGACTTTCGTGTGGATCACCACATGGATCTGGTCTTTGAGTTTGCAAAGATCGACCAGGCCGACGGTATCAAGGTGAAGGAAGGCCCCAAAATCGTGGGGATCGCTAAACCTGTCTGACAGGACCGGCCGCGGCCCCCGATCATGAGCCCCAGGAACACAAATAGATCCCAAAACAGGAAAGGCGGGAAGGATATGGCGGCGGATGTGACCCGGATCATAGGCGTCGACTTCGGCACCAGCACCTCGGTGGTGTGCGTCAAGCGATATAAGGACGGCAGCCCCGTGGGGGACGCGTTTTCCAGTTCCTATGTGACCTTCGGCAACGGCCAGGGGGACGCGCGGGCCTACACCCTCGTGCGCCGGAACAGCGACGGTACATATACCTGCGGCCGGGAGGCCGGGGACGAGGCGCCGGGGTCGGAGGTCTTCCGGGAGTTCAAGATGGATCTGGAGAGCCCCGACGAGGCGAAGCGGGCCCGGGCCCGGAGCCTCACGGAGGAGTTTTTCGGATATCTCTACCGGTGGTACGATCACCAGCGCAGCGACATGGGGGACGCCGGGGACCGGGAGAAGACCATCGTCAGCTTTCCCGCCAAGTGGTCGGAGGGCACGCGTGCGTTCATGGCGGAGGCGGCCAAAAAGGCGGGGTTCCCGGATGTAAGCGTCATGGACGAGCCCTCGGCGGCGCTGTACGCCACGCTGACCCGGAAGATGAACGACGTCAGCGCCAACGGCTTTTTGCGCACAGGGAAGCCGGGGTATATGCTGCTCATCGACATGGGGGCTGGGACCACGGACCTGGCGGTGTGCCGGTATACTGTCACGGCCGGGAGCGGGGACGTGATCCGGGCGGAGCAGATCAAAAACGAGCTGGTGGCCACCTGGCCGGAGAGCGCCGACGCGCCCACCTTCGGCGGGCGGGAAGTGGACCGGCTTTTGGAGGACTATCTTACCGAATACATGACCTCCTGCGGCCTGGCCGGGGATATGGCGCGGCAGCTGGTGTGCCGGGCGGACTCGGTGAAGGCCTGGAAGGAGGATACGGTTTCGGCGAGGCTCAATGACGGGGCCGTAGTGGACAGCTGCGGCTTTTTGTCGGGATACATGATGCTCCTGCCCCAGAAGCGGCCTTTCCCGGCCATCGACCGGGCCAAGCTGGAGGGGATGCTGGGAGAAAAATTGAACGGCTTCAAGGCACTCGTCACCGGCTGTCTGGACAGGGCTGGTGCTCTGGAGCCCGCCATCCGGGAGCAGGGGCTGGACCTGGTGGTGCTCACCGGGGGCCACAGCGCGTGGTACTTCACGGAGGCGCTGCTGAACGGCGTCATGCCCGGCGTTTCCCATCCCGCCCTGCGGCGAGTGCAGGCGGAGAAGGCCCGGGTGATGCGGCTATCCAACCCCCAGGAAACGGTGGCGCTGGGTCTGGTGTACAGCCTTCTGCCCCTGCGGCAGACCAGGGAAAAACAACCCTTGCCGTCACAGGAAAAGCTGGTGGAGCAGGCGGAGCAGTTCTTCAGCCGCTGGGCCATGGACCCTGATCACACGTCGCCGTGGATGGTCACCCAGCCGGCCCCATCTGTCATTCGCTGGTGGCATAATCAAAGCAAACAATATACCATTTCTTTCGGTGAAACCGGCCTGCACATAAACAACCTCTTTGGCAGTTCTCATCGGTGGCAGGAGGATATAAGCTGGCAGGATCTTCTCTCCGGGCACATCATATCGGACACTCTTGATTCGTTGGAGGTAGAGCGGGGAGACGAGGCGCCCCTTCGCCTTACTTATGCCTCTTTTGATTTTGTGGAGTATCTGCATAAGTTCTTTGTAAAACTGCAGGCAGCGCTCAGGGAGAAACCCACCGCCTATGCATGGGACGATCGGCTGTACCCCAAAGCCAAGGAGTTCATCCGGAAGAACCTGAAGCCAGGGTGGCATGTTTTCGATGAGCCGGACAAGATCGAAGTTTTACGGACGCGGGTCGAGATCCCCGCGGACGCGGATATCTGTCTGGCCTACTCTTGGACGGTCTTTCGCTCAAATCTGGGGAAAGACGGCTGGGCGATCACAGACAGGGGATTTTATAGCCGGGTGGTGTTTGAGTCTCCCAAATTTACCTCCTGGGGGACTTTTTTGAACAACCTGCTGCTTGGCAGATATTCCGATGTGCTCCAATTGGATCAGCAGGGCCACAGATCAGTGTTCCTGAACCTTTATGGCAGCGGCGATAAAAAGATCATAGAAGTAGCCAGCATGATCCTCCGGCTCCAGGAATACCTGCAAGAGGAGTCCCTGGCGCTCCAAGCGAAAACATGACATATACAGCAATTGCGTTGAGGAGGTCATTCCATGGCAAAGACGGATATCAACTTTTCCGACCTTTTTCAGGGCATCGACCCGGAAAAGCTGAAGATAGACAACCCCATCCAGGTACCGGATGATTTCTACCGGGAGCTGCTGGACTGCTCCATGGAGCGCAGCACGCTGGAGTATGTCAGCGACCGGGCCCACTTCCCCGGCACCGGTATGCCTCAGGACACGGTCACCTGGCTGCAGGTGACGCGCCTTCCCGTCCACCCGGAGAACGCCGACAGCTACGAGCTGTTCAACCGCTGGCAGGGGGTCCTCTCGTCGATCCATGCCTGGGGCTATCGGTTTTTGTTCCTTCTCCAGCGGTGGAAGGGGGAGACCCACCTGTACCTGGGGACCGTTTCCAACAACCGGGATTTCTTCTCCCGGGACGCGGTGGAGCAGATGCGGGAGGCCACATCCGGCAGCATGCCCGGCGTGGAGCTCCGGCCCCTGAGCGACAAGGAGAGCCTGGCCGAGGTCATGATCCCCCTTGTCGGCCACAAATGCCTGGGCGCGGTGACGGGGCTGCCGTCGTTTTTCAACGAGAAGGAGCCCGGCATCCTCCAGACGCTGGACTCCCTCGCCTTCGGCATCCGGGGCGATCAGGATCAGGAGCGGTCTTATTCGCTGCTGGTCATCGCCGATCCCATCTCCGACCGGGAGACGGGGGACATCATCGACCGGATGCGCCGCCTGGGCAGCCAGATCCACTCCGACGTGGAGCGCAGCGTGAACGCCAACCAGAGCAACAGCGAGAGCAAGCAGAAGGGCCTGAACCCCTTCGCCGCCGCCCAGCTGGGTGTCAGCGCCGGCAAGCTCCTGAGCAAGGCCGCGGGCGCGGCGGCCTTCGCGATATCGCCTCCCCTCGGCGCGGCCATCTCCGGTCTGGGGGACGGCATTGCCAGTCTTTTCGGCAGCGCCTTGGGCGTCGGATTGGGACAGCTCAACAAGAACGTCTCCTCCAGCTTCTCCCTGACCGTCAACACCTCTTATCTGGATAAGTTCGCCAAGTACGCCGAGGAGCTCACCGAGATCCACATCGACCGCATGAAGCAGGGGCGGAACCTGGGCTACTGGAACGTGGGCGTCTATGTCCTGGGCGACACCCGCAAGGACGTGACCACCGTCAACGGGATGCTGCGGTCCATCTACGCCGGCCGGGAGAGCTATGTGGAGCCCATCCGGCTGCATGTCCTCCGGGACAACTCCGGCGCGCTGGACACCGTGCGCAAGCTCCAGATGGTGCCTCTTTACGACGACAGCGTGAAGGGCATGACCGAGGACACCGAGTGGCATGTTTTCGGCAAGTATTATCAGTATCTCAGCACGCCCATGAACACGAAGGAGCTGGCCCTGACCACATCCCTGCCCAAGCGGGACGTGCCTGGCCTGCGGTTCGTGAAGACCGCCGTCCGCTTCGCCAACAACCCGCCCATCACCCACGGCGACACCATCACCATGGGCAATATGGTGGATATGGGCGTGGAGCAGAACGCCGTCTACCGCATCGACCCCAACGATCTGGTGCGGCACGCCCTGGTCTGCGGCAGCACCGGCTCCGGCAAGACCTACACCTGCATGCGCATTTTGAAGGAGCTTCTGGGCAAGGGCATCCCGGTGCTGGTCATCGAGCCGGCCAAGGACGACTATGTGCGCTGGGCCATCGAGATGAACAAGACGCTCCCGGACGATATGAAATTCCAGATCTTCATGCCCGGCTGCGACGAGTTCGAGGGGGTCCCCCTGGAGCAGCTGCGCCTGAACCCCTTTGAGCCCGCGGCCTACCGGGACGCCAAGGTCAACATGATGTCCCGGTGCGAGAATCTGGTGGCCTTCCTGAACGCCAGCCTTCCCACAGGCGATATCCTGCCCGTGCTGGTGGACGAGTCGGTCTACTATCATTACTGTGGCTACTTCGGAAAGGCGTTCACCTCCGGCCGTCCCATGAAGCAGGCGGATATATATCCGCCCCTGTCCCAGCTCACCGGCATGGCGAAATATGTCCTGTCCGAGCGGGATTATGAGGCAAAGGTCCGCGACAATCTGCTCGCGTGCCTGGAGACCCGCTTCCAATACCTGGTCCGGGGCACCAGGGGCCAGCTTCTGGACGTGGACAAGTCCACGGACCCCGCCGTCATTTTTGACCGGCCCACCGTGATCAACATCAGCGGCATATCCGCGGCGAAGGATAAGGCGCTCATCATGTCCCTTCTCATGCTCAGCCTCTATGAGTACCGCCAGTCCCGCTATGCCAATGACCCGGAATATCGGGCCAGAGCGGCGAGAAATGAGCTTCTGCATATGACCCTGGTGGAGGAGGCGCATAACGTTCTCCTGAAGCCCAAGGAGATCGGCGCCGACGCCGGCAACCCCCAGCAGGTGGTGGCCGACCTGTTCAGCAACATGCTCTCCGAGATCCGCGGCTACGGCCAGGGCCTCATGATTGTGGACCAGGTGCCTACCCGGCTGATCCCGGACGCCATCAAGAATACCAACTACAAGATCGTCCATCGCCTCACCGCCCCCGACGACGGGGAGATCATGGCCGCGAGCCTCGCCCTCCGGGACGACCAGCGCTCGCTCATCCCGGCGCTTCCCATTGGCAACGCGATCATCTACGGCGACAAGGATGACGCGGCCGCCTGGGTGCATCTGGCCAAGTAAGGAGGGGATACCATGCCGCCGATCACGCCAACAGTCAAGCTGATCATAGCCGGTCTGGGGGTGGCTGCCGTGTCTGTGACGGCCGCCGCGCTCCTGCTGCGCCGGCGGAAGACGCAAAAACGAAAGAAGATCCTCTCCGCCGGCATCGCCCGCCACGCGGAACGGTACGACGGGCTCTATGAGGGGCTCTGCCAGATCCTCTCCCGCCAGGAGGCCATGGAGCGCGACGCCCTGAAGGAGTGGTGCGAGAGGACCTCCCGCATCGAAGGGGAGCCGGAATACACCGCCGCCTTTCGGGAGACCTTTGACGGCGCTTTGACCGCGCCGGAGGAGGAATACCGCGAAAAGCTCTCCCTTCTGCTGGAGTGCATCGCGGGAGCGGGGATCACACGCACAGAGGCTGAAACCATCCCATACGCCGCCGCCAAAGGTGCCTATATCTATCTTGGCGAAGGCACGCCCGCCGGCGAAACGGTCTGCAGCGTCGTAAAACCCTGCTGGATGTTCCAGGGCCGGCCGGTGGAGCAGGGGATCATCATGAAAGGAGAGCCTTGACTATGGACATGTTGGAAAACATGGACCAGCCCCTGGACATCGGGGCCCCCGCGTCTGTGGAACATCCGGATGTCTGGCCGATCAGCGACAGCGGGATCCTCAAAAACCTGGAGCAGGCCCGGGAGGGCAAGGAAAGCAGCGCCCTCGCGCCGGACGTGTTGGAAAGGCTCCGCGAGGCCCGCAAAGACCAGCTTGGGAACACAGACGTCATCCGGGAGTATATCGATCGGGCCCGGGATACGATGGAGGACATGCGGGGCGGCGCTTCGGACGCGCCAGCCGCCGGGGAGAGAGGCTCCGATTTCGACCCGGACGCTTTCCGGGAGAGCGTGGAGGCCGGGGCCGACCAATGGCACGAACAGCTGGAGCCGAATTCCTGCGCCATTGCCAGCCAGCAATTCATCATCAGCGAGTATACCGGCCTGCCCGTCACGGAGGCAGATCTCATCAAGACGGCCACCCAGATGGGATGGTACGAGCAGATCGGAACGCCCTGCGCGGATGTGGGGAATCTGCTGATGGCATACGGTATCGACGTGACGATCCGGCAGGAGGGGGACTTCGACGATCTGTCCAGCGCCCTGGCCTCCGGAGATCGGGTGCTGGTGGCGGTCCAGAACATGGCCATGACCACCGAGTGGGCCGACGGGTATCCCGCGTTCTCGGCCAACCACATGGTGGAGGTGCTGGACATCGACAACTCTGACCCGGAAGATCCCCGGGTGATCGTCAACGACCCCGGCATCCCCAACGGACGGGCCATGTCCATGACCCGGGAGAATTTTGAAGACGCCTGGAGGACCAGCGGCGGCTATATGTGCGTGGCGCACAGGCCGGACGGCGATGACGGAAGGAGGGATCCGCTATGACGCTTCAGGAATTGATGAGGGACATCCAGCGGGACCCTGTCTGCCGAGCCATGCTCCCGGTGGACATGACCATGCTCTACCCGGCGTTCTCCGTAAAGCGGGGCATCCTCTGCGCCCACATCCTCTGCCACCGCGCCGCTGTAAGGCCCGAGGGACTGGAGATATGGCCGCCCGAGCTGCGCCTGGAGTTCGCCTGCCCCCGGGTACGGCCCATCTCCGTGGTCAACCTGAAGTTTGACGGCCCCTATAGCGAGGGGACAGAGATCCTGCCCAACCGATCGCCGGAGGAGAAAGCCCGCTACAGCGCGGCCATGCGCCGGCTCCTCTCTCTCGGCGACAGCCTTCTGGCGGAATGGGAGAGGACCGGCGGGGCCGATACTTCCGCCTATAACGAATGCCTGCGGTCCGTTCTGGAGCCGGCTCAGTGGCAGATCCTCGCGGCATTCGCGGAGCCGTAAGATGGAAAAGGCCTTGCGGCTGACGCTTCTCGTCTACGAGCCGGACGAACAGAAACGCGCTGTGATCCGCTCCGCCCTCCGAGCGTTCGCGGCCCGCCGGGATATGGATCTCCGGGTCGACTGGATGTTCCGCGCCGAGCAGGAGGAACAGCTCCCCCGCATCATGCCCGACACGATGATCGCTCTCGTAAACGCCGGGATGGGGGAGCGTTCCGTCATCGCCGGACGGCGCATCTATGACGCCAACCCCGACTGCCTTCTCGTCTACTACGGGAAACCGGAGCCGGACCTCATGCCCCTGCTGCCCGCCCGTCCCGTGGCCTACGATCCCGCGCCCGACAGCGAGGGCCTGTGGGAGGAGATCCTGCAGGGCCTCACGGACCGGATCGCCGCCGCCAACGGGTATTTCCACTGGAGCGGAAAGGACCGGCAGTACCGTTTGCCGTACCGCTCCATCCTCCATATCCGGAGCGAGCGGGTGTATTTGGATGTTTTCACCGCCGGCGGCGTCTACCGGATGGTCGGCAAGCTGGACGCGGCCGCCAAGCGGCTTCCCAGTCCGCCCTTCTTGCGGGTCCACCAGAGCGAGCTTGTGAACACGCGTCATGTCCCGGTCCTGGACCGCTCCCGCCGCTGCCTGATCCTGGACGACGGCTCGGAGATCTACATCAGCCGCGCCCGCTACCAGGATGTCTTGGAATGGTTTGAAAAGCGGAGCGAGGAATCGATCATCCGCAAGGAAGAAGGAGGCGCCATATATGAAAAAAACGGTATTTGACCCGGAAAAGATGTATACCTACCTGCGGGGCTATGCCTCCGGCGCGGGGATGAGCCAGACCTTGAAGGCCCTGTCCTTCGCCCGGGAAAAACACGCGGGCCAGATGCGCAAGAGCGGCGAGCCCTATATCATCCACCCGCTGACCATGGCCTGCGACGCCGTGAGCATCGGCATCCGGGAGGACCGGGTCATCGCGGCCATTTTGCTGCACGACGTGTGCGAGGACTGCGGCGTGCCACTTTCCGAGCTGCCTGTGGACGACACGGTGCGCCATGCGGTGGACCTGCTCACCTTCCGGGTCATGGAGGGGGAAACGAAGGAGACCGCCAAGACCAGGTATTACAACATGATCCTCCAGAGCCGGGAGGCCACCCTTACCAAACTGGTGGACCGGTGTCACAATGTGTCCAGCATGGCGGGGACCTTCTCGGAGGAGAAGCTGCTGGCCTACATAGACGAGACCAGACGCTACGTCCTGCCTCTGCTGCGGAAAGCGAAGACCGCCTATCCGGAGGACGCGGACGTGCTGTTCATCCTCAAGTACCACATCGTCAGCGTGGTGGACTCCCTGGACGCCGCCATGCAGGTCTACCGCCCCCACGAGGACGGCACGCCATGACCCCGGAGCGCCCCTATGCCCCCCGGGCCAAAGACGTATACAGCCGGGACGTGCTGAAGTTGGGATGCTTCGATCCGGAGGAAACGGAATGGACATGACAGAGGACATCATAGATATCTGCTCCAAGGGGGAATACCCCTCTTCGGCGCTGTCCAACTTTTCGGAGCACCATTTTACCCTGGACGGCGTTCCCTGCGGGTCGATGGAGGGATTTTTGCAGTCGCTGAAATACCGGGAGCCGGCCAAACAGGCGCAGATATGCGCCCTCGTGGGGAAAGAGGCGAAGCGGGCCGGGGAGAAAAAGCGCCTGTGGAAGCTGATAAAGACAGTCTGGTGGCAGGGACAGGCCTATGGACTGCTGTCGGACGAACTGCAAAGGCTGATCGACCGGGCCTATCATGAAATGTATGAGCAGAGCCTCTCCTTCCGTCAAGCGCTGGCAGCCGCCGGGGACAGAAAGCTGGCGCACACCATGGGCAAGAAGGACATGCGGACGACCATCCTCACGGAATATCAATTCGTCCGGCGGCTGGAGGCTCTGCGGGCAACGGCGCGGAGCGCGGAATAACAGCGAACAGGGGAGGTGAGGGCGTGGTCCGGCTGAAGGTAGAATGGGAGCGGCCCAGCGGCGCCGACGGGCTGTATACGGTCCATGCCCCGGGCAGCCTCATGGCGGACCTCCGGTGGGCGGATGAAAACGGCCCTCTGCCGGACTGGACGGCTTTCGCTTATGTGCCCATAGACCCATCCGGCCGGGGCGTGTTCCAATATACGGGCGGCCGGGCGGTGCCCCGGGAGGCCACCCATGTTTCCGCCCGTACCGTCGCGCCCGACATGACGACAGGGGAGGAGGCCCTCGTCCCCCTGCCTCCCCGGCGGCCCGCGCCGCCCATGGAGGGGGCCGTCCGGCTGGGTTTCGTCACGGACCTGCATCTTGCCGGCAAGCCCTGGCAGGTGGGCAGGGCCCTGGCCCTGGCCGGGACGGGCAAGGGGGTGCTGTGCGCTGGTGATATGGTCAACGACGGCACGCCGGAGCAGTTTGCGCTGCTGTGGCAGCTCATTGAGAGCCGTCTGAGCCGGGATACGCCCATGCTGGCCGTGGCCGGAAACCACGATTTTCCCACACAGCCCGACGCCGGAGAGGGCTTTGACGCCCTGCAGGACCGGCTGCTGGACCGGGCGGAACGCCTGGGCCTTGCCGTGGAGCGGGACGAGGGCGGCGCCTGGGCCGCCAGGCTGGGGGACGTCGATATCATAGGCCTCAACGCCGCCCGGCCGGGGCGGAAACTGGCTTTTCAAAAGCAGGGGCAGCTGCCTTGGCTGGACAGGCGTCTGACGGATACGCCCGCCGCATGGCATGTGGTGCTGTGCCACGCGCCGCTGCTGGCCCATAATCCCCAGCGCCGCCGGGCAAACGACATGCCCTATTTCAGCCGGGACGGGCAATTGCAGCGGATCCTTGAGGACCACCGGAACATCCTGTTTTTGTCCGGGCACACCCATATCTCGATGAACTGCCCCGCCGGCTGCGTGGAAACGGACCGGGAGAGGAATATCCTGTATGTCAACGGCGGCAGCGTCCGCGCCGCCATGCTCAAGCCGGAGGAGCCCCTCCGGCCAAAGGAATGGACGGACGGGAATATGCTCTGGCTGGAACTGGCTCCCGGCCAGGCGGAGATCACGGCGGTGTCGCTGGCCAACGGCAGGTGCATCGCGAGAGGATATTACCGGTTCGGCGGCGAAGAAGCGGCTGCGGACGCTTGAGAGGCCCGGCTGGACCGCAAAACATGCCGCATTATAAGAAGTCGCTGCCGCAGTGCCCGGGAAGCGCGCTGCCGGCGGCGGTCAAGGGGTGTGACGATCATGCTGATATTGCTGGGATACTTGCTGGGTCTGGCGCTGCTGGGCTGGCTGCTGCGCAAGAAGTCGGTCCGGGTGCGCAGCTTTCTGATCGTGGGATATAGCTATCTGTTTATCATTCCCCTCTACTTTTTCGGCCGGCTCCCCGCGGACGCCACCGCGCCGGAGGCGCTCGACCTGCTGCTGCGGTGCGCGTACGAGGCCCCCAAGGCCATGACCTTCGGGGCGGACCTGACGATATACAACGATCCTGCCGTCACGCTGCTGTTTTTTATCGCGTCGGTGTATACCGTCCGGACCGTGCTGATCGTCTTTTTCCGCCGGGCGGCCGCGGCCTTTACCAACTGGCTGCGGATGCAGGGCAGGCGGCAGATCTTTGTGGTCTGCGGCGGCCTGGAAGATGCCAGGGCCATGATCCGGGAGATCCGCGACCGGGATCGTCGGGCGGCCATCGCTTTCGTGCCGCAAAAGGAGGCGGATGAGGGAGCCGATGTGAATGCGGTGGTCATGACCCAGCCTTGGGATCAGTTCCTCCGCCGCGGAAAGAAGTATCACATCATTCTCCTGCCTGACACCGGAAACAACAATCTCTGCCGCCTGGACGAGCTGAACAAGCTGGGGGAGAAGCTCCCCGGCCTGCGCGTCACCGCGTTTTTGGACAACGACATCCTCCGCTATGAGGACCTGTCCTATCCCCATCTTGACGTCTATCTCGTATCCCGGGAGCAGCAGCTGGTCCAGGGCTTCCTTTTGGATCATCTGCCCCTTCAGGCGCTGAAGGAACGGGCGCCCGGGGCGATGGCGGAGGGGATCTATCGCCCGGTCCGGCCCTTCTCTCTGTGCATTCTGGGCTTCGGCGCTCTGAGCCGGGAGTTTTTGCTGTCCACCTGGGAGAATGCGGCGTTCCGGACCGGCGCGCCGGACGGGCGGGGCTTGGACGCGCTGATCGTGGATAGGGACATTGCCGGCCGGCGGGCCTCTTTTCTTCTGGATGTGCCCCAGCTGAAGCAGGAGCCCTCGTTTACCTGGCTGGACGCGGCGCCGGATGCAGACAGTTGTATCCAGGCGATATTGGAGCGGCTGGGACAGCTGGATCAGATCCTCATCGCCACGGAGGACACCCGCTTCAATTTGGACATGGCCATGCGGCTTTTGCGGATGTTCCGCCGCCACGGAATAGAGCTGGACCACCCCCAGCTGGTGACGGCGCTGTTCGAGAAGATGGACAGCGGGATCGAATTTCTGTATAAAAAGGCCGGCGGCGTCTTTTTGCAGAGCAACAGCGCGCAGTTCACATACGATGAGCTGATCCTCCGGGAGACCGACCGGCGGGCGGAGGCCGTCAACCGGCAGTACAACCAAAAGAGTCTGTACGCCACGGATTGGAATAAATTGGGCACCTTCCGACAGAGCTCCAACCGGGCGGTGGTCTGGGACATCCCCAATAAGCTGATGCTGGCGGGGGACCTGGAGGGGGCGTCCCCTGAAGAGCGGGAGGCCGTCTATTGGCAGCTGGCGCGTTATGAGCACCGGCGCTGGTGCGTCTTCCACTATACCCACGGCTGGACAGTCCTGCCCCGGGAGGAGATGACCGCCGAGGAGGTCGGCAGCTTTGCCACGAAACGGGCCTCCCAAAAGCGCCACACCTGCCTTGTGCCCTGGGACGAGCTGGACGCGCTGCCACAGTCCGGCCCGGGACAGCTGAAAAAGTATGACTATGAAAATGTGCTCCAGCTATTCCAGCCGGAAAGCGAGCGGTAGAGCGGAACATGAGAACAGCCGCCTGTCATCTTTGACAGGCGGCTCAGTCTGTCAAAGAAAGAGCCGTTTTCAAGGAACGAAAACGGCCCGTTTTTGCCTAAAGGCGTGAAATAGGCAG
>CANQUE010000046.1 GCA_947626905.1 uncultured Oscillospiraceae bacterium
TTTACACCCCACACACATACTCTTTCCTCCATTATACCAAAAACTCCCCTGTTTGGGGAGTTCTTTGACAGACTGTGCGGTTTACAGTACCGATAGGTACTGTAAACCGCTGATGTCTGCCTTGCGGGCGCTGCGAGCCCGGGAATTGTCTAGTTTTTATAATTTTTTTATGAATTTCATTCATCTGCCACCCTGCTTCTCTCGCGCCCGCGCACGTGCGCGCAAACATTTAATCCGCCCTCTCAATTTGTGATCACCAGGCAACGAGCTGACATGAAATTTCGGTGGGCAGCAATTTCATCTCCCGGCAGGCAACGGCTGGAAATGAAAAAAACGCCCCTCCCGGCAACACAGCCGGAAGGGGTGCGGTTTATTTCTGGTTCTTTTCATGTCCAAAGGGATAAAAAATTGCTGGATTGTTCATTGAATTGTGCGCAATATGGTACCACACTTAGTACCACACTCATATGGCAACAAACGGCATTATACGGCAAGATGGGCCAAGAAAAATAGAAAACGGCGGCCCGGTGATCATCTTGACCACAAGGCCGCCGTCGGCGCTCTTCTCAAGGAAGTCTTAGAAAAATATAAACGCCGGAAAGCCTTGATATTCCTGGCTTTCCGACGTGGTGACCTAGCGGGGACTCGAACCCCGGACCCACTGCTTAAAAGGCAGTTGCTCTACCGCCTGAGCTACTAAGTCAAGGATATTAAAATGGCAGGGACGGCGGGATTCGAACCCACTATATCAGAGTCAAAGTCTGGTGTGTTACCTTTACACTACATCCCTATGGATGCCGCCATCCGCTGAAAGGCAATAGGCTGTCCGGCTGGACCGAACAGCCTATTGAAATGGGGTGGGAGATGGGACTCGAACCCACGACACCCGGAACCACAATCCGGTACTCTAACCAACTGAGCTACACCCACCATATAATAAAAATGGCACGCCAGAAGGGACTCGAACCCCTGGCCTACTGCTTAGAAGGCAGTTGCTCTATCCACCTGAGCTACTGGCGCATATATCTTCGGCCAACAGCCGAGCTGTGGAGCGGGCGATGGGAATCGAACCCACGTCCCCAGCTTGGAAGGCTGGTGCACTAGCCGTTGTGCTACGCCCGCAAGCTAGGAAATTTTATCATTCCCGGCCGGAATTGTCAAGAGGGGGCCGGAAGAAATCTTACTATTTTTCCGGCTCGTCCGGTCCGGTCACCGGTACGGGCGCTTTTGCCGGGGCGGACTCTTCCTTGCGGATGAGGTGGATGACCCCGTTGTCGTCCAGATTCTTGATGATGGCGCAGGCGATGGGCAGGCCCAGCAGGCCGATGCCGCCGAACAGCTTCGTGCCTACCAGCATGGCGATCAGCGTCACCAGCGGGTGCAGCCCCACCTGGTGGCCCACCACACGGGGCTCCATGAACTGGCGGATGATGGTGATGACCACGTACAGGGCGATGAGGCCCAGCCCTTTGGCGGTGCCGCCGCCCAGCAGGGTGATGATGGCCCAGGGGATGAGGATAAAGCCGGCGCCCACCACCGGGAAGATGTCGAAAATGGCGATGAGCAGGGCCAGCAGGGGCGCCTGCTGCTGCCGGAGGATCAGCAGGCCGATCAGCAGCTCGCAGAAGGTGATGCCCATGATGATGCCGTAGCTCTTGCCGTACTTGGCCACCACGGAAACAAAGGTCTCCTTGGCCTTCACCGTCACGTGGCGGGCCCGCTCCGGCAGCTGCCGGAGAAGGAAGGCGGTCATGCGGTGGAAATCGATGGTCATAAACACCGTGGCGATGATGCAGATCAGGGTGCTCAGAAGCATGGAGGGCAGCTTCGTCACCCAGCCGGACACCACGCCCACAGCCTGCATAGAGAAGCTGGTGACGGCGTTGCCGATGGAGGATATGATGTCAGGGATGGAGGAGGTGACCACTTCGTAGGCGTCTGGCCCCAGCCGCTCGGCAAACTCTGTGGCCCAGCCCATGGCGATCTCCAGCCAGGGCTCGATGGTCTCCCGATAGAGCCTGGGCAAAAAGACCATCAGGTCCTGGAACCAGGACACCACGCTCAGCAGCAGCACCACCAGCAGCCCGCCCACCAGCGTGAAAAACAGCAGCAGGCATATGACGGCGGCAATGGGGCGCTTTATATGGCATTTCACCGTCATCCAGCGGATGACGGGCGTCATGCACCAGGCAAAAATGAACGCCAGGAAAAACGGCCATATCAACCCCAACAGATATTTTACGATGAGGAACACGAGCCCAATGACCAGGGCCACGTATACGACGTTGATGATGAATCTCCGGCGTTGGTTGATATCAGACGTGTCGAGTCCCTCCCTCCGGTGTGGTGAGGACAGATTACCGCCTGTCCGTCAAGGGAACAGTCAGGAAAAGGTAAAGATATCCTGTGCGTCCAGAATACCATTGAAGAGGGGGGTTGTCAATGAAAAGCGGGTCAAGATTTTATTGCCGCAGCTCTTGCAGCCAGCCTGCCAGGGCGCCCCACCACTCCACCAGCCGGAACCGGATGATGTACCCGGCGCCGTCCTGGCATATCAGCTTTTCCTGGTCCCCGGGCAGAGGTTCGAACACGTCCTCCGCCGGCTCCGCCAGAGCCTCGGTGCACAGCGGCGGGAACACTACGCACCACCAGTTGTGGCCCTGGCCGGCGCCCATGACGACCCGCAGGGACAGATATTCCCCCGCGGGCAGGGAAAAGGAGGCATACCGGCGAGTGGGATAATACTCTGTGTCCAGGGATACGGTCACGTCGCCCAGGGCCTCCAGCTCCGGGATGTGGCAGCGGATGGCCCGGGCCGCGTCCTCCCGGCCGTCGCAGTCCGCCAGGGCGGGGGAGAGCAGGGCCAGGACCTGGTCCCGCAGGCGCAGCTTGGCGGCCTGATCGGCGGGGCTGTCGGAGGCGGCGACCACATGCAGACGCACCAATCCCCCGGCCAGATCCTCCTGGGTCCGCCGGGCCCAGAGCCCGGACAGAAAGAACAGGCACAGTGCCAGCAGCAGCGCCATCTCCCAGTTTTTCAGTTTATAAGTACGTTCGGTCTCAGACATAAAACATCACCGGCCATATTGTGGCCGGTGACGGGAAAAATTAAACCTCGCCGGGATAGGGGCGGGTGAGAAAACACTCCTGGTATTGCCCGGACAGAGTCTGCCAGGCCAGGCGGGCGGCGGCCTCGTCCCGGAACAGGCCGAACACGGCGCTGCCGCTGCCGGTCATGGCCGCGCCCAGGGCGCCCAGCTCTGTGAGGGCGCTTTTGATGGCGTCGATGTCGCCCCGGCGGCGGCCCAGCACGTCCTCAAACACGTTGTATACCCGCCGGGACAGCCCGTCCAGATCCCCGGACTCCAGGGCGGAGAGAAATCCGGCCGTGTCCGGATGCAGGCGGCTCTTCCGCCGGTCGATCCGGGTGAACAGCTCCGGGGTGGAGAGGGAAAAGACAGGCTTGCATATCACGATGGCGCAGTCCGGCAGGGGCGGCAGGGCGGTGAGCTTTTCGCCCCGGCCCTCCGCCAGAGCCGTGCCCTCCATCACGCAAAACGGCACGTCGCTGCCGATCTGGGCCCCCAGCGCGGCCAGCGCCTCCGGGGACAGATCGCGGCCGGTCAGCCGGTTCAGCGCCCGGAGAACGGCGGCGGCGTCGGCGCTGCCGCCTCCCATCCCGGCGCAGACCGGGATGCGCTTTGTCACCCGCACCGAGGCCCCCAGCCCGGTGCCATCCAGGAACGCCCGGGCGGCCCGGAGGGCCAGATTTCGCCCGTCGGCGGGGAGATACTGCTGGCCCGGATCGATGGAAAAGGAGCCGTCCTCCGTCAGCTCTACCTCCAGCTCGTCGCCGAAGAGCACCGTCTGCATCACGGAGCGCAGGTCATGGTATCCGTCCCCAGAGCGGCCCAGTACGTCCAGGGTGAGATTCAGTTTTCCGTGGGCTGTAACGATCATTTCTCAAATAGTATATCCAGAAGTTTTGTTCCCTCAGGCAGGAACAGTCCGGTTTTCAGGCCGTTTTTTTCCGTATAGCTCAGGCCGGAACCGCTGAGCTCCCGGCTGTCGTAAAGCAGGAAGGGCACCGGGCTGGCGTCGTGGGCGCGGTTGGAGGTGAGGGTCTTGTGGTCGGACAGGATCAGGACCCGAAAATCCTCCCCGGTGGAGCGCAGGTACTCCACGATGGGGGCCGTTTCCCGGCTGTCCAGCCATTCGATGGACTGGATCTTGCCGGGGGTGTCCCCGTTGTGGGTGCACTCGTCGGGAGCCTCGATGTGCAGCGCGGCGAAATCGCAGCGGGAGAGGATCTCGATGGTCTTGGCGCACTTGCCCTCCCAGTTGGTGTCGATCTCCCCGGTGACGCCCTCCACCAGCGGGGCGGGCAGGCCGCTGAGCCGGGCGATGCCCCGCACCAGGGGCACGGCGGAAACTACCTCGCCGGTGTGACCGTATTTGGCAGCAAAGTCCGGCAGCAGCGCGGCGGTGCCCTCCGCCCAGAACCAGATGCCGTTGGCGGGCAGCTTTCCGGCCGCCCGGCGGGCCTGGTTGAGGGGATGGCGGTCCAGAAAGCGGAAAGCGCACTCCTGCAGCCGGCCCAGCTTTTCCGCCGTATCGCAGCCGGAAGGGGCCAGAGGGCCGATGACCTCCCCCAAGTGGTCGTGGGGCGGGATGAGGCGAATGCCCTCGATGGAGGCGTGATGCATGACGGCGAAGTGCCGGAAGGAAGACCCGGGGTTGATCTCGATGTCAAATTCCCTTGCCAGCGCGGAAAACTCCGGACTGGCCCAGAGGGCCGTGATCAGCGCGTCGGAGGTCTCCGCGTCGATGGAGCCGGCGCTGTGGGAGAGGATGCGCCGCTGGGGATAGGGCATATTCCCATCCTCCAGAGCCACCATGTTGCACCGGCAGGCCATGTCTCCGTCGGAGAGCTCGATGCCCTGGGCGGCGGCCTCCAGAGGCCCCCGGCCGTGGTAGTATTCCAGCGGCGAAGCGCCGAAAATGGACATGATGGCGGTGGCGCTGCCCGGCTCGAATTGTTTCGGGCAGTTGACCACGCTGCCCAGCGCTCCCCGGCGGGCCAGATCGTCGATCACCGGCTTGTCCGCCACTTCCAGCGGCGTCCGGTCCCCCAGGGAGGGGACGGGATCGTCCGCCATGCCGTCGCCGATTATCAGAAGATATTTCATCCTATGCGCCCTCTTTCTTTTATCATGGGTTTGGTAGAATAGCGGCTTCGCCGCTGTTATGCCATGCCGTGCGGCTCCGGCGTGAGCCGGGAGCACGACCGCTATTTTACCACGGTTTTCCCTGCCGGGCAACAAAAAAACGCCGGGCGGGAACGCCCGGCGGATGCGGCGGCTATGGCTGCTCTACGGTCTCCTTTTTGGCTCTGTGGAAATGGGCCGGCTTTTCCGGCAGCTTTCCGTTGTTGTACATGGCCTCGATCTTGGCCTCTTTGGTGATCTCCCAATAGATCAGCGCCGCCACGAGACCCCGCAGGAGGATGATCGCGAAGATGGAGACCAGTTCCGCCGTTTCCGTGGCGATCACGGTGCGCAGCACTTCGCCGCCCATTTTGAAGGCCAGGGCCAGCAAAATGCCCTGGGAGATGGTGGTCCGCACATCCGGCTCCTTTTTCAGCCATTTTATCATGCTGATGATGCCGGTGACCAGCAGCACGATCACGCCGAAGGATTCCAGGATCAGGATGCCCCATTCCACTACATAGTGGAATACGTTCTGTGAACTGTTCAAAAGAGCTGCCATTTCCCCCCGCCCCTTTCAGTGCTTTTATACAATTTTACTATATATGTCGGGGCTTGTCAATAGCGCGGGGGGCGGTGTCCGGCGGCCGCGAGAACGCGAAAAACTCCCCCTCCCACGTGGGAGGGGGAGTTTTTCGTGAGGGGGTGGGAGATTACTTCAGCTCCACCTTCGCGCCCACGTCCTCCAGGCGCTTCTTCAGCTCCTCGGCCTCTTCCTTGGAGACCTGCTCCTTGATGACGGCGGGGATGCCCTCCACCTTGGCCTTGGCCTCGGCCAGGCCCAGGTTGGTGATGGCGCGCACTTCCTTGATGACCTTGATCTTCTCGGCGCCGAAGTCGGTCATGACCACGTCGAACTCGGTCTTCTCTTCCACGGCGGGGCCGGCGGCGGCAGCAGCGGGAGCGGCCACGGCGGCGGCGGCGGAAACGCCAAAGGCGTCCTCGATCGCATGTACGAGCTCAGCCAGCTCGAGAACGGACAGGGCTTTGATCTCTTCGATCATAGCGGTAACTTTTTCGCTAGCCATTTTTAATTCTCCTCCAAAATATTTTTCAGATAAGGTGTCAAATCCTGTGGGATCGCCGGATCATTCGGCGACGGGAGCCTCTTCGGCGGCCACAGGGGAACCGCCCTTCTGCTCCAGGACCTGGCCAAGAACGACGGCCAGAGAAGTGATGGGGGCGAGCATGGTGCCAAGGACCTTGGAATACAGCGCGTCGCGGCTGGGCAGGGGCGCGAGCTCCGCCACCTCCGCGTCGTTGAGCACCTTGCCGTTGACGAAAACGCCCTTGATGGTGAACAGCTGGCCCATCTTATCGCTGAACTGGGTCAGCTCATGGATGGGGACCAGGGGGTCTTCCGCGCTGGTGGCCAGGCTGGTGGTGCCGTTGAGATGGTCGTCCAGACCGGACAGGTTCGCCTTGTCCAGAGCCAGACGGGTCAGGGTGTTCTTCACCACGGTGTACTCCACGTTCTTGGAACGCAGATCACGGCGCAGCTCGGTGTCCTGGGCCACGTTGATGCCCTTGTAGTCCACCAGCACGCCGCCCTGGGCGTTGGCCAGCCGCTGGGCCAGAGCTTCCACGATGGCCTGCTTTTCAGTCAAAATCGCTTTGCTGGGCATGGATTGGATTTCACCTCCTATAAAAGAAAAATGTCCTTGTCCAAAGTGACAACGACACATAGAAACATACATGATCCTATTGACGTCCTCGGCGGGACTTACGCCTGACGGCAGCCTGCTGTCTTTGAACGGCAATTATATTAGCAGAGCCGGGCGGCGTTGTCAAGGATTTTTTTCCTGCGCGGCCCGTGATATAATTAACATGGTACATGAAGAATTCGGATAAAGGAAATTTCTGCCCTTGAAGGAGGATAGGCCGCTTTTCCCGGGAACTTTTTTCCGCCGGAAGCGTCCAAACCCACAGAACCAAAGAAAGGAGCCATTGCGATGAAACGCTGGATAACCCTGTTGCTGGCCCTGCTTATGGCGGCGGCCCTGGCCGTCCCGGCGCTGGCCGAAACGGAACAGCCCCTGCCGGAGATCGATACGGGCATGATGGATCTGGAGGATACGGTCAGCTTTGCCATGCCTGAAGAGGAAGGGGATATGCAGGCCCTGTTGGAGAAGGTCACCCTGGCGGTGAAGGAAACGTTGGACGTGGGGGACGAATACACCGACTTTTCCGGAGATTATATCGACGGGCTCCATCCCCGGTGGAGCCTGCGCTGGTCCATGGAAGGGCGAGACCTGAGCGTGGAAACAGATACCGCGGGAAAGATCCTCACGGTGAACCGCTGGCTCGACAGCGGGGTTTCCGACCGGTTCTATGGCTTCGATCCGGCTTTCCCGGCCATCGAGCGGAAACAGGCGGAAAAGCAGGCGGAGGATTGGTGCGCCAGGCTGTTCACCGGGGAGGAGACGGCCCAGGTGCAGGGGGTGCGTACATACCTGGGGACGGACGGATACTATACCTTCTCCGGGATCGTGCGGAAAAATGGTCTGCCCAGCCCGGTGCAGTTCACCCTGTCCATCGACGGCGAGGGGATGAGGAGCTTTTACCGCAGCGACAGCTACGGCGGCTATGTGGGCGAATTGCCCGGCCCCGAGGCCGAAACGGCCCAGGCGGACGCGGCCAAGGCGCTGGCGGACGCGGTGGAGATGGAGCTCTATTATGTGTCCGACGGGGAGGGCGGCGCCGCGCTGCGGTATGTGCCCGTGGGGCCCTACACCGTGGTGGACGCCGGCAGCGGCGAGGCGGTGGATATGGACGCGCTGTATGAGGCCGTAGGCGGCGATCGGGGCGAGTATAACACCGCAGCCATGGACGCCGCCGCGGAGGCGCCGGAGCCTGCCGGAGGCGAGGCGGGCCTGACCGAGGCGGAGCTGGCCTCCATCGCCAACTATGGCGATGTGCTGGATCAGGCGGCCATCGAAAAGGCTTTGGGGAAGATCAAGGCCCTGGGCCTGGAGGGCTTTGCCCTGACCCGGTGCTCTTACGCGCTGGACAGCGAGAGCGGCGACGTGACCGCCACGGTCCGCTATACCGCGCCCATGACGGAGGACGAGCTGTTCGGCTATGACGCCGACGCCTTTGTCCAGGCCCAGGAGCAGGGCCGGGACATGACGGTCTATAAGAACATCACGCTGGACGGCAAGACCGGCGAGCTGAAGAGCGTGTATACCCAGTATCCCCTGTGGGAGCGGGACGAGGCCGTGACCATGTCCGGCGAGAACCGGCGCCGGGCGGCGGACAACTTTTTGAAGAACGCGGCGCCCGCCCTGGCGGCGGAGGCGGCCGTGTGCACCCTCAAGGGGTATAACGAGGGCGAGCAGGTGGTGTATGCCCGGACCCACGACGGGTACTTTTTCCCGGAGAACACCCTGTCTGTAACGGTCAACCCGGCCACCGGAGCGGTGGACGGATTCACGGCGGTGTGGGATGAGGACGTGACCTTCGGCGCCAGCAAAAAGCCCGTCGGCGAGAAGGCGGCGCTGGAGGCGTATACCGGGGCGCTGAAGGTGGCGCTGGGCTATGTGGCCTGGCCGCTGGATGTGACGCGGGAGGAGAATGCCGTTTACGCGGACAGCCTGGAGTGGGGCTATCGCTATGTGGAGGAGCTTCGCCTGGGGTATTACTACGAGGATGTGGCTGCCGTGGCCGGGGTGGACGCGCTCACCGGGGAAGCGGTGAAGCGGGCGCCGGAGGACGGGACCTTCCTGTACGACGACCTGGACGGAGAGGACCGGGCGGAGATGATCCAGGCCCTGGGCCTGGCAGGCGTGGGCTTCGACGGCGGCGCCTTCCGGCCGGACGAGCCGCTCTGCTGGCGGGACGGGGTGATCCTGGCCCTGCGGGCCGGCGGCCGGTACGTGGACGAGGGGGACGACGAAACGCTGCTGGAGCAGGGCCGCCGGCAGAAATTCCTGCCCGCGGGGCCGTGGGACCCGGAGCAGGCCATGACCCGGATGGACTTTCTGCGGATGATCCTGGGCGCGTCCCGGTACGGGGACACGGCGGCCCTGAAGGGCGTCTGGGACGCGGGCTTTGAGGACGTGGACGGCGGGGACGAGGGATATGCCGCCATAGCGCGGGCCCTGGGCCTGGCGGACGGGAAGACCCTGGAGCCGGAGGGGGAGCTGACCCGGGCGGACGGGGCGGAGCTGCTGTACCGGTTCATGGACCGCTGAGCGGATATAAATATCTCCCGGCCATCGATCGATGGCCGGGAGATATTTTGTGGCATTTTTTACAGCTGGATGAGCTCGTATTCCTTGGAGCCAACGCCCAGCGCCGCGGCGGCGTCCACCGTGAGAGGGCCGTTCAGCGAATCGATGCGCTGCAGCAGATGGTCCCGGCCGGGATCGTCGCTGGCCCGGACGATATCCAGGCACGCCTGGTCGATGGCCACCGGGTCCAGGCTCGCCAGGATGCCGATGTCCGCCATGCAGGGGTCCTCCGCCACCTCACAGCAGTCGCAGTCCACGGACATGTTCTTCATCACGTTCAGGTAGGCGATCTTTCCGCTGAAAAGCGCCGCTACGCTGCTGGCCGCGTCGGCCATGGCGCGCAGGAAGCTGTCGTGGTCGCTGGTCCAGAAAGCGTCCATATCCCCGGCGCCGTGGATATACTGCTTGCCGTAGGAGGAGGCGAAGCCGATGCTCAGCTGCTTCAGCGCGCCGCCAAAGCCGCCCATGGGGTGGCCCTTGAAGTGGCTCAGGACCAGAACGGAGTCGTAGTTGTCGATGTGCCGGCCCACGTAGTTTTTCTTGATCTGGACGCCGTTGGGGATGTCCAGGACCTTATCGGGCCCCTCCGCGTCCAGGATGTCCACGGTGAAATAGCGGCTCCAGCCGTGCAGCTCCATGGTCTTCCAATGCTTCTCGGTGGTGTTCCGGCCGCCCTCATAGGCGGTGTTGCACTCTACCACCGTGCCGTTTACCCGCTCCACGATGGGCTTGCAGAATTCCGGACGCAGATAGTTCTGGTTGCCCACCTCTCCGGAGTGCAGCTTGACGGCCACCTTGCCGGGCAGGCTCACTTGCAGCGCGTCCAGCGCTTTCAGCGCTCCCGCGGCGGTCAGGTTTCGGGTGAAATATACCTTGCTTGCCATGATATGCCTCCGTTTCGATATAGATAAAATTATTATTATGACAAGTATATCCGGTTTGGCTCCCGTTACGCCAGCTTCCGGCCCATGAGCACGCCCATGACGGAGCTCATCATCAGCCCGCGGGTCCAGCCGGAGCTGTCGCCCAGACAGTGCAGGCCGGCCACGTTGGTGTTGAAGTCCTCGTCCATGCGGATGCGGTTGGAATAGAATTTCAGCTCCGGGGAGTACAGCAGCGTTTCATAGGCGGCGAAGCCGGGGACCACCTGGTCCATGGCCTTGATGAAGTTGATGATGTTCAGCATAGCCCGGTAGGGCATGGCGGCGGTGATGTCCCCGGCCACCGCGTCGGGCAGCGTGGGACGGACGTTGGACCGCTCCAACTCTTTCTGCCAGGTGCGCTTCCCGTCCAGGATGTCCCCGAAACGCTGGACGAGGAGCTGGCCGTTGGCCAGCATGTTGGTCAGCTCGCCCACCTTCTGGGCGTAGGCGATGGGCTGGTTGAAGGGCACGGAGAAGTTGTGGGAGCAGAGGATGGCCAGGTTGGTGTTCTCGCTTTTGATCTCCTTGTAGGAGTGGCCGTTCACCACCGCAAGGCCGTTGTCGTAATTCTCCTGGGCCACAAAGCCGCCGGGATTCTGGCAGAAGGTGCGGACCTTGTTTTTGAAGGGTGCCGGGTAGCCGATGAGCTTGGACTCGTAGAGGGTCCGGTTCACCACGTCCATGACCTCGTTGCGCACCTCCACCCGCACGCCGATATCCACCGTGCTGGGCACGTGGTCGATGCCATAGGTGGAGCACTGGCTCTCCAGCCAGTCCGCCCCCCGCCGGCCGGTGGCCACCACCGTGTGGCCGGCGAACAGCTGGTGCTCTGCGTGGCCATCGGAGAAGGTGACGCCCCGGCAGACGCCGTCCTCTATGATGAGGCCGGTGCACTCCGCGTCGAAATGGATCTCCACGCCCCGGTCCAGGAGCCAGTGTTCGATATCCGTATAGATCTGGCGGGCCCGCTCCGTGCCCATATGGCGGATGGGGCAGGAGACCAGCTTCAGCCCCGCCCGGATGGCCCGGGTGCGGATGGCCTTCACCTCTTCCGTTTCCTCCAACCCTTCCACATGGGTGTCCGCGCCGAAGTCCAGGTATATTTTATCGGCATAGCCGATGGTCTCCTGGGCCAGGTCCGTTCCGATGAGCTGGGGCAGTTCCCCGCCCACCTCGCAGCTGAGGGACAGCTTTCCGTCGGAAAAGGCCCCCGCGCCGGAGAAACCGGTGGTGATGGCGCAATAGGGCTTGCAGTTGACGCACTTGTTGGTCACCGCCTTGGGACAGCGGCGGTTTTCCACGCTTTTGCCCTTTTCCAGGATGACGATCTTTTTCCGGCTGCCCAGACGGAGCATCTCCACGGCGGTGAAGATCCCCGCGGGGCCCGCGCCCACGATGGCGATATCTGTTTTCAAGGCGATCCCTCCGAATTTGGTGAAAAGTGGTGCAAGACGGACAGAATTGTGCTATACTGAGTATCACGAAACACTTATATTAAATCACGGAACAGCCGAAGCTGTCAAGGGGACCGAATGGACCTGTATCTGGCCGGACACAACTACAAATATGCCGTTGAGCAGATGCTGCTGACGCTGTATCCGGACCAGCGGCCCGTCTATCCCGACCGGCCCGCGGCCGGGGACCGGGTGGAGAGCGCGCTGGCGGAGGGGCAGGCGGTGTGCCGCCTGTATCGGGGCGATTCGGTCTGGGAAGGCCGGGCTCCGGTGGGCGCCGGGCGCACCGCCCGGGAGCGGGGCCGCATGGAGCAGCAGGCGGTGAAGCTCAGCTTTTACCGGGCGGCCCTGGCGGCCGGCATGCCCAAGCCACCCTGGGGCGCGCTGACCGGAGTGAAGCCGGGGAAGCTGATGGCCCGGTATCTGGCGGAGGGGAAGACCGAGGCGGATTTTGCCCGGGAGCTGGATGTGGACCCGGACCGGGCGGCCCTTTGCGGGCACACCGCCCGGGCGGCCGCACAGGCGCGGGCCTCCCTGGCGCCGGGGGACGTGGGGCTGTATGTGGGCATCCCCTTTTGCCCCACCCGCTGCGCGTACTGCTCGTTCATCTCCAGCGCCGTGGGAGCCAACGAGAAGCTGATGGAGCCCTATCTTGAGGCGCTGCTGGGAGAGATCGGCCGCACCGGCAGGGCGATGGAGGCGGCGGGCCGCCGGCCGGTGGCGCTGTACCTGGGCGGCGGGACGCCCACCACCTTGTCGGAGCGGCAGCTGGACGCGCTGTGCGCCGCGCTGGAGGCGAGCTTCGATCTGTCCGCCCTGAGGGAGTATACCGTGGAGGCCGGCCGGCCGGACACCATCACCGCCGGAAAGCTGGCGGTGCTTCGCGGCCACGGGGTCACCCGGGTATCGGTGAATCCCCAGAGCATGTCGGACCGGGTGCTGCGGGCCATCGGCCGGGCGCACACGGCCCAGGATGTGCTGGACGCGCTGGCGCTGGTGCGGGCGGCGGGGGCGTTCGAGGTGAACATGGATCTGATCGCCGGACTGCCCAAAGACGACCCGGAGAGCTTTGCCCGGACGGTGGAAACGGTGCTGGCCCTGGCGCCGGAGAATGTGACCGTGCATACCCTGGCCATCAAAAACGGGTCCTTCCTGGCCCAAAACCGGGAAGACCTGCCGGACGCGGCGGCGGTGGGGAAGATGGTGGATCACGCCGGGCAGGCGCTGGCGTCGGCGGGCTATGAGCCCTACTACCTCTACCGGCAGAAATATATGTCCGGCGGGTTCGAGAACGTGGGCTGGACGAAGCCGGGCCACAGGAACCTCTATAACCTGCTCATGATGGAGGAACTGGCCCCGGTGATCGCCATGGGCGCGGGGGCCTCCACCAAGCTCACCGGGCCGGACGGCAGCGTCCGCAGGCATATCAACCCAAAATACCCCAAGGAGTATATCGAAAGGATGAAGGTGGAAGAAAATGGCGTTTGAACTGGAAAAGATCAACCACGCGGCGAAAACGGACCCGGCGGGATTCATCGCGGAGTGCGACGCGACGTACAATGAGCGCATCTGCGCCACGGCGGAGAAGATCATCGCCAACCTGTCCCGGAGCCCGATCGTACTGCTCAGCGGGCCGTCCGGCAGCGGAAAGACCACCACCGCCATGAAGCTGCGGGACGAGCTGGACCGCCGGGGGGTGCGGAGCCACAGCATTTCCATGGACAACTACTTCAAGACCGTCCGGCCCGAGACCGTGCCCCGCACGGAAGAGGGGGAGCCGGACCTGGAGAGCCCGCTGTGCATGGACATGGAGCTTTTGAACGAGCACTTCTCCCTGCTGAGCCAGGGCAAGCGGATCTTCGTGCCCCGGTATGAGTTCGCCCGGCAGATGCGCTCCATCGAGCCCAGCCAGTCCCTGCGGCTGGGCAAAGACGAGGTGGCCATTTTCGAGGGCATCCACGCGCTGAACACCTCCATCACCGGCGTGCATCCGGAGGCGTTCAAGCTGTATGTGAGCGCCCGGTCGAATATCATCGACGAGGCGGGGGAGTACGCCTACAAGGGCACGTGGCTGCGCCTGACCCGCCGCGTCACCCGGGACTATCTGTTCCGCGGCGCGGACCCGGAGGAGACCATGCGGATGTGGGAGAACGTGCGCCACGGGGAGATCCGAAACATATCGCCATACAAAAACAAGGCGGATGTGCAGCTGGACACCGCCTTCGGCTATGAGGCCTGCGTCATGCGGCCCATCGCGGAGCCGCTGCTGGACCAAGTGCCGGAGGACATCCCCTATCAGGAGCTGCGGCAGGTGGGCCCAGCTCTGGCCCGGTTCGAGCCCATCAGCCTGGACTATCTGCCGGAGGACGCCCTGCTGCGGGAATTCACCGGCGGCGGGATATACGAATACTGAGGATCAGCGACAAAAAAGGCCGGCGCGGGACACGTCCCGCGCCGGCCGCAGTCTGTCAAAGAACTCCCCAAACAGGGGAGTTTTTGGTATAATGGAGGAAAGAGTATGTGTGTGGGGTGTAAAG
>CANQUE010000047.1 GCA_947626905.1 uncultured Oscillospiraceae bacterium
CGGAGCGAGCTCCGACGTGGTGACCCGTACGGGACTCGAACCCATGTTACCGCCGTGAAAGGGCGGTGTCTTAACCACTTGACCAACGGGCCAAAAAAATGGTGGAGACTGCGCGACTCGAACGCGCGACCTCATGCGTGTGAAGCATGCGCTCTAACCTGCTGAGCTAAGCCTCCATCTTCTTTTCCGGGAGAGGCGGAAGCCTCTCCCGCTATGGTAGCGGCGACTGGATTCGAACCGGTGACACTGCGGGTATGAACCGCATGCTCTAGCCAACTGAGCTACGCCGCCAAACAGCTTGGTCATTATAACGCAGTTGGTATCAAATGTCAAGGGTTTCCCTCGCGGAAAAGCCGCTTTTTCAAAAAACGCCGGAGAGGTTTTTTCCGGCACGGGAGCGGTTTTTTACAGGCGGTGCCAGGAGAGGATGGCGGTCAGGCCGGCCAGCTTTGCATACTCCGCGGTGCCGGCGGCATAGATCTGAAGCTGGCGGGCCACGCTGAAGATGTTCTCGCTGCGGCTGACGGTATCCGGCGCGGGCGCTTCATCCGGAGGGAAGTGGCCTTCGGGGACGGTTTCTTCTGCCTGGGAGGTGTCGTCCTCATTGGAGGCCGCGTCCTCTTCCTGGGCCGTTTTGTCGTCGGCGACGGGGCCGTCTTCCGGCGCCGCGTCTTCGGAGGGGGCCTCGTCCTCGGAGGTGGGCTCATCCTCCAGGTCCGGCTCGGGCTCCTCCGGCAGCTCACCCGGGTCCGGCGTGTCGGCCAGAAGGCCGTATACGCCGCTCTCCAGAGGCTGGGCTGAAGGCGTCAGAGTAAGGGAGCCGTCCTCATTTTCCGTGATCTGGCCGTATACCGTGCCGCCGTCCTCCACCGTCAGGCTGGTGATCAGCGCGAAGCTGTTGACGACCCAGACGCCGCCGTCCTCCACCGTCACGTCGATGGCGGAAACGCCGTTATAATAGGGCATGTTTTCCACGTGGCCCAGCAGATAGCCGCAGGGGGCAGCGAGGCCGGTGAATTGGATATACGCCGCGTCGTCTTCGTTTCCGGCGGTGGGCTGCCCGGCCTTGTTGAGAAGCACATAGCGGATCTCATCGCCGCAGGCGGCAACGGCATCCATGGCCTGGTCGCTGTAAGTGATGGCTGTCACGGTGGAGGCGAGGGCCACGTCGCCGTTGAGCAGGGCCCCTTTGCCCACGGTCACCGCCAGCATATCGCCGCTCTGGCCATTGTATCCGGTTCCGTTATAGATGTTGCCGCAATAGTAGCCGTTGGTGAAAAATACGTTCAGCCGCTGGGAATCCGGGTCGGAGAGGGAGGCGGCGGGGCCGTGACCGAAGGGCAGACTGCCCAGGTCAACGGGGCTTTCCTCGGGAGCGTCTTCATCCTCAGAAGCGATCTCTTCCTCGGAGGCGATGTCTTCCTCAGGCGCTGCGTCTTCTTCGGCCGTGGCATCTTCCTCGGGAGCGGCTTCCGCTTCGGGGACGGCATCTTCCTCGGGAGCAGCACCCTCTTCGGTCGCCGCATCTTCCTTAGGCGCGGCATCTTCCTCGGGTGCGGCATCTTCCTCGGGTGCGGCTTCGCTCTCGGAGGGATCCTCAGCCTCCGCTAGGGGGACGGAGATCCCGGGGAAACCGGCAGCCACATTCCCGTCCTCGTAGAGAAGCTGGCTGTCGTCGTCCATCATCTGGACCAGAACGCCGTTATGGGGGGAGAGGCAGGCGTTGTTGAAGAAGAAGCCGCCGTTGCCGTGTTTGTAAAGCACCGTTGCCGCGGCGGTATCGATCCTGGCGCCGCCTTCCACATACACGCCGTCGGATATGTCGCCGGTCATCAGGAAGCCGAACACGCTCTGGATGGCGGCGGGGCGGTCCTGGCCCTCTGTGGCGGTCTCCAATCCGCCCTCCGCGTCGTACAGAGGGATGCTCCCGGCGGAAGAGCCGTAATAGGCGGTGCCGGCGCCGTTCAGGATCGCGCCGTAAGTAGTTCCGGTGACGGTCAGACCGTAGTGATACTGGCTGGAACCGCCGGCATAGACGCTGCCGCTGCCGGCGCCGTAATCGCCCTTGGCCCATCCCAGGATGGCCCATCCGGAGTCCTCTCCGCCCAGACCGGAGGGAAGGCAGAGAAGACTGCTGTCCACGCTGGTCACGGAGGCGCTGTTGGAGGCGCCGTCAGAAACGATGCCGTAGCCGGCGGCGCTCACAGCGGCGCGGACAAGGTTCAGCGCGGGAGCCTGCCCCACCATACGCACGGCGCTGCCGCCGGAAACGGTCAGCTGGGAATCGGAAACGGTGGCCAGCGCGCCATCGCTTATGACAAGGCCCGCCCGGTCTGTGCCGCTCACATCGACGGCGGCGTTGACAAGAGAGAGGCTGGCCCCGTCATGGGCTACCAGAGCCGCGCCCTGGCCGGAAAGCTCGCTGGCGCCCTCTCCCTGGCCGGTGACGGTCAAAGTCCCGGTGACAGAGGCGTCGGCCCCGGCGCCATGGGCATACACGGCGGTATAACCCTCCCCGTCCACGGACACGTCCAAGGTGATCTCTTCCGGCTCGGTCACGTCGTGTCCCACGTATATGGGATCGGAGCCGTCCGGCTCGCCGTAGCCGGTGAGCGAAGTATATTCAGAGGGAGGGAAGCGGTCGGCCTGGACCGTTGCCGCGGCGGATATGTCAGAGGGAGCGCTGGGCGCGGAAGGGGAGAGGGGATCGTCTTCCCCGGTCTCTTCCTCATCGTCCGGTCCCGCTTTGGAGTCCTCCCCCACGGGAACGGGAACAGGGTCCTCTCCGGGGTCCGCTTCTTTCGGGTCCGCCGCTTCCGCGGTTTCGTCCGCCTTGGCGCGGTCCCCTTTGGAAAGGGGGAGCCGGCCCGCCTTGCCCGGCGCGGCGTATGCGCTTATGCTCAAAAGCATACTTACGATCAGGATCATGCTCAGCAACCTGAAAGCCTTTTTCATAGTGTTCCCCTTTCCCAGACGGTCGCAGCGGTTTTGTACAGATATCAGTAATAATATATAATAGTTTCGCGGTCCATTGCAATCAAAAACGGGCCGGTTCCGCGATTTTGTCGCAGATGATGAAATACGATCCGTAATCATCTTATGGAAACTCTCCCGTTTTCCGCCGTATCCGCCGGAATATTTACAGTTTGTTAAACACAATGGCGTCCGTCCGTAGTATGCTTACAATAATAAATCATCACTGAAAGGTGATACCATGAGCTTCAGAGATAAGATCGCCCGGTTTATGTACGGCCGCAACGGAATGGACGCTTTTTGCCGGTTCCTGCTGTACTTTGCGGTGGGGATGCTGGTGCTGTCTACGCTGTTTTCCCGCGTACCGTTTTTATCGGCTCTGTTTTTGACGCTGGAGTGGGCAGCGCTTATTTTCTGTATTTTCCGTACTCTTTCCCGGAACACGGTCAAACGCCAGCAGGAAAACGCCAAGTATTATCAGTTCCAACAGAAGTTTTTGCTCTGGTGCCGGTCTGTGAAGGACCGATGGCAGCAGCGAAAGGATTATAAGTTTTTCCGCTGTCCCTCCTGCCACGCGCTGCTGCGGGTGCCAAAGGGGAAGGGGAAGCTGGTGCTCACCTGCCGCAAATGCGGCAACCGGTTTGAGCGGCGCTCATGAATCCTTACCGCGAGCTGGGCGTATCCCCGCGGGCCACGGACCGGGAGGTTTCCCTGGCCTACAAAAAGCTGGCGAAACGCCACCACCCGGACCTGCACCCGGAGGATGAGACCGCCGCCGAACGCATGGGCCGCATCAACCAGGCCTATGGGACCATCAAAGCCATGCGCCGCCAGGAGCAGGAGCAGGGGCCGTACCGGGCCTCTTCCCCGGTGGCGGAGGCGGTCCCGCCTAAGGTCCGGCATACGCCGGTGGCGGCGGCCATCGCCGTGGTGGTGGTCTTTTTCCTGGTCCGGCTCCTGTTGGACATCCTATTCGGCCCGGCCTGGTGATATACCGGCGATACAATTATAATTATATGAAAAGCGGACAGTGAAAACTGTCCGCTTTTGTCGCAGGAGGGAAGAGTCATCGGCGCCCGGCGCCCCCGCCGCCGGAGTGGCCGCCGAAGCCGCCGCCATGGAAACCGCCCCCGCCGCCGAATCGGCCGCTGGAGCGTCCGGCGCCGCCGCCGGGCCGTCCGCCGAAGCCGCTGCCCCGGGTGGAGCTGGGCCGCCGGGGGGTCTGGCGGTACATGGGCTGGCCAAAAACGCCGGGGCCTGGCCCCGGACCTGGGCCGGGGGGAGGAGGCGGCTGCCGCCGGTACATGTTTCGGTAGCGCCGCCCGCCACCGAACCAGAAGATGGGAAAGAAACCGCCGCTGTAGCCCCAGGAGCGCATCCGGCCGTACCGGAAGGTCGACAGGCCGAGCCACAAAAAGAGGGCGAAGATGACGATCAGCACCAATATGGGTACGAGCAGGCTTCCGGACGACTCACGCTCGGGATACGCGGGGGCCGGCTGCCAGCCGGATGGGTCTGCCGCGGGCGTATCCGCATCCACGCCGTAGTAGTCCAGATACCAGTCGTAGAGCTCCCCCGCAAGAGTCTGGACCGCCTCGTCGAACCGGTCCGCGTCCACATCGTCCCAGAAATACTGGTCCAGATACAGCGCGGCTGTGTCGTCGTCAAAGGCCTGGTCGATGCCGTCGCCCACTGCGAGCCAGCCCCGGTATTCGCCGGACACCAGCAGCAGGAGCATCCCGTTGGATTCGCTGGCGCTGCCCACGCCCCAGTCGCTCATCAGCTCCGTGGCCGCCAGATCCGCGTCTTCGGAGAGATAGCTCACGGTGGCCACCACCAGCTGTGCGCCGCCGCATTGGTTTTCCAGAACGGCGTTATACTCGCCCAATAGCTGCTCCGTTTCCGTGGAGAGCACATCGGCCGTGTCCCGGCAATAAAAGCCGCTGCCGGCGCCTGGCTCCAGATCGATGGCCCAGGCAGGAACGGTGAGCAATGCTATGGCCAGAAGAAAGGCCAGTGCCGAACGGATCACTCTCATGCTCGTCACCTCATGGGAAAGTTTCCGGCGCTTTTACGAAGGTCAGGCGCCGGAGAAGGTTTGTGGGAAAGCGGGACAGGACGTCCTCCCGGAAGGCGAGGATATGCTCGTTGTAGGCGGGGGCGTCCAGCACTGCCTGGGCGCTGGCAAAATCGGAAACGATGGCGTCATAGTCGTCGTTGCTGTCAGGCAAAGACGCGCCTGCGTCATGGAGGGATTCCACCGCGGCTACCGCCTCGGCCAGGGACTGGTTGGCCGCAGCGATGGCGGGGATATCCCGCCGGTCCAGAGCGGCGTCCAACTCCAGCCGGGCGGCGCGGAGCGCCTCATAGGGCGCGGCCCATTCTCCCTCGGAGCCGATGACCGACAGCAGCCGGTTCGCAAGCTTCAGGCTTTGCTCCAACTGGTCGCCGGGACAGGTGTAATACCCCTCCACCTGAAGCTTGGACCGGTCGAAGAAGGCCTCCTCCGCCTGGCGGCAGGCCCTCGACAGGCTCAGGTGGCAGCCCAGCAGGCTGAACACCAGCACGACCAATATGAATACGCCGATCGCGGTGGAACGCTTTTTGAAAAACGCCAAGAGCGGCACCCCCCGTCGTTGCTGTTATTCTCAGCCCCGCAACTCCAGCAGCTTCTGCTTCAGCTGGCCCTCGATGCGGCCCAGCTCTATCTCCGCCTGGGCCCGGCGGGCACGGCCGTCCACCTGGATCTTGCGCACGTCCTCCAGGGTGGCGATCAGCTCCTGGTTGGTCTGCTGCAGGGTCTCCAGGTCCACGATGCCCCGCTCGGCCTCCTGGGCCACGCCCACGGAACCGGTGTGCAGGGCGGCGGCGTTCTTCTTCAGAAGCTCGTTGGTCACTTCGCTGACGCTGTGGGTGGCCTCCATCGCCTGCTGGGAGTGATACATGCTCATGGCCAGGACCATCTGGCTCTTCCACAGGGGGATGGTATTGACGATGGCGGTCTGGATCTTCTCCGCCATCAGGGCGTCGTTGTTTTGGATTATGCGGATCTGGGGCCCCATCTGGATGGAGATCATCCGGGTCAGCTCCAGGTCGTGGATCTTCTTTTCGAACCGGCCGATCAGGTTGGCGAAATCGTTGGCGGCCTGGGCATCCTCGGGCAGGCCGGACTGCTCCGCCTTTGCCAGCATCTCCGGAAGGTCCTTGTTTCGCAGCTCCTCCAGCTTCAGCTTGCCGGCCAGGATATACATGGTCAGCTCCTTGAAATAGGCCTGGTTCATATCGTACATGTTATCCATGGTGACGATATCCTTGTTCAGGGTGATCCAGTGCTGGTCCAGGGCGGCGGAGATCTTGTCCACATTCACTTCGGCCTTGTCATACTTGGTCTTCAGGTCGGAGATGCTGCGGGAGGCCCGTTTGAAAAGGCCCTTCAGGCCCTTCGGCTCCTCGGTGGCGTTCAGACCGTTGAGCTGAGCCACCAGGTCCGCCAGCATATCTCCCGCCTCGCCCAGGTCCTTGGTGCGGACCTTCTCCAGGGCCTGGGTGGAGAAGTCGGCGATGTTTTTCTGGGCGTTGGAACCGTAGTTGAGCACCTGGGCGGAGTCGGTCACGTCGATCTTCGCCGCGAACTCGCGCACGGCCGCCTGCTCCGCCGGGGCAAGCACGTTGATGTCCAGCTTTTCCACCGGCGCCTCGGGCTGGGTCTGCTCCTGGGGAGCGGGGGCCTGGGCGGCGGCCGCGGCGGTGGGGGCGGCAGGCGCGGAGGGGGCGGGGTCTAGGGTGAGGTTGATCTCATACTTTTTTTCGTCAGCCATGGTGTACATCCTTTCCCTTATTATCTGAAATTGCGTGTGTTTATTTGTTGCCGCCTTCCTGGCGGGCCTTGCGCAGCATGTCATCCAGGCTGTCCCCGGCGATGAGCCCCTCCCGGGCCAGCAGCTTTTCCATCACCTGGATGTCCGCGTCCAGGTCCATGGCGTCGTTCTGATACAGCGCGTCCAGCTGCTTCTGGAACGCGGCCGCTTCGGTGTTCAGCATCTGGAGGATGCGCTGCTTCGACGAGTCGATGTTCTCGCCGCCCACGCCCAGGCTGTCCATGCGGTCATAGGCGTTGAGCAGGCCGATGGTGGAAGGGAGGAAATAGTTTTGGAATTTCTGGATCTGGGGGATATCGGAGGGATCGTCCTGGGCGTCCTTGGCGATGGCGTCGCTGAGGGTGATGAGTTTTTCGATCTTCTCTCTGACGGCGGCGCTGCCGATGGAGGCGGCCAGGCGTTCCATTTCGCTCCGGGCGGTCCGGGCCTGGGCCGCGATCTCCTCCGCCGGGGTGGGAGGCGCCTTGGGCGCTTCCGGCTCCGGGATATACTCGATCCGCGGTTTGATCAGCTTGTCCGCCGCCAGCCATGCCGCCGCCGTCAGCACCGCGGCAATGAGGAAATGATGCAGCGCGTACAGCGGCGCCACCAGGGCGTATACGGCGAAGACCCCGGCGGCGATATAGACGGGAAGAGCGGACTTTCGCTTCACTTGGCGCATAGGACAAGCCCCCTGTGACAAGGATACATATATTTTATGCTAATCCGCCAATAACGTCAAGGTCTACTTGCCACTTTTGCCCTTTGCGTGGTATACTTATCCCGGCTTTTGATCCCAAGGGGGAAACACCGGGGGCGGACCGGCCCCGCCGGCCTGCCCCCTATATAAAAGCCTGGTCGTGCGCGGCGCGGCTGAAACATATTATGCGCCGGCGGCAAAGTGTGACAACGCCGGTCCGATGAAAAGGTGAGCAGCTATGGCCTTTTTCCCCGCATCCTTTGAGGAACTGATCGACCGATTTGCCGCCCTGCCGGGGATCGGCAGAAAGAGCGCCCAGCGGCTGGCGTTCCATGTGCTGGCCCTGCCGGAGGGAGAGGCGGAGGCCTTTGCCGAAACGATCCTCCGCGCCCGGCGGACTGTGCACACCTGCCCGGTGTGCCAGAATCTGACGGACGGAGAGATCTGCTCGGTGTGCGCCGACGACCGGCGGGACAGGTCCGTGATATGCGTGGTGGCGGAAGCGCGGGATGTGGCCAGTCTGGAGCGGAGCCGGGAGTATAACGGCGTGTATCACGTCCTGCACGGGGTGCTGTCCCCCATGAGCCGCATCGGGCCCGACGATATCCGGATCTCGGAGCTGGTGAAGCGGGTGGCGGACGGCGGGGTGAAGGAGGTCATCATGGCCACCAACCCGGACACGGAGGGGGACGCCACGGCCATGTACATCGCCCGCCTGTTGAAGCCCTTTGAGGTGCGGGTGACGCGACTGGCCTACGGGATCCCGGTGGGGTCCAATCTGGAGTTCACCGACGACGCCACTCTGGTCAGAGCCCTGGAGGGCCGGCGGGATATGTGAAAACCGCCTGTTCGACGGAATAATATCCGCGCTAACGGGTATGATGTTACCGGGCGGTCTGCCGCCCGCAAAGCGATACATACGACAAGGAGTTATTTTTCATCAATGGCACAAAAACTGAAGATCGTGGCTCTTGGCGGTCTGGACGAGATCGGCAAGAACCTGTATGTTTACGAGTATGGCGCGGATATCCTGGTCGTGGACTGCGGCATGGGCTTTCCCGACGAGGATATGTACGGCATCGACGTGGTGATCCCGGACATCACCTATCTGGTACAAAACAAAAACCGGGTCCGCGGCATCGTGCTGACCCACGGCCATGAGGACCATATCGGAGCGGTGCCCTACGTGATGAGCCGCATCGGCTGCCCCATCTATGCCACCCGCCTGACGGCGGGACTGGTACGGCTGAAGCTGGAGGAGCACGGCCTGGCGGACCAGGTGGAGCTGATCACCCGCTCGGCGGGGGACCGGTTTCAGGTGGGGAGCAATTTTGAGTGCGAGTTCATCCATGTGAACCACTCCATCGCCGACAGCGTGGCGGTGGCGATCAAGACCCCGATCGGCACGGTGATCCACACCGGGGACTTCAAGATCGATCTGACGCCCATCGAGGGGGGCGTGTTCGATTTCCACCGCTTCGCGGAGCTGGGAAAGGAAGGCGTGCTGGCGCTGCTGTCCGATTCCACCAATGTGGAGCGCCCGGGCTATTCCGAGTCGGAGCGCCATGTGGGGGAGAGCATGGAGCGGCTGTTCCGGGGCTGTGACAAGCGGATCATCGTCACCACGTTCGCCTCCAATGTCCACCGCATCCAGCAGATCATCGACTGCGCCGCCCGCAACAAGCGGAAGGTGGGCGTCACCGGCCGGAGCATGGAGAACGTGATCCGGCTGGCCATGGAGGAAGGGTACCTCACCGTGCCCAAGGACGTGCTGGTGGATATGAACCACATCAACGCTCTGCCCCCGTCCCGGGTGGTGATCATGACCACGGGCAGCCAGGGGGAGAGCATGTCCGCCCTGTACAGGATGGCCTTTTCCGAACACCGGCAGGTGAAGATCGGCGCCGGTGACCGGGTGATCATCTCCGCCTCCGCCATCCCCGGCAACGAGCGGATGATCACAAAAGTCATCGACGAGCTGTTTTTCAAGGGCGCGGAGGTGATCTACGACCGGTCCATCGACATCCATGTGTCCGGCCACGCCTGCCAGCAGGAGCAAAAGACCATGCTGGCCCTGACCAGGCCCCAGTACTTCATCCCCGTCCACGGGGAGCACCGCATGCTCTGCCGCCACGGGGACCTGGCCAAGGAGATGGGCGTGAAGCCCTCCAACGTGCTGATCGCGGGAGTGGGCGACGTGGTGGAGCTCACCGCCAAGCGCATCCACCGGGCGGGCACTGTTCCCTCCGGCCGGGTGCTGGTGGACGGCACCAACGACGCGGGCGTGGAGAACATCGTCCTCCGGGACCGGCAGCATCTGGCCCAGGACGGCATGCTGGTGGTGGTGATGACCATGTCCGGCCAGGATGGGACGATGATCTCGGAGCCGGAGATCATCACCAGAGGATTCGTCTATGTGAAGGACAGCCCCCAGCTCATGGAGGATATGCGCCGGGTGGTGTATGAGTCCATCGAGTCCTGCGAGCGAGCCCGGATCACCGACTGGGCCGACATCAAAGGCAGGGTCAAGACCAATCTGAGCGGGTATCTTTATAAAGTCACCCGCCGCAGCCCCATGATCCTGCCCGTCATCATGGAAGTGTGAGATGAACATCCAGATCTTTGGCAAGAACAAGTGCTTCGACACGAAAAAGGCCCAGCGGTATTTCAAGGAGCGGCGCATCAAGTTCCAGTTCGTGGACATCCTCCGGTTCGGCATGAGCCGGGGGGAGCTGTCCAGCGTGAAAAATGCGGTGGGCCTGGCCGCCATGAGCGACGCGCCGGAGATCAGCTATCTGGCCTACGACGAGGACAAGCTGGACAAGCTCTTTGACTGTCCGGAGCTTTTGAAGACGCCCATCGTCCGCAACGGCCGGCAGGCCACGGTGGGCTACTGCCCGGATGTGTGGAAAACCTGGGAGTAGGCGGTACATAAAATGAACGTTTTTATTTTTGGGAGCGGCGCGTGGGGCACGGCCCTGTCTGTGCTGCTCACCGACAACGGCCACACCGTGACGCTGTGGAGCCATGATCCGGAAAAGGCCGCCGCTATGGTCAGGACCCGGAAAAACCCCGCGCTGCCGGGGGTGAAGCTGCCGGAAACGCTGGCGGTCACATCCGATCCCGCCGGGGCGGAGAGGGCGGAGCTGGTACTGTTCGCGCCGCCGTCCAAACAGCTCAGGAGCGTGGCGGCGGCTGCCGCGCCCCATATCCGCCCGGGCACGGTGATCGTGTCCGCCACCAAGGGCGTGGAGGCGGATACGGACCTGCGCATGAGCCAGGTCCTCCGGCAGGTCCTGGGGAAGGACTGCCCGGTGGCGGTGCTCTCCGGCCCTTCCCACGCCGAGGAGGTTTCCCGCCGGATGGCCACCGGCTGTGTGGCCGCCTGCGAGGACCAGGCGGTGGCGGAGTTGGTGCAGGAGGTATTTATGAACCAGATGTTCCGGGTCTATGTGAACCGGGACGTGGTGGGCGTGGAGCTGTGCGGCGCGGTGAAAAACGTCATCGCCATCGGCTGCGGCGTGGTGGACGGTCTGAGCCTGGGGGATAACGCCAAGGCCCTTTTTATGACCCGGGCCATGGCGGAGCTGGCGGTGCTGTGCCAGAAGGCGGGGGGCGAGTGGACCACCTGCTCGGGCCTGGCGGGCATGGGGGATATGATCGTCACCTGCCTGTCCGTCCATTCCCGGAACCACCGGGCGGGACTGCTCATCGGCCGGGGCGCGCCGGTGGAGCAGGCTCTGCGGGAAGTGGGCGCGGTGGTAGAGGGATACTATGCCGCCGCCAGCGTCCGGTCCCTGTCGGAAAAGCTGGGCGTGGAGCTGCCCATCTGCCGGAGCGTGTACGGCATCCTCTATGAGGATCATGACCCGGAAGAAACGGTCCATACTTTGATGAGCCGGGACCGGCGCAGCGAGTTCGGCTTCGGCTGGGGCAAATAAAGATCTCCCGGCGGTCCAGGCCGCCGGGAGATATATATAAAAAGATATCGCCGCCCCATGGACGGCGATATGTGGTCCCAGATCAAATGAAGTTCAGCACCAGAGTCAGCACCACGAACACCAGCGCCACCCACTTGGTCATCTTCGCCAGCTTGGCGTCCCAGGTCTTGGCCTTGGCCTTGGTCATAAAGGTGTCTGCGCCGCCGGCGATGGCGCCGGACAGACCGGAGCGCTTTCCGCTCTGGAACAGGATCACGACGATCAGAAACAGGCAGGCGAGCAGATGCAGTATAGAAAGGGCAATAGTCATGGCAATTTCACCTTTTATCAAAATTCGCTCAATTACTATACCATACCTATCCGCGGAAATCAAGGACTTTTTCGCTATTTTTTGCCGCCCCGGAAAACGGGCCGAAAAACCGTCCGTCCGCTATATAATTATAAATGTATAGGGGGAAGAGCATGGAACTGATCTACCTGGACAAGCGCATCGCGGTGTGCGTCAAACCGGCCGGGGTGCTCTCCACCGATGAACCGGGCGGGATGCCGTCCCTGGTGCGGCAGGCCCTGGGGGACGAGGGGGGCTGCGTGCGCACGGTCCACCGGCTGGACCGGCCGGTGGGCGGGGTGATGGTGCTGGCCCGATCCCGGCGGGCGGCGTCGGAGCTGAGTCGTCAGATTCGGGAGGGCGGCTTTCAAAAGGAATACCTGGCGGTGGTCCACGGCCGGCCGGAGCCGGAGCGGGGCAGAATGGAGGACTGGCTGGCCCGGGATACCGCCGCCCATCGGACGGTGGTGGTCCCGGGACCGGGAAAGGACGCCCGCCCGGCGGCCTTGGAATATGAGACCCTGGCGGACCGGGAAGGGATGAGTCTGGTGCGGGTGAAATTGCTCACCGGACGGACCCATCAGATCCGCTGTCAGTTCGCGAGCCGGGGCCTTCCCCTGGCCGGGGACAAAAAATATGGCCTGCCGGCGGATGAATATGAGATTGCATTGTGGTCGTATAGACTGCGGTTTTGCCACCCGGAGACCGGCGAGGCGATGGACTTTATGCGGCTTCCACCGGATATTTACCCATTTAGCCTGTTTTTGACCGGATCTGCCCTGGAAGAATAACCGGAACATTCATTTTTCCGACGACCGGTATGCAGTATATTTTATTTCAGCTGTCCCGGACTGATCCCAAAACTCTCCCGAAAAGCCCGGAAAAATGTGGAATACTCCTCAAAGCCGCTGTCCATGGCGGCTTTGTTCACGTTTATGCCGTTGCGGATCAGGTGGGCGGCGTACAGAAGCCGCCGCTGGCGAATATAGGCGTGGACGGTGGAGCCGGTCTGGGCCTTGAACAGCCGCATGAAGTGATACTTGCTCAGATATACCCGCTCCGCCAGGGCCTCCACCGGAAGGGGCTCCGACAGGTTTTCGCTGATATAGGACAGCGTGTCGGCGATCTTGGCGTCGTAAGGGGAGGAGGCCGGCAGCTCCTCCGGCCCGGCGGAAGGGGACAGCCGGTTCACCGCGATGAGCAGCTGCATCACCAGGGTGTCCCGCAGGGCCTGGGCCCCGAACCGGCTGTCGCTTCCGGCGTCCTCCAGGGCAGCCAGCAGGCGCTTCAGCTGGTCGATATCCTCCGGCCCCGGCTTGAGAAGATATCGTCCCCGCTTGTCCGCCCGGTCGAAGCAGTCCGTCAGGCCCGCGCCGGGCATGGCCCGTTCGCCATATTGCCGGTCCAGGTACAGGATCACCCGCTCGTAGGGTTTGGACACGTCGATGAGGGCTTTGTGGATGATGTGATGCCCCACCAGAAGGATGTCCCATGGCTGGAGGGAATAGGTTTCCCGCTCGACCAGGTAATCCACATGGCCGTCCAGAAGGATCACGATCTTGTCGAAGCCGTGGAAGTGGAAATCCCGCTCCTGGCCCGCGGTGTCCCGGAGATGGAACAGGCGGTAATTCTCTTTCAAATAGCCTTCCTGGCTGTAACTGGCGGCCATAAATGCCCCTCCTTGCGGTACTGACAGGATTATACAGCATTTTTTTCAATCTTTCAAGCATCTTGTGCAATGTTAATTGCAAATAAGGATCACTATAATGTGAAAGACTTGAGCGGCAGTGGCCGGCGGACCGGAAGGGGAGTTCCGGAGAAGCAGGCGTGGCCGGCGGGCCGGCGCGGTGCGCCGGGGATCGTATTCTTGGAGGTATATCATGGACAAAAAAGCAGTTGCGAAGAATTATCGTTTCATGGCGCTGATGCTGATCGCCATGATCGGCGGCGCCGTGGTGGGGTGGATCTGGCCCGTCACGGACAGCTCCGCCGGGGCGACGGTGCTCAAACCGCTGGGCACGGTGTTCATCAACATGATGTTCTGCATCGTGGTTCCCCTGGTGTTCGCGTCCATCGCCGGTGCGGTGGCCAACATGGGCAGCCGCAAGCGGGCGGGGAAGATCATGGGCGTCACCGTGGGCACCTTCGTGGTCACCGGCGCCATCGCCGCGGTGATCATGTTCTTCCTGGTGAAGCTGTTCCCCCCGGTGCTGAGCGCGTGGCAGGAGATCCCGGAGGAGGAGATGGGTGAGTATGCCAGCTTCTCCACCATGATCGTGAACTTCTTCACGGCGGAGGACTTCGTGGGACTTTTGAGCCGGCGGGCCATGCTGCCTTTGATCGTGTTCTCCATCCTCTTCGGCTTCGCGGTGAACCTGAACGGCGGTAAGGACACCGTGGTGGGCAAGTTCCTGGAGGATCTGACCAATGTGATGCTCAAGTTCGTCAAGATCGTCACCTATTACGCCCCCATCGCCTTCTTCGCCATCTTCGCGGACCTGGTGGCCTCCTACGG
>CANQUE010000048.1 GCA_947626905.1 uncultured Oscillospiraceae bacterium
TCCACTTCCCGGATGGATGTCTCCACCAGCCGGGCCACGAAAGGAAACGCCGCGATGGTCAGCGGCACGATGATGGCGCGGGTGCCCACGGCCGTGCCCACGAAGAACCGGGACACCGGCAGCGCCACTACCAGCAGGATGAGAAAGGGCACGCTCCGCAGCAGGTTGATGATCGCGTTCAGCGCCTGCATCAGCGCCCTGGGCAGCGGCCGGATGCCCCTCTCCTCCCCGGTCACCAGCAGCACCCCCAGGGGGATGCCGATGACGAAGGCCAGCAGCGTGGGCAGGAAGGTCATGACCAGGGTCTCGCCGATGGCCTGGACCAGGTCCTCCCGCAGGACGGATGTCAGAAGCTGTACGTTTTCTTCACTGAACATATTCCGTCACCTCCTCTGCCGTCACGCCGGGGATCTCCCGGGCATATATGAGCGCTCTGGCCGCCTCCGTTTCATCCTGGGGCAGGCCCAGCACCATGGTGCCGAAGGTCTTGTCTCCGATGGTGCGGGTATCGGCGCTGATGATGTTCAGGCGGATGCCCTGCTCTATGGCCAGCGAGGATATGATCGGCTCGCTGGCGGCGGCGCCGTTGAACACCAGCCGCACCAGCCGGTTGGCCGGCAGAACGTGGATCTTCTCCCCGCTGGGCATCACCAGCCGGCGGCCCGCCTCTGTCCGGGGGTTGGAGAAGATGTCGGACACGGCCCCCTGTTCCTGGATGACACCCTGGTCCAGGACCGCCACCCGGTCGCAGATCTGCTCCACCACCCGCATCTCGTGGGTGATGACCACCACCGTGACCCCCAGCTCCCGGTTGATCTTTTTCAGCAGATCCAGGATGGACTGGGTGGTGGTGGGGTCCAAGGCGCTGGTGGCCTCGTCGCACAGCAGCACCTGGGGCTGGGGATATTCGGCCAGGGACCGGGCGATGGCCACCCGCTGCTTCTGTCCGCCGGACAGCTGCACCGGATAGGCGTCCGCCTTGTCCGGCAGGCCCACCAGTTCCAGCAGCTCCATGGCCCGCTTCTTTCTCCAGCCCTTCTCCCCCTTCAGCCCGCTCAGCTCCAAGGGGAAGCAGATATTCTCCAGCGCCGTGCGCTGCATGAGCAGATTGAAGCCCTGGAAGATCATGCTCATGCCCCGCCGGGCCCGGCGCAGATCCTTCGCCTTCAAGGCCGTCAGCTCCTGGTCGTTCACCGTCACCTTGCCGGAGGTGGGCCTCTCCAGGAGATTGATGCACCGCACCAGGGTGCTCTTGCCCGCGCCGGACAGGCCGATGATGCCGAAGATCTCGCCTTTTTCGATATCCAGGCAGATGTCCTGCAGGGCCTTCACCTGGCCGTCCCCGGAACCGAAGGTCTTGTACAGATGTTCGATTTTGATGATCGTTTCGCCCATAAGCGCCCTTCCCGAAAAAAATCGTCCTTGATGCAAAACATCAAGGACGAACGTTATCAAACGCCGTGGTACCACCTTGCTTCGCATATGCCTCACGGCCTATGCCTTTGAGGGTTCCATCAAACCCCTGCGCTGTGACGGGCGCTCCCGTCGCGGACTACCTATCGCCCGCGCGGCTCCAAGACCATGTTCGGCGGGCTCTCTGCGCCCCTTTCCAGCTGCCGGGGCTCTCTGGCGGCATAACCTTCCCGCGTACTCTTCTTTTCACTGCCTTTTGTGGTATTCGATTGTCCCTCGTCTGAGGTTGGGGATATTATATCCTCTCTCCGGTCCGTTGTCAACCGGCGAAGCGGCAAGAATCCCGCCGCCGGCCGGCGGAGATTTTGTGTAAATTGCAAAAGAATGTCGCTTTTCCCGCCAACAAAAAGTCCTTTCCGGGGTCTTCTCAAAAACGGTCAACGGCGATACAATGCGGTTGACCGGCCAGTCAACGGAGGTATGAGATGAACGAGAGATTCTTTTCCCTGCCGGAGGAAAAACGGCAGGCCATCATCAACGCGGGCTACAGAGTGTTCTCCCAGAATTCCTACAGACACAGCCCCATGAGCGAGATCGCGGCGGAGGCGGGGATCAGCAAGGGCCTGCTGTTCCACTACTTCCGCAATAAGAGAGAGCTCTACCTGTTTATGTGGGACCAGTGCGCCCAAATGACCATCCAGGTCCTGACCCGGTACGGCTGCTACCAGCAGGATGGGCTCTTCGAGAGCATAGAGCGGGGGATACGGGCGAAAATGGAGCTCATCCGCCTATACCCCGACATGGCCAACTTCACGATAAAGGCGTTTTACGAAAAGGACGCCGATGTCTGCGCCGCCATCCAGGAGAGCTATCACCGATACTTCAACTTCAAGGCGGACCAGGTCCGGGTGAATATGGACCCGACCCAGTTCGTCCCCGGGCTGGACATCTCCATGATGTACCGGGATATGTACTGGGCATCGGAGGGATATCTTTGGGAGATGGTCCAGCGCGGAGAGGTGGATATGGAACGGATGGAAAGGGATTTCACCCGGCTCCTGGCGTTTTGGAAGAGCATCTATCTGCGGAAGGAGTGAGTCTGTGGACGCCATAAAGACCGCCGGTCTGACCAAGTACTACGGCAGCGCCCGGGGCATCGAGGACATCAGCCTTACCGTGGAACAGGGCGATCTCTTCGGCTTCATCGGCCCCAACGGGGCGGGCAAGTCCACCTTCATCCGCGCCCTTCTGGGGCTCGTCCGGCCCAGCGCCGGCCGGGGGCAGATCCTGGGCCTGGACATCGGGACGGACCGGGAAAAGATCCTGGCGAAGGTGGGCTATCTGCCCTCGGAAACGGCGTTCTGGCCCGGGATGCGGGTGCGGGACATACTGAAGCTGTCCGCCGGGCTGCGAAAGAAAAACTGCGCCCCGGCAGCGGACCGGCTCTGCCAGCGCCTCCAGCTGGACGTTTCCCGAAAGGTGGAGCAGCTGTCCCTGGGCAGCCGGAAGAAGGTCGCCATCGTCTGCGCTCTTCAGCATGAGCCGGAGCTGCTGATCCTGGACGAGCCCACCGGGGGCCTGGACCCGCTGATGCAGCGGGAGTTTTTCGCCCTGCTCCGGGAGCGAAACGCCCAGGGCGCCACCGTCTTCCTGTCCAGCCACATCCTCTCGGAGGTCCAGCACCACTGCGCCCACGCCGCCATCATCCGGCAGGGGCGGATCGTCGCCGGCGGCAGCGTGGAGGCGCTGGTCCGCACCGGGGCCAAGCGGGTCGGCATCCGGGGCCGCGCCGACCTGGGGGATCTGCCGGGCATACGGGACCGACAGGTCACGGCGGACGGGTCCGAGTTTCTGTACAGCGGCGGCATGCCCGCCCTATTGAAGGCGCTGACGGAGGCGAACGTTCAGGACCTGACCATCTCCGAACCGGATCTGGAGGAGGTGTTCCTGCACTATTATGAGGAAGGGAGCGGGAGAAGATGACCGTTTTCCGGCATGAGCTGCGGCGGGGCCTAGCCGCCTGTTTCCTCTGGACGGCGGTCACCGGGGGGCTGCTGGTCCTGTGCGTGGGCCTGTATCCGGAGATGAAAGGCGAGATGGACGCGGCGGGCAGTCTGTTCGCCTCCATGGGCAGTTTCACCGCCGCTTTCGGCATGGACCGGCTGGACTTCGGGACCCTGATCGGGTTTTACGCCGTGGAATGCGGCAGCATCCTGGGGCTGGGCGGGGCGTTTTTCGCCGCGCTCACCGGTGTTTCCGCCCTGGCGAAGGAGGAGCGGGATCACACGGCGGAATTTCTGCTGACCCACCCCCTGCCCCGGGCCCGCGTCGTTTCCGAAAAACTGGCGGCGGTACTGACGCAGGTCAGCGCCATGGACCTTGCGATCCTCGCCCTAGCCCTGTCGGCGGTGGCGCAGATCGGAGAGCGCATCCCCTGGAGAGAACTTCTGCTGCTCCACGGGGCCTACTGGCTGCTCCACATGGAGCTGGCGGGCGTATGCTTTGGCCTGTCCGCCTTTTTGCGCCGGGGCGGCGCGGGGCTCGCCATGGGCCTGGCCGGCGGGCTGTACATTTTGCAGCTGGCCGCCAACATGACGGAGCGGACGGCGTTTCTCCGGTATTTCACGCCCTTCGCCTACTGCCAGGGCGCGGACATCCTCGCCGCCGGAGCCCTGGACGCCGGGCTGGCCGCGCTGGGCGGGCTGGTCTTCTGCGCCGGCGTCGCGACGGCCTATGGCCGGTACTGCACAAAGGATATATACTAGCGCAGAATGACGCGGCAAGCGGCAGCCCGACGGGCTGCCGCTTTTGGTTTTTCGTTTTTTACTCCTCGGTGTAGGCCACGGCCTTGTCGAACAGAGCCTCCACGTCCTTGTCCGGGGCCTTTGTGCACAGGGTCACGGCCACCGCGGCGATAAGGCTTGCCGCCGCGCCGGGGACGATCTCGTACACGCCGGTGCCGGACAGGAACGCCAGCCACAGGATATCCACCGCCGCGCCCGCCACGATGCCCGCCACCGCACCGGCAAAGTTGAAGCGCTTCCAGAACAGGCTCAGCATGATGGCCGGGCCGAAGGCCGCGCCGAACACGCCCCAGGCGTTGGACACCAGACCCATGATGGTGCCGGCGTCCGGGTCGGAGGCCAGGATGAGCGCCACCAAGGCGATGATGACCACCACCGCCCGGCCGGCCCACTGCATCTCCTTGTCGCCTGCCTTGTTCCTGCGGAACACGGGCTTATACACGTCGCTGGCAAAGGCGGAGGCCGCCGCCAGCAGCTGGCTGTCCGCCGTGGACATGGAAGCCGCCAGCACCGCGGAGAGCAGGATGCCGGACACCACGCCCGGGAAGATGCGCCGGGTCATGGTGATGAACACCAGCTCCCCGCCGCCGATGGCCTCGTCGTAGCCCAGGAACATGCGTCCCACCACGCCTACCAGGGTGGCAAACAACACGATCAGCACCGTCCAGCTCACGCCGATGACCGCGGACTTTTTCAGCTCCTTCTGGCTGCGCAGGCTCATGAACCGGATGATGATGTGGGGCATGCCAAAATAGCCGATGCCCCAGCCCAGACCGGAAACGATGTCCTGCCAGCTGGTGAAGGGGTCCATATACCCCTCCGGCAGCGAGCCAGCCGCGCCGGCTTCCAGCATGCCGGCGGCGAAGATGGGAGCGATCAGCAGCGCGCCCAGCATGAGAAGGCCCTGGAAAAAGTCCGTCCAGCACACCGCCGAGAAACCGCCCAGGAAGGTGTAGCTGATGATGATCAGCGCCGCCAGGTACATGGCCAGCTTCTCGTCCAGGCCGATGACGGTGTTGAAGAGGGTGCCGCACGCCTTCACGCTGGAGGCGGCGTAGATGGTATAAGCCACCAGGAAGATCACCGCGCACACGATCTGCAGGGCCTTGGACTTGGAGCGGAACCGCCTTGTCAGGTACTGGGGGATGGTGATGGCGTCGTCCGCCACGATAGAGAACCGGCGCAGACGGGGCGCTTCAAAGATCCAGCTGAGGGTGTAGCCGATGGCCAGACCGATGGGGATCCAGGTCTGGCCCAGGCCCAGGGCGTAGATGCTGGTGGGCATACCCATGAGGACCCACGCGCTCATATCCGACGCGCCCGCCGACAGCGCCGTCACCCAGGGGCCCATCTGCCGGCCGCCCAAAAAATACCCCTTCTCCCCACCGGCACGGTTCTTCACAAAAAACCATATGCCAATGGCGATCATGAACACAAGATACGCGATGAATACGATGCTCTCTGAGGCGATCATGCTTTAACTCCTTACCGAACTACAGTGTCGATGCAAAAGAAACTGCCGCGCGGCGTCGATACGCACGGCGGCAGCGTTTGGGTATCCGGCGCTGTGTCTGCCCCGGCAAGCCGGGGCAGACGAGATGACGCCAATCGTTATTTGATCTTTTTCTTGCCGGAGAAGTAATCCTTCGTCAGCTTGGCGATCACGCCGGACAGCAGCAGCAAGGCGATCAGGTTGGGGATAGCCATGGCGCCGTTCAGGGTGTCGGAGATATCCCACATCAGCTTGCCGGAGCCGGTGGCGCCCACGATACAGATCAGGCAGAAGATGATCTTGTAGCCCCAGGACACATACTTATTGTTGTTGGTCAGATAGCCCCAGCAGCGGTCGCCGTAGTAGCTCCAGCTGATGCAGGTGGACAGGGCGAAGAAAATCAGGCTGATCTGGATGATCGTGCCGCCCAGGGTGCCCGGCAGGATGGAGTTGAAGGCCGCCACGGCCGCCGCGCCCTTGGACGCGTAGGTTTCCAGCGCCGCCTCGCCCAGCTCGAAGCCGGACAGGACCAGGGTCAGGCAGGTGATGGTGCAGATGATGATGGTGTCCACGAACACCTCGAACACGCCCCAGATGGCCTGCTCGCAGGGCTCCTCGGTGGAGGAAGCGGCATGGGCGATGGGCGCGGAGCCGAGGCCGGCCTCGTTGGAGAACACGCCGCGGGCAACGCCCTGGCGCATGGCCACCATGATGGCGTAACCGAACACGCCGCCGCCGACGGCCTTGAAGCTGAAGGCGCTCTTGAAGATGGTGGCGAAAGCCGCGGGGACCTGGGGCAGCTTCATGATGATGACCACGATGCCCGCCAGGATGTAGAAGATGGACATGAAGGGCACCAGGTAGGAGGTAACGGTGCCGATGCGCTTGACGCCGCCCAGGATGACAACGGCCACCAGAATGGCCAAGATGATGCCGGTGATCAGAGGCTTGACGCCGAACAGGCCGCTCATGGCACCGGCAATCTCGCTGGACTGGGCAATGTTGCCAATGCCGAAGGAGGCCAGGCCGCCCAGGATGGCGAAGATCACGGCCAGCCATTTCCAGTTCTTGCCCAGGCCGTTCTTGATGTAGTACATGGGACCGCCGGAGTAAACGCCATTTTCATCCTTTTCACGGTATTTCATGGCCAGGGCGATCTCGGAATACTTGGTGCACATGCCGAAGAACGCGGATACCCACATCCAAAAGGCCGCGCCCGGGCCGCCTACGAACACGGCGCCGGTGACGCCGGCGATGTTGCCGGTGCCCACGGTGCCCGCCAGGGCGGTGGTCATGGCCTGGAAGGGGGTCAGGTTGTTGCTGTCTTTCTTCTTGTCCGTCTTCTTGAAGACGGAGCCGATCGTGTTCTTCATGATGTAGCCGAACCAACGCACCTGGACCCACCCCGTGCGGAATGTCAGGTAAACGCCGGTGCCCACCAGCAGTACCAGCATGATGGGGCCCCATACGAAGCCGTTGATCGCGTTGTTGACTTTTTCGATCATTTCGACCATATTCATCTCTCCCTCGTAAAAAAAGTGGTGTAAAAAACCTCGTGGCGCTTTCCGGGTAAAACAAAATGAGCCACCCAAAGGGGTAGGCTCAAACAATCAAACAGTTTGCCCGCTGGACGACGGTCAAATATTCTGTCCTTTTGCCTGAGAGATTAGCGCTCTGCCTTGCCCCTTCGGCCCCCGCCCCGCAGGCGGGCTTCTCCAGAATCCCATCCACCGGCGGTTCCGCTGGTCCTGCCGGTTTCTTCTGGCTATATGCAGTTTACTTCCCCGGTGTGCGCCGGACTTCATAGTTATAATATAAACGATATTCCGTTATTTTGCAAGCATTAGTTATTGTCAAATCCGCACAGTTTTCTAATTTTATTTTTGTGCAACCCGCTATGGCTTCTGACACAAGTCTTTCATGCGCTCCCGCTCCGCCGGGTCTTCCGGCCCCAGGCGCAGGGCCTCGGCGGCGCAGTTGGCCGCCCAATCCCCCTGTCCCTGCCGGGCGCACGCCTCCGCCAGCAGCGCCCAGGGCTTCGCGCCCCAGGCGTCCGCCTCGGTGGCATAGTCCATGTCCCGCCGCCGGATCGCCAGGGCCAGACGGCAGTACCGCTCGCACTCCGGCCACCGCTGCTGCCCGGCCATGAGCCGGGCCAGCTCCACCAGCGGCTCTCTCTGCTCCGGCGCCTCAAAAGCCGCCCGCAGCAGCCACAGCTCCGCCTCCTCTCCCCGGCCCAGCGCCGCAAGGCACCGGGCGATGTACCGCATGGAGGCGGCCCGCTCCGGCCGCCACACCGCCCCCGGCAGGGCCAGATGGGCCTTCAGAGCGCCGATGGCCTCCTGCCACCGGCCCCGGAACATATATTCCCGGCCCAGATAGTGCCGGTCCCGGGGATCTGCCGGCGCCTCCGCCACCGCCAGCTCCAGCAACCGCAGATAATCCCCTCTTCCCTTTTCCGGGTCCGGATGGTGCTCCAGGCGCATCCCCGGCACGGTGCACAGCACCTTCGGTCCCGGATAGGACAGCACCTCGTGGACCGGATGGGTCCAGCGGCATACCCCGGGCCGGTGGGCCTTTTCATACCAGAATTTCACCCCGTCCGACCCGTCGGGGCGAAAGGACCACACGTATTCATACCGGGCGGTGGTGCACTCCGGCCGCCAGGCCGCCTCCAGCGCGTTTCTCCAGCCGGGCAGCAGCACCTCGTCCAGATCCGTGCACACCAATATGTCCCCGTCCCCCGGGACCAGCTCCATGGACAGGTTCCGGGCCGTGTCGAACCGCCAGGGCTCCACCGCCCGCTCCGTCACCTCCGCCCCCAGAGAGCGAAGCAGCGCCGCCGTGCCGTCGGAGCTGCCCGTATCCAGCACATAGACGCCGTCCGCCTCCCCCATGGAGGCCATCCACCGGCGGGCGAATCCCGCCTCATCCTTCGCGATGGCATACACATAGATCCGCATAGCCCGCCCTCCCCCTTCATCCTATGCGTCCGGGAGGGGAAAGGTGCGCGAAAACGCCCCGCCTGGCCGGCGGGGCGTTCAGATTCAGGCGTTTTTCAGCTCCTGCTGCTCGTATTGCAGCATATAGAGCCTGTGGTAACGGCCGTGCTGGTGCAGAAGCTCCTGATGGGTGCCCTGCTCCTGGATCTGGCCGTGGCTGAGAAGGATGATGTTGTCCGAGTGCTGGATGGTGCTCAGCCGGTGGGCCACGATCAGCATGGTGCCGATGTTCTTCATCTTCTCCAGGGACTCCTGGATGAGCAGCTCCGTTTCCGTGTCGATGTTGGCGGTGGCCTCGTCCAGGATCATCACCTCCGGCCGGTGGATAATGGTGCGGGCGAAGCTGAGAAGCTGCCGCTGGCCGGCGGAGAAGTTGTTGCCCCGCTCCCGGACCACCTCGTCCAGGCCGCCGTCCAGCTTCGTGATGAACCGGTCGGCGTTCACATACCGGCAGGCCTGCCAGATCTCGTCGTCGGTGAAGGATTCCTCCCGCAGGACGATGTTGGAGCGGATGGTGCCGGAGAACAGGAACACATCCTGCAGCATCTGGCCGAAGTGGCGGCGCAGAGAGGCGATCTTGATGTGCCGGATGTCGATGCCGTCGATGAGGATCTGCCCCTTCTGGATGTCATAGTTGCGGCAGATCAGGCTCAGGATGGTGCTCTTGCCGGAGCCGGTGGAGCCCACCAGGGCCACGGTCTGCCGGGGGGCCACATGGAAGGACACGCCCTTGAGCACCCACTCTCCCGGGTTATAGGCGAACCACACGTCCTTAAACTCGATCTCGCCCTCGATATGGTCCAGCTCTATGGCGTCCGGCTCGTCCGTCAGCTCCGGCTGCATATCGAACACGGCGAAGATCTTCTCCGCCGAAGCGAAGGCGGACTGGAGCATATTGAACTGCTCGGCCAGCATCTGGATGGGGTCGAAGAACTTGGAGATATACAGGTAGAAGGAAACCACCGTGCCGGAGGTGATGGTCTGCCCCAGGAAGGAGGCGTTGTGGATATAGCCCCGGCCGCCCAGGTAGAACAGGCACATCACCGAGGAGATATACAGCATATACACCGTGGGCCGGAAGATGCCGAACACATACATCTGCTGCTGGCGGGCGTTGCGGAGCTTGTCGCTCTTGTCCAGAAACTCGTTCATCTTGGCCTGTTCCCGGTTGAACACCTGGGTGATCTTGATGCCCGACAGGTTTTCCGACAGGAAGGTGTTGATGTCGGTGGTGCAGTCCTTCACCCGGCGGAAGGCCCGGCGGGTCAGCTTGCGGAAGATCACCGTGAACAGCACCAAAAACGGCGCGAAGCACAGCACCATCAGCGTGAGCGCGTAATTGAGCAGCAGCATGGCCCCCAGCACGCCCACCAGGATGAATACGTTCTTCACCATGTTCACCAGGATGTTGGTGAACATCATGGAGATGGCGTTGGTATCGTTGGCCACGCGGGTCACCAGCTTGCCCACGGGGATGTTGTTGAGCTGGTTGTGGCTCAGGCTCTGGATGTGGGTGAACAGGTCCTGCCGCAGGGCGGAGAGGATCTTCTGGCCCAGCTTCTGGAGGATGATGGACTGCATGTAGGTGCACACCATGGACACGATCAGCATGGCGGCATAGAGGATCACCATGCTCCACAGCCGGGACAGTTCGAACTGGCCCTTGATCAGTTCCTCGATCCGGCCCACCAGCGCCGGGGAGACCAGCGAATAGGCGATGGACAGGATCATAATGCCCAACACCAGCAAAAACTGCTTCCAGTAGGGCTTGGCGTATTTCGCCAGCCGGGACATGATCTCCGAGTCGGGCATGTTCCGGTCCAGGCTCACCTGGGGGCGGTATTTCTTCACATAGATATACAGGACGATAAAGGCGGCGGCAAACACGCCGATGATAGCGCCCAGGATCAGTATAGGCAGATAATCATGCACTGAGGCCGCCCCCTTCCTCTTCCAGTTTTTGCAGCTCCACCAGGTGGCGGTAAGCCGGGCAGGAAGCCAAAAGCTCCTCGTGGCTGCCCACGGCCTCCACCCGGCCGTCGGCCAGATAGATGATCTTGTCCAGGGTCTCCACCGTGGAGATACGGTGGGCGATCAGGATGGTGGTCCGCCCGGCCCGGGTGGACCGGAGGTTTTCCAGGATGGCCTTCTCCGTGGAGGTGTCCACCGCGGAGACCGAATCGTCCAGGATCAGCACCGGGGCGTCCTTCATCAGGGCCCGGGCGATGGAGATGCGCTGCTTCTGGCCGCCGGACACGGTCACGCCCCGTTCGCCCAGCACCGTTTCATACCCCTCGGCAAAGTCCTGTATGTCGCCGTCCACGTCGGACAGGACGCCCGCCTGGCGGACCAGATCCCTGTCCGGTTCGTCCACGGCAAAGCCGATGTTCCGGGTGATGGTGTCGGAGAACAGGAAGTTGTCCTGGGGCACATAGGCGATGGCGTCCCGCACGTCCCGGATGGCCACGCCGTTCACGTCGTGCCCGTCCAGAAATACCGTCCCGTCCGGCACGTTATAGGTCCGCAGCAGCAGATCCACCAGGGTGGTCTTGCCCGCGCCTGTCTTGCCCACCAGGCCCACGCTCTCGCCGGCCCGGATGGTCAGGGTCACGTCCTTGAGCGCGTCATACTCCCCGCCGGGATACCGGAAGGTCAGGTGGTCGAACGCGATGTCGCCCGCCACGTTTTTCAGCGGCTCCACGCCGGGACGGTCGATCACGTCCTGCTTGGCGTCCAGCAGCTCCGAGATGCGCTTCAGCGACGCCTTGCCCCGGCTGGTCATGTCGATCAGCTCCGACACGGCCATGATGGGCCAGACGGTGGCGTTGAAGTAGCCGATGAACTCCATCAGCTGCCCGGCGTTGAAGCTCCCCGTCCAGACCATATATCCGCCGTAGCCCAGTATGATGCAGGTGACGCTCTCCACGAACAGCGTCACCAGTATCCGCAGCAGCACCGACGAGCGGGTAAAGTCCACGTTGGCCTTCTCGTTCTCCTTGTTGAGGACCTTGAAGGCCATCAGCTCTTTGGCCTCCTTCACGAAGGCCTTGATCACGGCGATGCCGGAAAAGCTCTCCTGGGAAAAATCGCTCAGCCGGGAGAAGGCCTCCTGGCGGATGTCCCATTTTTTCATCATGTACCGGCCGATCACCGCGCTGGAGGCCAGCAGCAGGACCATGGGGATCATGGCCAGGCCGGTCATCAGCTTATCCATCTGCCACATCCGCCACACGGCCATGCCGCCCAGGGCCAGCGCGTCGAACATCATCAAAAGCCCGTTGCCGTAGCAGTCCTGGACCGTGTCCAGATCGTTGGTGAACAGGCTCATCAGGTTGCCCACTTTGTTGACCTGGTAATACTCCCGGCTCAGGTCCTTGGCGTGGTCGAACATCTCGTTGCGCAGCCCGGCCTCCACCCGGATGGCCGCGCCGAAGAAGCAGATACGCCACAAGAACCGGCACAGCACGATCATCAGGATGATCTTCACCATGGGCAGGCAGATCCCGTCCAGCAGGAAGCTCATGTCAAAGGGGACCATCGCCCCGTCCACCAGGACCTGGCCGTCGTTGATGCCGTTGATCACCATCTGATAGAGATTGGGGATCAAAAGCTGCATATAGTCCACCGTGAACAGCGCCAGCAGACCCAGCAGCAGATGGCCGGCGTATTTGACGTAGTATCGGTTGATGTATTTTCCCAGGATCATTCCGGTCGGCTCCTATGTCAGGCAAGTTTCACACGGACGCAGATTATATCATATCCACCGGAGAAAAACAAGAGGGGGCGCCCTGTCGGCGCCCCAAAAATTTTATTTTGCTCAATACTCTATCACCCGACTGCAGGCGATGGCCATAGAGCCCTTGCCGATGTGGCAGCTCACGCTCAGGCTCAGCGGGTCCAGCATCTCCAGCGGAAGGTCCGGGAACCGGCCGGCGATCTGCTCTTTCCAGTCCGCCGCCTCCTCATCCGTGCAGGTATACGCCGCCATCAGATGGACCTTGTGGCCGGCGAACCGCTCCCGGATGTCCTTTTCCATGGCGTCCAGCATCTTCAGCCGGGCGGCCTTCATGCCCCGCACCTTGGCAAAGGCGTCCAGCTTTTCCCCCTGGATGGTGAGCACCGGCTTGATGTTCAGCACCGCGCCCAGCGCCGCCCCTGCGGGGGTCACCCGGCCGCCCTTTTTCAGATACTTTAATGTATCCACCGTGATGTAGATGCTGGACTGCAGCTTCTCCCGCATAAGCACCTCCACGATCTGGCCGGCGCTCATGCCCTTGCCCGCCATCTCCAGCGCGTCCAGCACCGCCTGGCGCTGGGTGATGGAGATGCGCTGGTTGTCCACCACGTGCACCCGCCCGGCATAGGGTTCGTCCTCCGCCAGGGCGATAGCCGTTTCGCAGGAGGCGGACAGGCCGCTGGACATGGGTATGTAGATCACATGCTCATATTCCTGCAGCAGGCCGTCCCACAGCTCCATCACGTCCCCCGGCGCCGGCTGGGAGGTGGAGATATCCGCGTCCTCGTCCAGCCGCTGGTAAAACTCCTTCTGGGTCAGGGTGATGTCCTCAAAAAACAGCTCCTCGTTGATAAAAAACGGCATGGGCAGGACCCGTATGCCCATCTGCTTGGCCTGGGCCTGGGTGATGCCGCTGTTGCTGTCGGTGGCGACGGCGATCCTGTGCATGATATACCCTCCTGGTGCGAATTTCCGGCGGCGATTATATCAGACAATGAAAGCGACCGCAAGCCCTCCGCCCCGCTTTGACGGCCATTCTCCGAATCGGAGAGTCCGCAAAAAGGGAAAAACGGGCCCGGGCCCGTCTTTCCCGCTCTCATCCGTCGTCTTTCGGGGTGTACCGGCCCGACTTTTTCCGCTCCCTGACGCACTGGGTCAGCAGATACTCGATCTGCCCGTTCACGGAGCGGAAGTCATCCTCCGCCCAGGCGGCCAGTTCGCTGTAAAGCTGGCCGGATATGCGCAGCAGAAGCTGCTTTTTCTCCTGCCTGTCCGCCATGGGCGATCAGTACAGGCTCCCGGAGTTGACGATGGGCTGGGCGTCCTTGTTGCCGCAGAGCACCACCAGAAGATTGGAGACCATGGCGGCCTTGCGCTCCTCGTCCAGGTCCACCATGCCCCCCTTGTTGAGCCGGTCCAGGGCCATCTCCACCATACCCACGGCCCCGTCCACGATCATCTTCCGGGCGTCGATGATGGCGCTGGCCTGCTGCCGCTGGAGCATCACCGCGGCGATCTCCGGCGCGTAGGCAAGATAGGTGATCCGGGCCTCCAGGATCTCCAAGCCGGCCATGTCCACCTTGCCCTGGATCTCCCGGCGGATGCGCTCGGCCACCACCTCGCTGGAGCCCCGCAGGGACCCCTCGTCCGCCACGCCGTCGCCGGTGGTGTCCACGTTGGGGGACACGTCGTAGGGATACAGCCGCACCACGTTGCGAAGGGCGCTGTCCGTCTGGATGGACAAAAACTCCACGTAGTTGTCCACGTTGAACACGGCCTTGGCGGTGTTCACGATCCGCCAGATGACCACGATGCCGATCT